>NZ_FJVE01000006.1:2500-331047 GCF_900078195.1 Clostridium sp. Marseille-P299 | reverse complement strand
CATTTCCTTGGAGTCCATTAGCAACTGTTGTAATGGATAAATTTGGGGTGCGATGGTATATTACGTTGCCACAGCATCGTCCAGCGGATGAAGAGAGTTTGGTATAAGAATTGATGGCGGCAAATTCCAATTTGTAGTGGTGAGTTGCCTTGTATTAGTTTACAATTGCGAATAGGATTATGGGTTGAACAAAATAAATTATTTAATCAACTCTATGTAGAACTACATGATTTGATTTATTAGCTTGGATAATATGGGGAGTATTATTTCTTTTACCAATATTCCTTATAATATCTGAATTAAGAAAAAGTACTTAATTTACAATCTTACACTAATGCGAATTAAGCTAAATAAAACTCAAGAAAAAAGCACACATCTGATGTGTGCAAGTATGTGTGCAGATAAATAACAGAAGCCGCAAACCTCCTATTTATCAGTATTTGTGTGTGCGGGGATTTGTTCGAATCCCGTCTCGTGCTTCATTGAGAAGGTAGGAAAGCTAGTAAAATCAAGCTTTCCTTTTTTTTTATTTCTAAAAATAATCTGTGCAGCACTGTCTGACGCCAAAAAGGTTATCCTCATGACCAAGATATTCACTAATTTCCGTCAAAGACATTTCTTTTGGGAATAACCGATTGGCAAAGTTTCTTCAGATGCAATGGCTGCTCTTGTAGGTGATTCTGATATCTCTAAAATGCTTCGATAGCCAGTAATTAAAGCTTCTGTTCATCATTCTTTCACCGTTCACCTGCATAAACAGTAATTTGGTGTCTACTTTAGATATGTCGATTGACTTCTTATATTTGAAAATGTATAATTATGTAAATATGCTTTGGCTAAATTTAAATTAGTTTGCAACAGAGAATTAGTCATAAGGAGAAATGAGAACTATGTTTAAAAATGGATTTATAGCTCTGCTTATACATGGTATTATTAGTTTTATTTCATTTTTTATATTTACTTTTATTATTAATAATATGAGCGCACTTGATGATAGTCAATTGGCTTACGGCATAGCAAGTAAAATAACAGCAGTTATTATTTTGCTAGGAGCTGCGTTTGCATATTTCATGTCAGGGAAAATATGTTTAAAATGGGATTTGACGCGAAAGAGACTTAGCGTTTGTATAGTCTCTATTATTGGAATTTTTCTATGGATACTTACTTATTTTTTATCTAATGGTACTCTAGACGTCAGTCAAAATGTAAATTGGGCACCTTATTGTCTTTATAATGCATATTCATTTCCTTTTATGGCTGTTTTTAACATAGATAGTTCATATTATTTATTGCTTTTTACTATAGTTCCAAGTGTACTAATTTGGTTAGGGATGAAACTAAATAACAATCTAAGTGAATAATGATAATTAAAAGGTATAAAAAATGCACGCATCCCATGTGTGCAAGAATGTGTGCAGATAAATAACAGAAGCTGCAAACCTCCTATTTATCAATATTTGTGTTCGGGGAGCTGTTCGAATCCCGTCTCGTGCTTACTAAATTACCTCAAAAACATCAGTAAATATGGTGCTTTTGAGTTTTTTTGTTTTGTTACTGGTGAGTACCCATGAATACGCGCATGCCATTGAGATTATTTAGTGCCTTTCTAAAGTGAATAAATGATTTTAATAAATTTTAATTAAAAAGAAAGTATACACTTTAAGATAGGGGTCCCCAAATATAAAGTTCTTTTAGTAGAACATGACGAACAATGGGCGGAGGGGTTTGAGAAAACAAAACTGACTCTTGCAAATATTCACGGTGAAAATGTTGTCGATATTCAACATGTAGGCAGTACTGCGATAAAAGGTATAATGGCTAAACCTATGTTAGACATCGCAATAGTTTTTAAAGCTCTATCAGACTCTGTTTTCATAATAATGAAGGATAACGGATATGAGTATTTTGGAGAAGTAGTGACTGGAAAGCATCTTTTTATTTTAAGAGGTGAGGGAGAAGTTTCTTTACAACATATACATTGTTATGAAGAAAAAAAACTGGAGCATTTTTTGACCAAATAAAGTTTAGAGATTTTATAAGTTCGTATCCGGAATATGCAAAAGAATATGAATTATTAAAACAAGAGCTTTTCAAGATATATTTCAACGACAGAAAAAAATATACAGAAGGTAAGCAGGCTTTTTTTTATAAAATAAAACAGCGTGCAGATGAAAACGCCGATAAATAGTAGAGCATAAATATGACACTATGCTATATTTATTTATACAAGATTTAATACTGGCAAAAACAATACAATTATTCATGGAGACTTTCACCCCGAAACTACACTTCTTTCATAAGAGAAAAATGTTTATTTTATTTATTTCACAGACGAATGCAGAATTTCAATTATCTCTGAATGGACGGAAGTATACACCATTTGATGAAGTGTAAGAGATACATGCCAAAACTATATGTACACTAATTGACTGGAAATTATTTGTTTATATAGATAAATATGGTGCTATTATTTTAGAAACAATAAAAATAATTTGACATTCGGATTATATATATCAGGAGATTAATATGACAGGTGATAAAATGAAAAATACTAAATTAATGGCGGTATTCAGTGCCTTTATATTTTCAATTGTTCTGATGATTTTTCCGGTTGTATCTGGTGTGATTGTAACCATAAATGATATGGACACCTTAAATAGTTATTGGGTACAAGGTATTTTTATGATGATGTCACTTACAGTACCTGCACTCTTTATGTTGATTACAAAAATGAGATTAGGTCAAATCGGTTTTAATGGAATAGAAAAAGGTAGTATAAAAACTGTGTTATATTTTGTACCATTAATTGTATCGAAAGTAGGGTTCCTTTTTTTAGGTGTAAATAAAGATGTTCATGTTATTTTTGCTTTAATCTTTTTTACAATCGCAATTGGATTGTCAGAAGAGATGTATTTCAGGGGAATTATCCTGCAAAAACTGATTACTTGTTTTTCGATAAAACAAACCGTAATTTTATCTGCCGTATTCTTTGCGGTTGTACATGCTTCTCAGGCATTTTCAGGCGTAGGAATTGTCATGACTGCGCTTACCATAGTAAATGCTCTAATATTTGGTATTATTGCATCCGAAATAGTTTTATTAACGAAAAGTATTGTATTTGTGATAATTTGGCATGCTATGTATGACTTTGTGAATTGGATTTCATTGGTTAAAGGAACAACAGAGGTAATTGTAATTCTAATACAATCTGTCATAATGGTTATATATGCCATTTATCTATGGAGTAAATTGTCTGATAAGTAAAAAAGCACATTATCATCAAGACACTAATCTGATGAGTTGCAATTATCCGATGAGATTGAGTTCCAGTTAAATACAGTTACATAAAAACGTTTGCACTATTATTGAATATAAATTGGAAGTGGATAACCTCTTTCTTTTTTCATTGCATCTATTTTGATAAGAGAAGATAGGTATATCATATAGAGACAAATTTCGGGCTTGTGATGAGCTGAAAACATGTGGAAATTTGAATTTGTATAAAATTTTAGGAGGTAAAAAATGCCAATATTAGGAGTGAAACAGCCAGAATACATTTTGGTAGATGATGAAATTAGATTAATAAAATACAATGGCAAATGTGAGTTTGCGCTTAAATGGTATCAGGATAGTGAGACGTTACTATTAGTAGATGGAAAAGATATGCCATATACAATTGAACGATTAAAAAGAATGTATGAATATTTAAATAATAATGGTGAGTTATATTTTATTGAGTATATGGACGATGGTCAATTCGAGCCTATTGGAGATGTAACATTTTGCAAGGATGATATGCCTATTGTTATTGGTGAGAGATTATGTCGTGGGAAAAAAATAGGATTAAGAGTTATTAATAAACTCGTTGAAAGAGCAAAAAGTTTAGGTTATAAACGCATTTATGTAGACGAGATATATGATTACAATATTGGCTCAAGAAAATGCTTTGAGAAGGTAGGTTTTTTACCTTATGAAAAAACAGAAAAAGGAAGTAGGTATTATTGTGATTTATAGTACTAATTTTAGAATGGTATAGCAGGACTGTAGAATATGAATAGACAGGGGTAAATTTAAATTGTTCAAATATATTTTGCTGTTTGGATTATGGATATGGTTTTTTGGCTGCATTTCTACGTATAAGTTTGGAAAGTGGATGTTAGTTGAAGGAATGGGAATAAAAAGTGCAGAGTTTTTTATGCTATGTTTATATAGCCTGGGCATTGCTATGTACTTGACGAATCCTTTAGTGGGAAAATGGACATTGTTAGTTATTCTAATGTTTTGGATAGTTGTACAATTTTTTTGTCATTGGTTTTATACTATTTTTGGGGTGACTGAGAAAAAATTAAAAGGTTACAATAAGTGTTTTAAAAATACAGTTAGAATTATTCCAATGAGTAATAAACGACTAATCCCAGATTTTTATCATATGGTACTGCATTTGTTGATTGTTTTAAACATTATATTTATGGTAGTATCAGGATGATTTAGATGATGGTATAAATCAGATACTAGACAAATTCCAATTTTTCGGTCTGATTTTAAATAGGTAAATAGAAATACAATACATATGAAAATGGTCGCTAATCTTTATTAATCAAAGGTTAGCGAATTTTTTTCTAGTAAAACATGTGTACAAGATAAGAAATAGAAACGCTGTTCTAGCATAAACATTATTTGACTTCCTATTTCAGGAAATGTATAATTAAGTAAATTCTAAACCGATGTGAAATTAATTATTATTTTAGATAGTAAACTGAACATTATTAGTATTTTGAGAGGTATGTTATCATGCAAGAGCTAGAAATAAAAAATGTAAAGACAGCACAATACAGGGATGTCAATTTGAATCAAATTTATGATCAAAATGGTAAGCATAATCAATCTTTTGAATTTCAAAGAAGTGAAGTGACTTCCCCATCCAGAAGCGGAGATGGAAAACTAAGTGTCAATTTCTATACGTTACAGCCGGGAAAAAGTAATTATCCATATCATCAGCATACTGGTAATGAAGAAGTATTTTATATAATTGCTGGGACTGCTACGTTAAAAACACCAAAAGGTGATATTGAAGTTTCTGAAGGAGATGTAATTGTAATGCCGCCAAATGAACACGGCGCCCATATGTTGACCAATAATTCAAATGAGCCGCTTCTTTACCTTGATGTCCATACAGTAGGCTCGTCGGAAGTGGTTATCTATCCAAGCACAGGGAAAGTGCGTATTTTGGCTGGTGATATGCAAAAATCTTTCAAAATAGATTCGGAAGTAAACTATCTTGAAGGAGAATAAGTATATCTTTGGTGTATTAGCATAATGTGAAGGTAAATTGTATGAAGGAGTTAGAATTCTATCTTGTGTTTCTCAATTAGAAGAGAAAACCTAGAAAATATCTAGTTTTTCTCTTTTTGCTTTAAAAAAGATAGTTGTAAATGTGTATTAAAGATTGGATTTATTATTATGTACGATTAAGAATTGCTAGAAAGAGGATTTTCTGTATGGATACAATTGAAATACTAAACGCTGTATATAAACCAATATGTATAATTGAAAATATGCTTCGAAAAAGGTTAAAACTTGAAAACTTGGAATTTGTTAAGGGCTATTATAATAATCACTGGGTTAAAGACATAAAAGGTGATTGGGTTAAGGAATACTTTCCAATCCCAGTAATAACGATACCTAGAGTGTGTGATATTGGAATTGATATAAATTATATTTTTGTTGAAACCAAGATGAAAAGGGAAGATGCGATACAATTTGATTTTGCAACATTATTACCATTTAAATTTGAAGTTTATGGTGTAAATGAATTTTTAAGTGACTTTTATAATAGTTTTATGCTAATCAATGATATTTGTAGTAAAATCGAACAAAGCAATGAGGAAGAAATAGGAATTAATTTCGAATTCGCCAAAGAAGGTTCAATTGACGAAATCATATCGTTAGTGCATAGGTTAATTCATATTCAAACGTTTATATAGGGGTTAATTTGGACAAGGTTCTCAATACTCAAACAGTAGACCCTTTTAGTATAGTGGGTAATGTTTCTTATTTTCTTAAACCTGACGGAATAGTACTGAGTATGCCAGCTGTTCACGCAACCGGATCTGATCATTTTGAAGCTCAGCTAAAATATAATGATATCCAGCAGTTTTATCTTCTCGAACAAAACTATTGGGAGAACTAGTGAACATTTATACAGGGAGAGAATTTAAAAGGGGAGGATGAAAAATGGGGAAATTAAGTTGTGAAATAATAAAAGATCTAATACCATCTTATGTTAATAACAATTGCTCAAAAGAATCAGAAAAACTTATTAAGGAGCATATTATAGAATGCGGTGCTTGTACTATGCGTATCTATCGAATGGAAGCGGAGAAGATGGTATCTGTTGAGGAGAAAAAAGAGAATCATTTTTTGATAAATGTTAAAAACCTTGTTATAGACAAGAATCTTCTTATATTGGGATTAATGATTGCTTTTATTGCTATTGGAATGGTATTTAGTATAAGTAATAATAAAGGCGTCTCTTTGAGCACTTATTATGTGGTATCACCATTTTTGACGTTGGGTACTTATTTTATATTATCGAAATTTACTTTAAAAAGAGTGAAAACTAGATGGGATTTTGCAATGACCGGTCTAGGGATGTTTTTAACCTTTTATATTATAATTATCGAATATTTAATCGTACAGTGGTTAGAAAATGCTACAATCCCATTTGGAATGCTGGCAGCTAGGCTAGGGGCATTTTACCCTCGTCAGCTTTTGATAGTTGCATTCATTCATATGATAATATTTGTAGTTACGATATTGCTTAGTGTTAAGCATAGAAATTCCCATAGTACATTGTTGACTATTAATGTTACAGGAGGATGTTTGGCCTTTGCATATTTATCTATGGCAAGGAAGCTATATACAATTGAAGTCTATGCCACAGCACGAAATAATATTATTTTAATACTTGTTATAGAAGGTGTGCTGATGGCACTTATAGCATGTTTCTTAGACCGAAGGAAAATACAGCGGAATAATGCTATTATCTTGAAGCCTTAGGAGTTAAGAAAGTGTTTCATTTCTAGTAATAATTGACAGTATATTTGTAAAAAAGTAAAATAGGATAAATGAATTTTAAGGAGTGATAATATGAGATTAAAGTTTATAAATCCTGAGTTAGAATATAGTATCGATAGTATCCTGCCGTTTCATGATGGTACTCATAGTGAGTTTTGGACGGATTCTCTATTTTATTTTTATCCTAAAATAGATAAAAATAAGTTTAATACATTATCAGAGGCAAAACGTAGAGAATATTTGAGAGAGAATCTTAGTGAAGCCATTAATTTTAAGGAGCTTGATAAAAAGGTAATTGATTATCAAAATTATTGGGATGCCAATGCAGTTGACATTCAAAAAGCTTTAGAAGATGCCTTTGAGATTCCGTTGTCAGATAAGCTTAACGATATGGTAGCAAATATTACATTGAATCCAATATGCCCTCGATTTTTAGAGGATACTAGTTTTGATATTTTTCATCTAAATAGTGAAAAAGGAGCATTGGGAACAGCTCTTCATGAGATCATTCACTTTATCTGGTTCTTTGTATGGAATACACATTTTCATGATGATAAAAATGAATACGAGTCACCACATTTAAAATGGATTTTTAGTGAAATGGTAGTCGACCCAATTATGAGACATGATAAAAGATTATATTCCATAAATCCATACTTTGAAAACGGATGTGTTTATGATTATTTTTATTCAATGAAAATAGGTGGTAATCCTATACTTGAAACATTGCTCAGTTTATATGAGAACAATTCTATTATTGCTTTTATGGAAAAGGGGTATAAATATTGTTTAGAACATGAAGAAGAGATAAGAAATCAAATGAAGTGATATTTAAGTTTTTTACATATAAAATGTATAAGTAAATACCATAGGTGAGATTACAAGGGGAGCAGCAGATGGTTACAGGAGGAGGGGTGCAGTGAAAAACAAAAAATCATATATAGTTCTATTGATAATCATAATTCTATTAATTCTAGTAACTATTTTTGTAAGTGAGAGGTGCGGTGTTTCAACGAGTAAGCTAGAGCAAGATGCCCGTAAAAGTCAAAGAATTAGTGCAGATTGGCTCGTTGCAAAAGATACAACAAATGAAATCGGTGCGTTATTGTTTTATGACAAGGATTTAAATAGCCATACATTCTCAATTTATCTAAAAAGAGATGGATTTTATTATGGTTATTTCTTCTATTCAGGAGGCTCATTAGGTGCGATTGAGTCAGGAATACAAGGCTTTTCATATGAAGGCAAGGGTATGGCACTATTTTCCATGAATGAAAAGAAGGTAGCAAAAATTGAAGTAGATAGTGGAGAAATGGTAGAAACAATTACAGTAAATCCATTTGAGCCATTCTCAATAATAATACCATCATATAACAATGACAATAGTATTTCATTATATACATCTGATGGAGAAGAGGTCGCAATAGATAATATAATGGGGTATTAAGTTAAATTTATTAAAAAGATCGTTTTCGAACGGTCTTTTTTTATGATAAAAATTACCTCATATTATTTAAAGATCACTCGTTAAGAATGTGCACTCACTTAACATGAAATATGTCCCTAAAGCGACTGCGCTCGGCATGAGAATCTTCATTATACATTTATTACTCCATTTATTTCTCCATTTATTTCCTATAAGGACACCTTCTTAAACACGCAAGAATTCGTTATTTGTCAATTGTACTCTAATAAAGTACATTAGTAGTGTAGTACAAAAGACAATTCGAGAACGGAGTGATTATATATGAATGAAATTTTACAAGACATATTAGCTATCATTAGTGTAGTCTTAAATGGTTTACCACAGGGGTTGTTAGCGCTTAGTTTCGGGTTCGCCTCCATTCCAACTGCATTTGCTTTTTTCACAGGAGCGATTGGTAATGCAGTGACTGGTTGTGTGGCACCTATTTCCTACCAAGCAGAGACCATTACATATGCAGGTACGGCTGGAAAGAATAAAGAAGAGCGTATTTCTATGATTTTCTATGGTGCTGTGATTATGGCACTTATTGGGTTGTTTGGATTATTAACAAAAGTTGTAGATTTCATTGGACCAAACATCGCGGCGGGAATGATGGCAGGCGTTGGTTTGATTCTTGCTAAAGCAGCAGTAGATATGTTTAAGAAAGATAAAATAATTGGTGCGATTTCCGGAATTAGCGCAGTTATCGTATATAGTTTTACTCAGAATTTAGTATACACAATTACAGTATCCGTAATTTTATCTTGTATCGTTGGTAGATACATGAAAGGTGAAAATAATTTTATAGTTGTAGAGAAAGAAAAAATTGAGCGTCAGAAATTAACAATGAATGCTCGTGTACTTCGTGGTGCACTTGGTATGGTATGTTTAAATATCGGTTCAAATATTTCATTTGGCGCCATTACAGGTAGCATGGCAAACACGGAAGTGAATATTGATCATCTATCTGTTATAAGTTCTGTTGCAGATATGGTGTCTTCTTTCTTTGGTGGTTCTCCAATTGAATCCATTATATCAGCAACAGGAAGTGCACCACATGCTTTATGGTCTGGTATTATTATGATGGTTATCATGGGATTAATTTTAATCTTTGGACTACTTCCTAAGATAGGAAAATACGTACCAACAGCATCTATTTCAGGTTTCTTATTAGTGCTTGGTCTTATGGTAACAGTTCCTTCAAATGCTGCATCGGCTGTGGCTGGAAATCCAATGGTTGGTGGTATTACTATGGGTGTAACTGCAATTTCAGATCCATTCCTTGGAATGCTTGCTGGTATTGTAGCACGATTTATCTTTGGGGCATAAAGAGAGAAAAGTGCAGGAGTTAAAACGTTTGAAATTTACAAACACAGAAGGAGAGGTAAATATGAAAACATTTAAATATGAAGTATGTGGATTAACAAGAGAGTTACCTTATGTAGCGATAAAGGAAGATTTGGCTTACGCAAGCTTTGTTGTTATCGGTGATACGGAATTAATTCAGGCAGCAGCAAAAGAATTGGCAAAGCAATTAGCAGATATTGATTATATCATGACTGCGGAGGCAAAAGGGATTGCGTTAGCATATGAAATTAGCCGTTTATTAAATCATAAATCATTTATCGTTGCCAGAAAATCGGTAAAATCTTATATGAAAAATGTTGTTTCTGAAAAGGTAAATTCCATAACAACAACCTCGGAACAGACACTATATTTGGATGAAGCAGAGGTAGCTAAGATTGCTGGTAAAAAAGTTTGCTTAATTGATGATGTTATTTCTACAGGAGAATCCTTAGCAGCATTAGAACGTTTGGCAGAAAAGGCAAATGCGAATGTAGTTAAAAAAGCGGCTATTTTAGCAGAAGGAGATGCAGCTAATCGTGAGGATATTTTATTCTTAAAGAAACTTCCTTTGTTTGAAGTTACGAAGGATGGAAATTATATAGAACTAGCATAAAATAGAGAATTAATAAAGAAGGGATTGCCATTTATGGCAGTCTCTTTTTTTGATTGTAGGAGATATCGTTTTAACATAATAGGAGATTTCATCCTATAACATAGGAACCATCACTAAGTATGCGCAGTACTCGTAAGACATAAAGTAATAATTGTCAGGGGAAATAATAGAATATGAAAGAGTAATACATTGTTTTGATGATATTTATGGACATAGGACAGTGATATACAATATAATACAAAAAGAAGATTTTCCTAATACTGGATGTATTACTTGTATAGTAAAATTAGATACATAATGGAACGACATAAAGAATTTATTTATAAAAATAATTATCATGGAGGGATAATATGTTTGAGATGGGAAAGACAAAAAAGTTGCAGATGGTATTCAATATAATAGCAATAATCTCAATTGTTTTAGCTTATACAAATAAGAGAAGCTATGATTATCTTGGATTATTCCTATTTGGAGTGCTTGCTTTGATTTTAATCGTATTAAGTATATTGATTCATTGCATACAAAAGGACATCGAAGAGAATATGAAAGCGCTTCAAAATAGATTTATGGATGAAATCAAGAATCAAGAAGCTAAATCAAAATAATTAAGAAACAAAATCAAAATAATTAAGAAGCAAAATCAAAATAATTAAATAAGCTAAATTAAATAATTAAAAAGCTTCCTAATATGTAGGAAGCTTTTTAAAGGTACAGAGGTTTCGCAATGAATGATAAATCTCTTACAGAAAGACTTATCGAATTGGACAAAATCCTGAATCACAGTCTTTATCTAATATTTCGAATTCCTCTTCAAAGGTTTCAAATTGTCTTAAGATAGATGGATTAAACTTTGGTTGTTTCGCTATTAATTCATCATATTTCTCTTTTGTGATAGCTTCATAAGGTAGAAGCTGATAAAAGCTATCATCAAGAGATAAGAAGGTAACACCAACAATATCGTCCCAATTGTCATAAACCCATTGTTCTACTTCGTCCCATTCGTTTGGTCTTACATGGATCGTATTAGAAGCATTATGATCTACATAATTTTTCATTATCAATTTGTACAATTCAAGCTGCTCAATTGCAGAAACGTCGTATTTTGTTCTTCCTTCTGGAGCTTTTACTGGAAACTCAAATACTCTTGTTTTATGATTTTCTACTGTCTGTCCTACTTCTGGATGCCAAGGGAAATGAGCAGCATCCATTGCTTTTGCTAGTGGATCTTGTGCGTTAACACGAACTCTTCTGATGTAGTATGGTGAATGTGAAAAATGAACTCCACTGGATACTGTAGGTAACTGACTTATAGTACCAGATGGTTTAACAGTCGTTACTAACTTAGGGCGATTCATTTTTAACATATCTGCTAATTCGAAAGCTGAATTTCTAGCAACACTTCGTAACTCATTTAATAATTGTTTAAACTCATCGTCGGAAATATTTGTTGCATTTTTAAAATCCATTACTCCTGTTAAGGAACATCCAGTTAATCTGTCTTCTTTATTCACCAAATCCCATTCATGTAATTCTAATTCGATACTAGCCATTCGATATCCAATATGGGCGGAATATTTTTGAGCTTTTAATAGTTCTTCTTTATTATAAGTACCATCTTCGTTAACAAAGCCCATCATATTAACTTCGGTAAGATTACATACCCCTCTGTCTCTTAGCATGATTTCAAAACATGGGTTTCCACCTTGAACGTCGTCTCTTCTTCGTTTCATTTCTTCGAAATTAGCGAAGGCTGGTTCTCCAGATACTTTTAATTTTTCAAAATGATTATGAAGTTCTGCTCTTGTTGGCTTATGTTCATAGATAACGGTATTATTTGATAGGGAACGATTTAATATATTTGTGTTGCTTATCCAATTGCCTTGATCATCTTGATAGTATAAATTAGCTTTTGCATTTAATACATCTTGCTCATCACTATCACAAAATACGATTTCAGCAGAACGTCTAACCCCTCCAGATACTACATTTTCAGCAATAATGGTAGCAATATCTAAGCAATCAATTGGCTTAATCACTTGCCATTGTCCTTCATTGGTGCGTCTCTTTTCTTTGAAAATACGATCAATCTTAGTAAACATCTGCTTTATATTATTATGACCAGAAGCATATCCTCCGAAAGTTTTTAATCTTTCACCTTCTGGACGAACATTATTATAATTGATAAAAATAAATTCAACGTCTGAGTATTGTTTTGACGAAATTATTTCAAAATACATATCGATGGCTTTGCTCCATCCAAACTTACTATCACCAATTTCTAACTCAATTGCATTCTTATTAATGACTTTAAGTTCTGTATATTCTTTTCTTAAATTCTTTGGAACTGCTTCATATGCCTTGTGAATAACTTCAATTTTACTATTTACTTTTGGTAACTTTGAAACATATTGTCTTTGAACTGATAAGCCAACACCAGTACCTAACATTAACACAAAGAATATCTCTGAAAACTTTTGTAAACTATCAATTGCTAAGAAACTACAGTTAAAATTACTTAGTGGAAATAGGTAAGAGGATTTACTTCCTGCTACCCACAGGGATCTACCAGATGGGAATAATTTTAGATTATAAATTAAATCATAAATCTCCTCAGCTTCTTTTTTTAAAGCAGTAAGTATATTATCTGTAACTATAATACCTTGTCGTTTCATGGCATCTACTTGTAAGCTAGTGTTAAATTCAACAACACGGTATACAGTTTCCCACCAATCTTCTCGTCGGTTTTCTTCAGGAATTGGTCTACTATATGTGCGATAATAAACAAACTTTCCGAGTTCAGTAGAAAATGGATTCGGTCTATGTTTATACTTACTGATAAAATCGTTGGATAAGAATTTACCATCGGTTTTACTAGCAGTGGTTTTCCTTAGTAATTTACGTTGAGATTTATATTCAGAATATGAGTCAGCAACAATATCTAAATTTGCTAGGTACAATTCTTTTATAACTTTTCTCTCAATTTCTTCTACGGATAGTTGATTAGAATTTAGGTTTTCAATTTTATTAGCAATATCTTCAGCTATCATAGTATTAATTTCATTTACATCATTCATAGCCTTATTAATTGCATTGATGATTCTAAATCTATCAAATTCAACAACAGTTTGATTTCTTTTTACAACTTTCATTTCAGTTCTCCTTTGGTTAATATCGTAGTCCCTTGAAAGCTATGGACTCTAAAATATATCCTTAATGGGGGATAAGGAAGTAGGCTTATTTCATTCCTTTTCCTTTTTTTATGTTATTATTTATAGTCATAATTTATTAGTTTAGTATAGGACATAAAAAATATAAAGTCAAGAGAAATAACTATATATAGTTTGGAATAAATATAAATATCAATATATAGTGGTATTTTAAAGGGCTTAGGGATGTTGGATAATTAAATTCTAGCTATGACACGTTATTACAATCGATGATTTTACGCACGCAAGTTGGTTCTGCAGTCAGTAGTTTTAAGCACGCAAGATGGTGATTGTAGTTTATGATCTCACTCACGTAAGATGGTTTATCACGGCAATCATCTCACCAGTGTATAACGTGTAACAGCAGTGAAATGTCTTACCACCGTAAGATAAGGAACCACAAAAATATTTTATCAACGATATCAATGATATCAATGATATCAATGATAGCTATGTTAGAGCTTTAATATCTTGTTTTTTTATAAAAACAATAATATTAGTTTTTAGAAATCTTCAGTTATGTATTCATAGAATAAGAGTATAGTTGTGGTTAACTAAAATACCGATGTTTTTGTTTATAGAATTAGAAAAGCAGGAATATCGATAGGAGAGGAAGAGTTTTGAGAAAACTGAAAAAAGCTCTGTATAGGAACAAGCTTCAAACAATTATGCTATTTGTGAAGTAGTATATGAAATTTCGTGGTATACTATATTGGAAACTTTTTATTTACTTTAGAAGGAAGGGTAAGTTAATATGATTGGGACAAAGATAAAATTAAATGAATTGTATGGTGGTTGCAGTTCTTTTTCATGGGAAACAGAAGATAATAATCATTTATGGGGAAGAAATTTTGATTTTAATCGTATTGCTGCAGATAGTAAAATTACGTATCTTCCACGTAATACAGAGTATTATACAATGGGGAATATATTTGAAAACAATTTAAGAGAGACTGACAAAGTTACATCAAAATATGCAGCCATTGGAACTGGGTCTATTGTTTTAAAATCGACACCAACG
This sequence comes from Clostridium sp. Marseille-P299, assembly GCF_900078195.1. Taxonomy (NCBI): domain Bacteria; kingdom Bacillati; phylum Bacillota; class Clostridia; order Eubacteriales; family Clostridiaceae; genus Clostridium; species Clostridium sp. Marseille-P299. The sequence goes on along the minus strand of NZ_FJVE01000006.1, from coordinate 316,318 downwards.
TTATTTGAAGGAATTAATGAAAAGGGGCTTATGGGCGGACAATTATACTTTAGAAAGTTTGCCAAATATCCAGAAGTAGAAAAAGCAAATACAATTCCACTGCAACCAGCATTTGTTGTGACATATTTATTAACACAATGCCAGTCAGTTGAAGAGATTATTGATACATTGAATCATAAAGTAAGCATAGTAGCACAAGCAATGATGGGAGCAATTCCAACGGTTCATTGGATTTTTTCGGATTCTAGTGGTGAAACGATTATTATTGAACCAGAAGAGGAAACGATACGTATTTATAGAAACAGTATGGGGGTTCTGACCAATAGCCCAAGTTATTCATGGCATTGTGAGAATTTATTAAACTATCCTCATATAAGGAAAAAGGATTATGATAATATTAAAATCAACGGAGTAGAATTAGAGCAATGTTTTTCAGGTACAGGAGCTCTAGGTTTGCCTGGAGACAGTTCTTCTACATCTCGTTTTGTACGTCTTAGTTATTTAAAAGAATATGGGAAAAAAGGTAAAAATGAAGAAGAAGGGGTAACGTATATGTTTCGATTATTTCAAAACATAGCATTTCCCTTAGGTATGGTTGAGGTTGCAGATGTAGATAATATTACTGAACATGATGTAAATGTCTCAGCATACGATTATACTCTGTACACATCCATTATGTGTGCGGAATCTTTGAAGTTTTACTGGACAGTTTATGAGAATTCTCAAATTCAATGTATCGATTTATCGAAGTTAATGAATGAAAATAAGATATTACAATATGACATGTATTCTGGAAAGAACATTCAGTATTTGAATTAGTTAAGAATAGGAAAATAGCCTAGGATGAAATTATAGAAAGCAATTGATACAAAAAAGGAACCTAAACTTATACCAGAACTTTATAATTTAAGTGCTGATACAGTCTTTATATTTATTAAATCTGTTAGATAATAATATAAGTATATAGATATAATTGAAGGAGGGATGTAATTTTCCCTCCTTTTAAGTTCACTATTGTGAAAGATAACGAATCAGTCAAATCTTCGACAACTTGAAATTTAACATTTCATCTAACCATTAAGTCACTTGAAATCATTTCAATTATTATCGCTATTCGGTAAAATAAAATAAGTATCAAGTGTCAATTTTTTACCAGATTCTGTTATAACTTCATTATAATTACCTTTATTATATAAAAATTTATTTACCAAATGAAGACTTTGCGTATTTTTTATATCAACTTCATATACATAATACTTGTACTTCTGTTTAGAATCTAAATACTCAATCAATGCCTTCAACGCCTCATAGCCATACCCTTTTCCATGGGCAGACTTCTTTATCCATAATCCAACCTCTGGAGTTTTTTCCTTAATATTAAACGCTTCCATACTTCCGAGAAACTCACCTTGTTGAGATAGAATCACCAACTCAAGCATGTTTCCTTTTTCCATTTCCATTAAAAACTCTGATACTAATTTTCTTGCTGATTCTATGTTTGAAAAGCTATCTGGATATTGAAATTTTGTAATTTCGTCTGTAAACTCTTTGAAATAATCTTCTAAATAATCATGGCTATATGGTTGTATCACCAATCGTTCTGTTTTTAGCATAAATTGCATAAGCTAACACCTCCACATATTCATAGTTCGCAGTTATTAACTATTACAAACCATCATCATGGTATTATTATACATTACATATTTGCCATTCATATACTTCATTCTTTCGCAAAATGGCTCAAGCTCTTTAATAATTGTACGATAACATAGTCAATAGGAAAAATACTTCCCTGTTTGCTATTTTTTAATTAAATTTCATCCATTAATTTTTTATAAACATTCACAAGTTCAATAAACTTATCATTGTCTCCGCCAGTATCAGGATGATATTTTTTTGCTAATTCTCGAAACTTAACTTTAATATCATCAGTAGAAGCATATGGAGGAAGTTCTAAGGTTTTAAGGAGCGTAGTATCATGCATACTAACAGAGTTAATTCCATTTTCTTTATTGAATTGATAGTAAACATGAAAAGAATATTCAGTAAAGACTTCTTTTAATTGATCATGATCCATTTCTAATAAGAGATTCATATTATATTTCACAAAACGATTATCTTCGTCTTTGGTCGAAAAATATTCATCCCATATATATTTGTTACATGGATTCGATGGTATATTTTTAAATCGAATACGAGATTCAAGTTTTCTTAATTCTCTTAATTTTCGTTTCAAATCATCTAACATCATAATGGCTTCACCTTTATATTTTGATAATCATCTTTATGCTATGCTTCTGTTTGTTTATTACTATTAATATAACGTTTTGTAATTATTTATGGAAGATTATTACTACGTGGTAGTACAAATTGAGCAAGGTTTTGAACCTTGCTCAATTTGTGTTATGATTATAAATATAGTATAATTAAATCAATCAGATGATATAGATATTTTACAGGTATTATCTTCAAATTAACATTAAATTAGAAGAATGAATTAAGAGTAATCAGGAGCAGAATATGAATGTAGATCAAATTATGCAATACTGTTTAAGCAAGCCAAAAGCATATATAGATTATCCTTTTGGTGAAATACCAATATGTTTTAAATTAAATAAGAAGATCTTTGCACAAATATATCCGTATCCAGAAGATTATAAAATCACCTTAAAATGTGATATGGCGACTGGTGATTTTTACAGGAGTGTATATCCTGGTATTGTTATAAGAGGATATCATTGTCCACCTGTACAACAACCATATTGGAATACGATTTACATTGATAAAATATCTGACGATGAGTTACTTAATATGATAGACCATGCTTATGAACAAGTGTTTAAAAGTTTTTCAAAAAAGATTCAAAAAGAACTATTAATTATAAATGATTAATACGAAAAAAATTTGCAAGTTATATCAAGTTTTTAAAATAAAATAATGGTATGATAAAAGTAGGGAGTGATTTAATTTGTCAGTAACAACAATAGAAACTATGGTCGAATGGGTAGAGGAAAATATAAAAGATAATCCTACTCTAGAGCAGATGTCTGAATTTGTAGGGTATTCCTCTTATTATTGTTCCTCAAAATTCCATGAGTATGTTGGTTCTACTTTTAAAGAATACATCGTAAAACGTAAATTGTGTTTGGCTGCACATGAAATCAAACAAACAAAACGAAGAATCTTAGATGTTGCAATGGATTATGGCTTTTCATCACAAGAAGCATTTACAAGAGCGTTTGTTAAGACAATAGGATGCACACCAAGTCAGTATCGAAAGCAATCAAATACTTATGAAAAGAAAACTCATAATTAAGAGAAATCACTCAAATTATAACAATAGAATTAAAGTACAAAGGGCATTTTTGCTTATGAATTGAGCAGCCTATAGAAAGCACGGAGGTAAATATGCAAGTGAAATTAGGTAGAAATGATTTGTGTTGGTGTGGTAGTGGTAAGAAGTATAAAGTTTGCCATGCTGCATTTGATGATAAAATCGCGGATTATAGAAGACAAGGTTACATGGTGCCAACTCACGATATCATCAAAACGAAAGAACAAATTGATGGAATAAGAAAAAGTGGTAAGGTAAATATTGCTGTACTTGATTATGTGGCTGAACATATAAAAGCTGGTATGTCAACAGAAGAAATAGATCAATTGGTTTATAATAAGACAAAAGAACTCGGAGGAATTCCGGCACCGCTTGGATTTGAGGGATTTCCAAAGAGCGTTTGTACATCAATTAATAGTCAAGTATGCCATGGAATACCATCGGAAGATGATATTTTAAAGGATGGAGACATCGTAAATATTGATGTTTCTACGATAGTGGATGGCTATTATTCAGATTCTTCAAGAATGTTTTGCATTGGAAATGTAAGCGAAGAAAAACGTAAGCTTGTTGAAGTAACTAAAGAGTGTATTGCTCTTGGCCTTGAACAGGTAAAACCTTGGAATTTCCTTGGTGATATGGGGCAAGCAATTCACGATCATGCGAAGAAAAATGGCTATACCATTGTAAAAGAAATTGGTGGTCATGGTGTTGGCCTTGAATTCCATGAGGAACCATTTGTAAGTTACATTACGAAAAAAGGTACTGAAATGTTAATGGTGCCAGGTATGGTATTTACCATAGAGCCTATGGTAAATATGGGAACTGATCAAATTTACGTAGATGATGCCAATGACTGGACAGTATATACCGATGATGGAATGCCATCTGCACAATGGGAAGTAACCGTTGCAGTTACTGAAGATGGATATGAGATTTTAGCTTATTAATGAAGCGTTGCTGGTACAAAAGAGTCCGTAGAATTAAGGATTTACTGCTTATATGGAAGGAAACTTACAATGGGAATAGTAAATTTGTTTATAAACATCATTATCTTTATTGGATGTAGCCTATTGATGGGGGTTATTTGTATCAATATGGCAAACTCCAAAAGAGATAATCGAAATACAGGCGCTGGATACCGAACGAAACGCTCTATGAAATCAATTGAATGTTGGAATGTAGGAAATAAAACATTTGGATATTGCGTATTACCGCTTGCTATCGTAGAGGGTATAGCAATCTATGTGGAAGATAAAATATTAATTCCGGGTAAGATTATATTAAGTGAAAATACAATTGTTCTTAATCTGTTTATTTTTATTATCTGGATTATTGCCTGCTATATCATTACAGAAAATAAGCTTAAACATCTAATTTAATAGAGTAGTAAATCGTAATATTTTTAAATGATTATAAAATTATAAAACTGACATAAAAGGACTTTATTTGCTACAAGTGCCGCATGTCAGTTTTTTTATTCTGAAAGAGAATGTTAATTTTCACCAGTATTATATTTGATTATGGATATTACTATTTATCAATAACTATAACAAAGGCCCTAAAGTCATTGTTAATGCGGGTGTAGCACACCCCACACCCTAACAGTTAATAGAGTCAAAAAAAGAGACAGGTCACAACCCCTTTCGCCTGATGTTTGCAGAGAAGTAGTTGTAACGGTCTCTTTTTTAGACAACAAAAATATTTGTAGTTTATTTCCAAAATATCATTTGAACAGTAAGTGATAAAAGACTGGAACCAATATAGCAGGAAGCATATTTCCTACTTTAAATTTTTTCCCGAACGCTAAATTAATTCCTACACCAAATATTAAGATAGAACCGATAAAAGATAAATCAGATATCAAAGCATCATTTAGATAAGGCGCTATAAAGCGAGATAAAACAGTAATTGCACCTTGATAAATACCCAATGGTAGAGCAGCAAATAATGTACCAATACCTAACGTTGCCGCAAAAACCATAGTAATTATTGCATCTAGTACAGCTTTGGCATAAAGCATAGAATGATCACCAAGTAAACCATCATTTAAAGAGCCAACTACAGCCATTGCTCCGACACAGATAACTAAGGTATTAGAAAGAAATCCTTCCACAAACTGATTATTACTGTTTGCTTTCACAAGTTTTTTTAAACGTTCACCAAGTCCTTCTAAGCGGTCTTCAATGCGTACAATCTCGCCAATAAGAGTACCAAGTAATAATGAGATGATCATAAGCATAGTTCCAGTAGTAGATAACTTGGAGTTAATAATCTTAACCATCCCTGTAAATGCACCGCCAGCTCCAATGAATATAACACATAGACCAAGTGCTTGCATCAACGAATCTTCAAATCTTTTTTCTAGTTTATCATTTAATAATAAACCAATGATACCTCCAATAATAACAGCAAACACATTTGCAATGGTCCCCATGTTTTTCCTCCAAGTAATGTAGTTTATTGTATTTTATACGAAAAAGCCATGATGAAACGAAATAGGCTTTTTAGAGTTTAGATTGCAAGAAGCTCCCCAAAGCATAATGCCTTGGAGAGCTGTATTTTAGAAATAAACATCAATATCAAATGTTTGATTAGTATTTCATTGGAATAACCTTAGTATATTCTTCAACAGAAGCATCATTTAAGAATAATTCAATAATTTGCTTACCAATTGGATGTAATTCTGGCGTATTGAATTTCACAAGTTCTTCTTTAAAGAAATCTACTAACATCTTAGCACCTACATCATAGCCTTCAGTACCAAGTTCTTTTTGAAGTTCTGGCTGTAAGAAAGATTTTCTAATGTAATGACCATCAATCTTAACAGATTCAAGGCTATAACCTAATAAGGAGCAACGAGATTCAATAAAATGCTCAGGTTTGAATTTTGCACTACCTCTTCTTGAGATATATTCACGTGCAATCCATTGTGGCATAAAACCAACTTCATATGCACCAATATGTTGATTTGGTATTAATAAGTATCTAGTGTTTGTAGATTTAAGTACTTGATCTAATAATAAATTCGCTTGATCTACCATCTTACCAGTTGCAAATGGCCAGTATGAACCAACACCTTCACTTGTTAATCCCTTAGAAGAAATAATACTTGGGTTATTATATCCTCTTGGAGCAACTAATCTCCAAATCCAAGCAAGAGCTGGAGGAAGTACGTGGAATAAACCTAAAATACCATAGTTAGGGCTTTCCTTTGTTGTAGGAGGTGTTCTAACTCCAAAACTTCTTACATCGATCTCCGCTGGTGTATCAATAGAGTTAGGAACCATATCCCTTGGGAGAATAACTCTTGGGTTTGGACAAGGTTTTCCATTCGAATCTAGAGTGTGATCCCAAGGAAGACAAGTAGATTCTGGACAAGCCTGTAAGTTAAAGAACACTAATGGTTTTTCAGGTTGTAAGAAAATCTTCTCATATTGTGGTACACTACCGTAACTTGTAATGTTATCAAGACGGATGAACCAACCATTTTCTGCATCCTGTACAACTAATTTATGACTGTCATTTTGTATATCTGGATGGCAAAGAGCCATATCGTCTGTAATTGGTAATAAATCGCTACTTTCCATTAGGTCAATATAAGTTTTTTCACCAGAAACAGTATTTCTACCTAATACAATTTTACCATCCATTCCTTTATGAACAGCTTCAAGCATTTCACTCTTACCGCCACCAGAAGCACCTTCATGCATAATAACAATTTCATTATCATATGGAGTAATTACTTTTACTGTGGAAGCATGAACTGTAGTCCATTTTTCTCTTTCACCGATGTTAAGTAAAACACCATAAACACCTTTTTTCGCACTTGGGCCTGGATATAAGTTATAAGAATATAACTCATGTACATTTTCAAGGCGATTATGAACAACGATTTGTTTTCCGTTGAAACGAGTGTGTCTAAAAGGAGGAGCTAAGAAAATAATAGCTTTTGGACAAAATCCGTTAGGTAAATCTTTAAAACTTACAAAGTATTGTAAGTCAGCGATTCCTAAAGCAAAGAAAGCAGCATTTGCAGGAGCGATTAAAAGGGCATCATAGCCATGTTCTTTTCCACCTGCTTTGAAAGCTGTAAGAATTAAATCTTGCTTCTTTAACCATTCAAATGTTTCATTTCTTAAAGTATCGAACTCTTCGTTATATCTTTCTTTAAATGTTGGCTTATCTGTTGGATTATGATCTGCAACGACTGTACAATCAGGATCACGTCTTCTCATATAATCTTCTGGATAATTTACCACAACACCATTTTTACAACGAGTTACAGTAGCTTCAAGGACGCTACCCTTGCCCTCAACATCATATCTAACTTCAAGATAATTTTTTGAATCTGCAAAAGAAAGCTCAACAAGCTCTTCTCTAGATTCTGGGAAAATTACACGGTTACTATTTTTGAGTATATCAAGAACATACTCAGGTAATATCATTTTGCTTAAGTTATCTTCCATATAAAACCATATTCCTTTCTCTTTGCTTTGGCAAAAATTATATAAATGTTTCTCTTAATAAAGATAGAAAACATCGCCATCTTATTATGTTTCTTCATAATTTTATCATCGTATCTGTTATTATGTAACGAATGACTATTAATGCACTAAAACATACCATATAAAATGAACTTCATAAATAAGAATTATAATTATAACAATAATATTACTATGAGAATAGTCTTAATCTACTTATAAAACTAACTTTGTAGTATTGTATACAATTATACATTTTGCACTTAGAAGTATGTTAACATGTTATGACGATTTGTCAAGAGTTAATTGCATTTGATGCTTATAAATGATACTTTGAACAATGAAAAACATGATATAGACAGTCTAGGGGACTAGTTGCTAATTACTTCTATTATAAGTAAAAGCGACGAATAATACAATAAAAAAATCATTAGAATATAGCATTTTACACATGTTTTATAAAATCAATATACTAATTTTATTTTAAAAGGAGGTATAAAATAAAAATTTTATTTCCTCCTTATATTTACTATGAAATTAAAACGTTTTATTTGAACTTGCTAAACTTGAAACATATTGTTGCATTTCATCCTTAGATTCAATCTCTCTTGAGTGATTTATAACTTCCTCTTTTTGTTCATGGCTCAAGGAAGAAAAGGCAGTTAATGCATCCATATCTTTTGCTAAAGCCATACTAAAACCAATTGGGACTTTATCGTTGTTTATTAAATTCATAATGACACCATCCTTTCATAATTTAGTATGTACATATGGGATGCTTTTACACTAAAAAAAATAACAAAGATAAAATATACTAGGTTATTAATGAAAGAGTTATGAATATGAAAATATTAAAAATACACTATAAAATTAGATAAAAACACCTATTAATGAAAAAAATTAACAAATCGTAAAAAAGTACTTGAAATTCATAAAAAATTATAGTATTTTACTTATATACAACAAATCGATAATGATTACTATTTTGAAGTTTAACCACGTTTTCTCTCTAAAAACGAGGCGCTAAGTGGAGACTAATCTCTGAATATTGACTGAAATATTCTTTAACTGATACGAAAGATAAGTATCTAAATTGGAATAAGTTAAAAAAGAGAGGAGTGGTGGCATGAAACACATGAAGCGTCTGTTCGCTAGGATATTGGTATTATTAATTATTTTCTCGTCTATCTCAACTGCTATTCAAACGAAAGCCATGGAACTGAATCAAGATGGATTATATATCAAAGATCTTGATGAAGTTATGATTAAAATTGATGCAAGCCAGATGTTACAGAACACATTCTATAATATTTATGTAAGTTTTGATGGTAATATGTCTGGTGAAGCTCCAAGGGGTGATAATGGTTTTAATTTTAACCCTGTAGATTCGGATAAAAATGGTAAGAACGATTCTTATGGTGACGTTAATAAGCATGTGTCCACAGATTTAAAAATATCCAACTTAAAAAACAGAACATGCCGTATTTGGGTTACATCAAGTAATGATAAAAAGATTGATGTAAGTTATGATCAGGAAAAAAATAAAATTACCATTTCTAAATACTATGAAACAGAATTATATACCGATAGTCAGTTTGTATATAGTGATGGGAAAACTACTTTGGGAAGTGCTGGTAATTTTGCAGTATTTTCTTATGAATATAAACCTACCGTTGACATGGAAGGTAATGTTGGAACGAAAGTACTGTATTCGAGAGCAAATGTTGGAAATTCACATAATGCTCATGGAAGTAATCTAAGTTATGTTGAAGAAATTAGGGATTATGGTGGTTTTACAGAGAGATTTCGTTCAGCAGATCCATTAATACTTGGAAATCAATATAAAATACTCAAGGATGACCAATGGTATAGTGTGGATACGGATGAAACGAGTCAAACTTATAATCAAATGATTAAAGTTGGTACGAAAGAGAATATAACAGGAATTTATAATATAGAACGTTCTTCTTATACGATTAATTTTGATGAAGCGTTCTCACAGTTACAAAATTTAGCAACACATCTTTCTAATTTACCAGATACAGAAGGAACTACATATGACAATGGAAATATTATATGTGTTCCAGGTGCAAATATCATTTCGATTCCTGCATCGGAACTAAAAAACAAAGCAATAAATATTTCATGTGTATCGGGTTCCGCAATTAATTATTCATTAATTATTAATGTTACAGATTATGATGGTAGCAATCTTAATCAAGATATTACAATAGATGGTATAAGGAAGGATCAATGGAATCCAGTTGCTGGAAAATTATTATGGAACTTTGGTTCATATGATGGAACAGTTTTATTTGGAGAAACAAATATGGGCGTTATTTTTGCTCCATATGCGTTTGTAGATATTAAAACTACACATAATGGTTCAGTTATAGGATACAAAGTAGAAAATAGCTCAGGTGAAATTCATAAGAATGATTATACTGGTGACATACCATCCATAGAGGTAACGCCAACACCAACACCAGAGCCAAGTGTAACACCAGCGCCAGAGCCAAGTGTGACACCGACGCCTAGCCCAAGTGTGACACCAACACCGGAACCAAGTGTAACACCAACACCAGAGCCAAGTGTAACACCGACACCGGAACCAAGTGTGACACCAACGCCAGAGCCAAGTGTAACACCAACGCCAGAGCCAAGTGCAACACCAACACCGGAACCAAGTGTAACACCAACGCCTAGCCCAAGTGTAACACCGACACCGGAACCAAGTGTAACACCAACGCCTAGCCCAAGTGTGACACCAACACCAGAGCCAAGTGTGACACCGACGCCAGAGCCAAGTGTAACACCAACACCGGAACCAAGTGTAACACCAACACCGGAACCAAGTGTGACACCAACGCCAGAGCCAAGTGTAACACCAACACCAGAGCCAAGTGTAACACCGACACCGGAACCAAGTGTGACACCAACGCCAGAGCCAAGTGTAACACCAATACCGGAACCAAGTGTAACACCAACACCGGAACCAAGTGTAACACCAACACCGGAACCAAGTGTAACACCGACACCGGAACCAAGTGTGACACCAACGCCAGAGCCAAGTGTAACACCAACACCAGAGCCAAGTGTAACACCAACGCCAGAGCCAAGTGTAACACCGACACCAGAACCAAGTGTAACACCAACACCAGAGCCAAGTGTAACACCAACGCCAGATCCAAGTGTAACACCAACACCGGAACCAAGTGTAACACCGACACCGGAACCAAGTGTAACACCGACGCCAGAACCAAGTGTAACACCAACACCGGAACCAAGTGTAACACCAACACCGGAACCAAGTGTAACACCAACGCCAGATCCAGGTGTAACACCAACGCCAGATCCAGGTGTAACACCAACACCGGAACCAAGTGTAACACCAACACCGGAACCAAGTGTAACACCAACGCCAGATCCAGGTGTAACACCAACACCACCTACAGATATAGATGATTCATCAGATAACGAGGATGAATTTATGGATATCGAAGAAGATACAATGGTGCCAGAAGGAACTCCTGATATAGGTGATGGAAGTTCGACAGATGACGAAGCTCCTTCAGATGATAATGATTCGTCAGATGAAGTAATTAATATAGAAGATGATGATATTCCGGAAGGATTACCACAGACAGGATTAAGTAATGGTACTGGTTTATATATTAGTGGAATACTTCTAATGTCAGCAGGTTATGTTTTAATTAAAAAGCGTAAATAAAAATAAGAAATAAAGCAGGTTTGATAAAGCGATCATTTGTTTTACAAACCTGCTTTTTTATTAGTTACATGAAAGTTTATATAGAAGAATAAAATTGAAGATTTTAGTAAATAATGGGTTGATTATGAAGTCGAATATTGTTATATTTAAACTACTAAGGAAGTAAAGGAGGAGTACGATGGAAGAGTATAAGAACAATGCTTTAGAACCAAACCAGGATAATCAATCTTTTGAGAGTGATGATATAGAGAGTATGGCTAGTATGCATGAAGATAATACGATATTGAATAATAGAAAAAAAGCGGAATATGAAGAAGCAAAAGAATATATTGGTATCATCATGCGCGAGTTAGAAGAAACAAAAGGGAAACTAGCTTCTTTAACCGTTGATTCTAAAAGGAAAAAGTTTAATGCGTGGAAAGGTATTGCTATATTTGAATTAATATGCTTATTAAGTGCAGGAACTGTGCTAAGTGTTCGTTACATACAAGAAAATCATAAGAGTAAACAAGCGATCAACCAAGGTGATATCATAACTACAAATGCAGAGATATCAAGCAAGGAAACTACATATCGATACATAGAAGACTTAGATAGTAAGATAAAAGGTACTCATTTAAATTATGTAAATCCATTTGAAATTACTGTAGAAACTCTATTCGGATATGAATATTTATGTTTAACCAATGGAAATGTTAAAGTCTATTATAGAAACGAGTTTACGAATGATAGTTATGACGATCGATTCCGCGTACTTCTTGATAATGGTACAAAATTAGCTGAATTCGATTGGGATTATGATTTGAATGGAGATATAAAAAATCTTTATCCTGTGATGGGGAATTTTTCAGGGGATGAATCGAAGCAATTGGCGTTTTTAACTTATGAATCTGCCGAAGCACAGATGCCTTCTAAGATTTCAATGGTGGATGTCGAAAGCTTGATGGAATATAACCCATTGGATATTGAGGAGGCTTTAGCTTCATTATTTCAACTATCGTATACCGAGGAAGCTTCTAATAATACGAGAATTGCTAGAATGGATATGAATATAAATTCAGCTTCTTATTCTTATGAAATAAAGAATGAGCATTATGTCGATGCTGTTTATAGTGAGCAAAATATTGTACATTTTAATGATTATTTTACATTAGATATCTTAGAGAATAAAATATCTTTCAAAGCTCCAGTCTACATATCAAATCAAGATTTTTTGGGTGAGTTAGCGGGTAATGTAGCATTGAAGGATAATATGGTTACGATAGATGGATTAACCTATGGTGCATATGTAGAGGCGGATCAAGAGGACCCAGGTAAAAGTGGAATAATTACACCAAGAGATTCTATTTTAGATGATCGTCTAGTTATTCTAGGTAAAGATAATAAGCGCTATATCATTCCAAAATTCGAAGGTGTAGCGTTAAATACAACGGATTGGGATAATCTCATTGAAGAAAATGGGTATAAAGTTTATTATGAGAACGGTGTAAAAGAGTCCATAATGGGAATTGACGTTTCTAAGTATCAAGGTAAAATTGACTGGAATCAAGTAAAGGAAGCTGGGGTTGAATATGTTATTATAAGACTTGGTTTTCGAGGTATGAATGAGGGAACATTAGAACTTGATCCAATGTATTTAGAATACATAGAAGGAGCAACAAAAGCTTCAATTCCGGTTGGTATTTATTTCTTTTCACAGGCAATTACTGTTGAAGAAGCAAAAGAAGAAGCAAAGATGGTATTAGACAATATTAAAGATTATGAAATTACCTATCCTATTGTATTTGATACAGAATATGTCAACTTCTATAATGCAAGAGCGAATAATATAACAAGACAAGAACGAACTGACATAAGTATAGCATTTTGTGAGGAAATCAAGGCAGCTGGTTATAAGCCAATGATCTATTCCAATACAAAAGGAATGATAATGCACATAGATCTAACAAGATTAGAAGCATATGATAAATGGTTTGCCTACTATGGAAACAAGATTGCATTCCCATATAATTTTCAAATGTTACAATATTCAGATACGGGAAAAGTTCCAGGAATCGAAGGTAATGTTGATTTAAACATAAGTTTTATTGATTATACGGTAGAATAGATAAGGTGATAAATGGAAAATAAACAATATAAATATTTACATTTTGGAATTAATTATATTAAACTACTTGATAATGTAAAAAAATATAAAAAATTAGCACATAGAACTTGAATTTACAATCATTTCTATTTATAATTTGTGTATTGACAATTAACTAATGTGCTATTAATTTTTTTTAACACAAAGGCGTGGTCAATTGACCGCGCCTTTTTTTAAAATTATAGGAAATATGTGCAAGGCACATTCATTGTTCCTAAGATTTATTGCTAACAGGAAGGAGGATTATGAAAGATATTATTTTAGATAAATTAAAATTGGTAGAAGGCAAGGTGGGTTTTTATTATAAAAATCTTATTACAGGAGAAATTATTACGTATCAACACGAGGAAGCCTTTGAAGCAGCTAGTGTAATTAAAATTCCCATTTTAATCGAGGTTTATCGAAAAATTATGGATGGTAGTCTCCATGAAAATCAAATATTTCAGGTGAAGGAGGATGACAAACTTCCATCCTGTGGTGCGCTTACTTATATGCATACGGGGCTAGAAGTTACATTAAAAGATTTATGTACTTTAATGATTATTTTAAGTGATAATACTGCAACTAATATGTTGATAAAACTTGTAGGTATGGATCAGATCAATGAGACCATGCGTGGGCTTGGATTGAAAAAAACAAAAGTAAATCGTTTATTATTTGATTCAAAACAATCAGCACTTGGCATTCAAAACTATATAACATCTGGTGAGATTGGAATACTTCTTGAAAAAATGTATGATGGAAGTTTAATTTCTAAGGAAGCATCAAAAGAGATGATTTCAATATTAATGAATCAAAGACTGAATGGGAAGATACCTTTTTACATAACAGACGGAACGAAGGTTGCGCATAAAACAGGTGAAGATAGCGGAATTACTCATGATGTTGGGATTGTATTTACAAAAGAACCATTTATTGTTTGCTTTTGTTCCAACAACGTTGAAGTACCATACTTTGAACGAGTAATCCAAGAAATCTCAAGGGACTTAATTTATAGAACAATTTGATTTTTATTATATTTTAATTTGTTATTCAATCAAATTAGCAATCAAATAAAATTGAAAGTAAATACAACCATTAGAGCTATTACAATTCTTTACGTTAATGAAATTATTTAGCTAATACAATAACTAAAACTAGTACTATCACTAAAGCAAACATAATTATAATAAAGAAAGCTCATAGTTAGAAATTCGGGGTGACATATGATAATAAAAGATATAGAAATAGGTGAGGTATCCATTCCTCTTGTAAGACCGTTTAAGACTGCACTGCGCCACGTTAATAATGTAGAGGACATCATTATGAAGATAACAACAGAAGATGGTAGTGTTGGGTATGGCGAAGCACCACCTACAGCGGTTATAACTGGTGATACAAAAGGTTCGATTATTACCGCAATTCGTGATTTTATAAAACCTTCTCTTGTTGGAATGAATCTATGCGGTTTGGATGAAATTTTCCATAAGTTAGACACCTGTATTTTAAAGAATACATCAGCAAAAGCAGCAGTAGATATGGCATTGTATGATTTATACGCAAAAAGTTTGAATCGTCCCCTATATCAGATTCTAGGTGGAAATAAAAACACCATAGAGACAGATATTACAATTAGTGTGAATGAAATACCGGAAATGGTATCTGACAGTCTAGAAGCAGTGGGGCAAGGTTTTAAAATATTAAAAGTAAAGGTCGGTAAGGAAGGATTTAAGGACGTAGAACGTATTAAAGAGATAAGAAATGCAGTTGGAAAAGACATAGTAATTAGAGTAGATGCAAATCAAGGATGGGATGCAAAACAATCAGTTCGAATTATTCGTGCCATGGAGGATTTAAATCTTAATATTGAATTGGTAGAGCAACCCGTACCAGCTCATGACTTTGCTGGCATGCAATATGTAACGAGTAATGTATATACACCTATTCTTGCGGACGAAAGTGTTTTTTCTGCAGAAGATGCAATACATATTATACAAGGTAGGGCAGCAGATTTCATCAATATAAAATTGATGAAAACAGGTGGTATTCATAATGCTCTTAAAATATGCGATATAGCGGAAATATACGGTGTTAAATGTATGATTGGCTGTATGTTAGAAAGTAAAGTCTCTGTCAGTGCAGCAGCGCATTTAGCAGCTGCAAAAGGCATAATTACTATGGCAGATTTAGATGGACCATCCCTTTGTAAGGTGGATCCATATGAGGGGGGACCAAGATTTCATAAGAATTTGATAACAATGAATGAAACAGCAGGAGTTGGAATCTTAAATGTACCTTGCTTTTAACAAAGTGGTTACAAGGTTCTGCTTATTGTTTTTTAGTTAAATTCAAAGTTCTATATCAAAAAAGTATTACGATATAAAATAAAAGTATAAAGCATAGGACGAATGTATATTATTTTGATAATAGAGTTATGAATAAATGTAGTTGTAGGAATTAAGTTTATTAGAGTGAAATGTAGAGGAGAAAATCTATGAGGAAAAAGTTAATTACGTTAATGCTATGTCTTACTATGGTAGTATCATTGTTAAGTGCGTGCGGGAAGAAAGATAAGGGAACAAACGGTGGCGGGAATGCTGCAGGAAGTGGAGAAGACGTTGTATATTCAGTACTATATGCGTCTGAAGTTACTACTTTAAATTATTTAGTATCGGGTAATCAGCATGATCAGAGTATTGCAGCGAATGTCATTGATACTCTAGTTGAGTATGACAAATATGGTAATCTTCAACCATCCCTAGCAGAAAGTTGGGAGGCATCAGAGGATGGACTTACATACACATTTAAACTTCGCCAAGGCCAAAAATGGTACGATAACACTGGTGCAGAGATTGCAGATGTTACAGCACAGGATTTTGTAGATGCAATGAAATATATTTTAACTTCTGAATATGAAAGTAGCACGGTTCAACAATTATTTGGGGTAGTTAAAAATGCTGAAGAATATTATAACGGAACAATGTCAGCAGATAATCCTGAAACAGAGGCAGTAGAAGGTGTTCCGATTGATTTTTCAGAAGTTGGTATAAAGGCAATTGATGCAAATACTCTTGAATATACTTTAGTTCAACCAACTCCATACTTTTTATCATCATTATCCTATGTATGCTATATGCCAGCATATGGACCAAAATTAGAGGAACTTGGAGCAAGTTTTGGCGCTGCAACCGATGCATCCACAATACTTTATAATGGTTCATTTATTTTAAGTGAATTCTGGCCACAAGAAAAGAGAGTATTAAAAAAGAATTCAAATAACTGGGATGCCAATAATATTTATATCGATATGATAGAGCAGACTTATAATTCTGAAGCTGGTACATTATCACCTACGATGGTACTACGTGATGAAGTTGATTATGCAGATATTACATCAGATATTATAGATGAATGGTTAAATGATCCTGAAAAATCAAAACTTGTAAGTAAAGGACGTATGGATGTAGATTACTCCTATTTTTATAGCTTTAATTTTGATCCACAATTTGATGCGATTTATGAACCAGAAAATTGGAAATTAGCAGTAAATAATGAGAATTTCCGTCAAGCAATTATGGCAGCCCTTGACCGTAAAAAGCTTGTTAGCATTACGGAACCAAATTCGCCGGAATCCTTACTAATTAATACAATTACTCCAAAAACATTTGTTAATTTGAATGGGAAAGATTACACAGAATTCGGAAATCTTTCTAATTTGTGGGGAAGAGACAGTTATAATGAAACGGCTGCTTTAGAATATAAAACAAAAGCAATGGAAGAACTTAAGGCGGCAGGTGCAACTTTCCCAATTAAAATATTAGTAAGTTACAATCCAAGCACTGGTGATTGGGATAATGAATGTGTCGTGTTAGAGCAACAGATGGAAGGAATTCTTGGAACTGATTTTATTGACATTATTGTTGAAGCTGGACCTTCCCAAAGCTTCTTATCAGAAGTACGTCGTTCTGGAAAATATGCTCTAATGAAATGTAACTGGGGTGCAGATTTTGCGGATCCGGTTACTTGGGCAGAGCCATTTTCCGAAGGTAATAACTATAACTTTATGGATAAAGCAATCAAGGATAAGACAGCATCTGCAGATGTAATTACTGAATACTATAAATTAGTAGAGGATGCTAGATCTTATACAGTAGATTTAGAGGCAAGATATGAGGCGTTTGCAAAAGCAGAGGAATTTTTAATTAATCATGCTTTAGTAATACCTTATAGTGTTGGTTCCCTTGAATACCGAGTAACAAAATTAAATGTATTTGAAGCACCATTTGCATCCTTTGGCGTTTCAATTCTAAGATACAAAGGACAAAAGCTTTATGATAAAGCAATTAGTATGGAAGAATTTGAAGCCAATTACGTAGCATGGGAGAATGAAAGTAAGGCATCATTAAATGGAAAATAAAACTTGCTTTCATTTTTCATAAAATAGAGTTTCATATGTGTGGTTTCAGTGGTTTTTGGGGATTGTAAAAAATCGTATGAATACACATATGAAACTAACTATTTCTATTTGTTTCATGGTTTGGTTATTGAATAGTTTACTTGTTTATAACTATAGTTAAGAGAAAAATCATTGTGTTTTCAAGGGATTAAATAATACTAATGATTAAGTAGCGTTGTTTATGAATAAAAGTTGATAAATTGAAAATGCAATGAAGAAAAGGAGAAGGTGCATGATAAAATACCTTGGAAAACGTTTTGCAAGATCCATCGTCACATTGTTTATTATAATAATTATCGTATTTTCTTTATTGCGGTTAATGCCAATTGAGGGATATTTTCAAAATTTTGATAAATTAACAGAGGCACAAATCCAAGCAGGGCTTGACAATATGGGGTTAAATAAGCCATTGATTGTACAGTTATTTGATTTTTTTAAGAATCTATTAAAAGGAGACTTAGGGATTTCGAGAACATATCGTGCCAATGTTCCTATTGTAGATATTATTTCAGATAAAGTTCCTATTTCTATGAAATTTGGTATAGCATCCATTGGTATTTCGATGTTAGTTGGTATTCCAATGGGATTATTCATGGCAAAATCAAAAGGAAAATTTTTTGATAAGCTAGGAACAGGATTTATTGTATTTATTCAAGCCGTACCAGCTGCTGTTTATTTTTTATTTATTCAAGTATATGGAACAGAATGGCTTAATTTAAAGTTGCTTTTTAAAGCAAATGATCCGTCGACTTGGATTTTACCACTTTTTTCATTAGCAATTGGAAATATTGCTTATTATGCAATGTGGTTACGAAGATATATGGTGGATGAAAGCAATAAAGATTATGTAAAGCTTGCGAAGGCAAAAGGGCTTTCAAGTAGTCGTATAATGTCAAGCCATGTTTTTCGTAATGCCTTTGTCCCAATGGTACAATACATACCAACCTCGATTTTAAATACTATGATTGGATCTATTTACGTGGAGTCTTTATATAGTATACCAGGAATGGGTGGCCTACTAGTTAATGTTGTTCAAAAACAAGATAATATGATGGTTCAGGCACTTGTTATATTGTTTGCCTCTGTAGGAATTCTTGGACTAATGTTAGGAGATGTGCTTATGTGCATTATTGATCCTAGAATTAGTCTAACGAAAAAAGGAGGTGCACGTTAATGACTCTAAGAGATAAGAAGACAAAGATGATGACTGAAAGTTTTGAGCAAAAGAAAAAAGGTACCTTGTCTGAAAGTGAATTATTCTCATTTGCAGAATATGATAGTAGTGCTGCAGAGCGTGGGGGATATTCGAATTATTCCTATTGGAGGAGTACACTTCAAGCTTTTTTGAAGAACCATATGGCAGTCGCATTATTAATTGTTATTATAGGTATTTTATTGTTTACATTTATTCAACCATTTCTACCAGGCCAAATACCACCGAATTTAGTAAACAACGATGAAACAGGAAAAATAATAAGTAATCAAAAGCCAAATTCACAGTTTTGGTTTGGAACGAATTCAATTGGCCAGGATTTATGGAGCCGTATATGGTCAGGAACCAGGACATCTTTATTGATCGGATTTTTAGTGGCTAGCATTGAAGCCGTGATTGGTATAACCATTGGTGTACTGTGGGGCTATGTTAGAAAGTTAGATTTTATTTTAACGGAAATTTATAATGTACTTGATAACATACCAAATACAATTGTATTAATTTTATTTTCATACATAATGAGACCAAGCATACATTCTTTAGTTATTGCTATGTCAATTACAGGATGGATTGCAATGGCGAGATTTATTAGAAATCAAATCTTAATCATTAGAGATAGAGACTATAATTTAGCATCAAGATGTCTTGGTACGCCAACGAGAAGGATTATAATTAAAAATTTACTACCTTATCTTGTTTCTGTTATTATGCTAAGAATGGCTTTAGCGATTCCAGCAGCAATTGGAAGTGAAGTATTTATATCCTATATCGGTCTTGGTTTACCTATTAATATTCCGAGTCTTGGAAATCTAATCAGTGGAAGTCGTAAGATACTAATGGAAGCAGGATTGCGTTATCAATTGGTATTTCCAACAATCGTTATGTCAATTGTAACAATATCATTTTATATAATTGGAAATGCATTTGCAGATGCAGCAGATCCAAAGAACCATGTGTAAGGAGGAGAACAGATGAATCAAGCACCTATTTTATCGGTTAGAGATTTAAATGTGAAGTTCAACCTCCGAGGTAGAGTACTTCATGCAATTCGTGATATTTCATTAGATATATATGAGGGAGAGAGTTTAGCAATCGTAGGAGAATCTGGTTCTGGTAAATCAGTATTCACGAAAACATTTATGGGCCTATTAGATGCGAATGGATTTATTGATACTGGTGAGATTGTTTATAAGGGGACTAATTTAACAAATTTGAGAAAAGAAAAAGATTGGATTAAGATTCGCGGAAAAGAAATTGCGATGGTATTACAAGATCCAATGACTAGTTTAAATCCACTGAAAACTATTGGTAATCAGATTGCAGAAGCTGTAAAAATGCATCAGGGATTAAAAGGGGGAGCAGCGAAAGCTGCTACACTTGAGATTCTTAAAGATGTAGGAATCTCAGAACCAGAACGTCGTTATAAACAATACCCACATGAATTTTCAGGTGGTATGAGACAGCGTGTTGTTATAGCAATTGCTGTTGCTTGTAGACCTAAAATCCTTATTTGTGATGAACCAACAACAGCACTGGATGTAACAATACAGGCACAAATTCTTGATTTGTTAAAGAATCTGAAAAAGAAATTTGATTTAACAACCATTTATATAACACATGATCTGGGTGTTGTTGCTAATGTTGCAGATCGCATTGCTGTTATGTATGCCGGTGATATTGTTGAGCTTGGAACAAGTGAAGAAATATTTTATGATCCAAGGCATCCATATACTTGGGCGTTATTATCCTCCTTACCGCAACTAGGGGTGAAAGGGGAGGATTTATATACGATACAGGGAACGCCTCCAAATCTATTTTTACCAGTAAAAGGTGATGCATTTGCACCGAGAAATCCTAGGGCTTTAAAGATAGATTTTGAAAAACGCCCACCATATTTTGATGTGACAGAAACGCATAAGGTACGTTCTTGGTTGCTGGATGAGAGAGCACCAAAAGTAGAACCACCGGAGCATATTAAGATATTACGTATGCAAGGGGGGAGAGCATAATGAATGATGAAAATAAAAAAGTTATAGGAGATAAGTTACTAGAAGTAAAGAATGTTACGGTAACGTTTGGTGAGAGAAAGAATAAATTCGTTGCAGTCGACAATGTAAGTTTTGATATATATAAAGGTGAAACCTTTGGTTTAGTTGGAGAATCTGGAAGTGGTAAAACTACGATAGGACGCGCGATTATTCGAATTCATCCAACTGCCTCTGGTGAAATATTGTTTGATGGGGAAAAAATTAACGGGAATATCACAAAAGAAAAGGATTTAGAGTTAACAAACAAGATTCAAATGATTTTCCAAGACCCAATGGCTTCTTTAAATGAAAGAGCAAAAGTTGATTATATCGTATCGGAAGGGCTATATAACAGAAAGATTAAATTATCTGAAAGTGAACGAAAAGAAAGAGTAGAAAAGGCTTTATTAGATGTTGGTTTATTACCGGAATTTGCAAGCCGTTTTCCCCACGAGTTTTCTGGAGGACAAAGACAGCGAATAGGAATTGCAAGAGCTTTAATTATGGAACCTGAATTTATTATCGCGGATGAACCAATTTCAGCCCTTGATGTTTCCATCCGTGCTCAAGTCTTGAATTTACTATCGAGCCTTCAAAAGGAGAGAGGGTTAACTTACCTTTTTGTTGCTCATGATTTATCAGTGATGCGATTTATTGCTGATAGAATTGCAGTTATTCATAAGGGGAAGATTGTAGAATTAGCAAAGACAGAGAAACTGTTTGAAAATCCGTTGCATCCTTATACAAGAGCATTGTTATCAGCGATTCCTTTGCCAGATCCCATTGCAGAAAAGAAAAAGAAACTTATTGTATACGATAAATCTATGCATGATTATTCGAAAGATCGACCAAAGTGGGTGGAAATAGAACCAGAACATTTTATATATGGAAATGAAAAGGAGTTAGTGGAGTATAAAAAAAGACTGGATCATAAGCTAGTTAAGATAAATAGATAAAGTTAGTATAGTAGTAATTATACACAGGGTGTCTTCTAACTTGTTAGACACCCTGATTTCTCATATCAAAGCTTAGGCAATCACGTGTTTTTTATATCTTCAATATAACTTAATGCGCAAAGTCGCGCAGAAATGGAGGTTAAATATGTCATATGCATTAATACGAATAGCCATTGCACCCATTATGAAAGAAACAAATTATAATAGCTCGTTAGAAGATGAAGTATTATATGGAATGAAGATAGAATTGCTAGAAAAGGTGAATGAGGATTGGTACCGAATTCGTACTCATTATCGATATGAAGGGTTCATGAATAAGTATCATTTTCTTAAAAATAATGAGGCAGTTCTTACTTGGAATAAAGCATATCGAATGGTAGTTGTTCAGTCCTATGCGGATGTTCTTTCTATGCCTAAAGTTCAAGGTGCTATTATTACTAGTTTAACTAGAGGCGCGCAAGTTGCAGTATTAGAGCCTGAAGATACAAATGGTTGGGTGAAAGTAGGTTTAGTTGATGGTATCACCGGTTATATGAAGCAAAATTTCCTCGCTAGATTAGAACCATCCATGTATGAAGATGGGTTCCTTCGTTACAAGATGGAAGTGGATGTGTTTGCAACTCCATATGATTATATAAGAAATTCTTTACATAAGAGCGAAGAAGAATTTAGAAAAGAACTTGTTAGAAATGCATTTTCTTATTTAGGAACACAATATCGTTGGGGAGGAAAGACTAGTTTAGGAATTGATTGTTCCGGACTAACTTCTATTAGCTATATGCTCGCCGGATTAGTCATATATCGTGATGCAAGTATAAAAGAAGGTTTTCCAGTAAAAGAAATTCCCTTTGAACTGAAAAAGCCTGGAGATCTGTTATATTTTCCAGGGCATATTGCCATGTACATCGGAGATGATAAGTACATTCATTCCACCGCTAGAAATGGAAGTGACGGTGTTGTTATAAATAGTTTAAATCCAGTAGATAAAGAGTATAGAGAGGATCTTCTAAGAATATTAACTGCGACAGGTTCTGTATTTTATTAATTATGAAGGAGCGGTATTTGATGTCAATACCTAACTATATAACGATATCTAGGATTGCACTTTCTTTGGTGTTACTTTTGGTAAGACCTTTAGGTTTTATATACTATGTAATTTATTTCCTATGTGGATGTAGTGATGTACTGGACGGATTTATTGCAAGAAAAACCAATACAACAAGTAAACTTGGTGAAAAACTAGATTCTATTGCTGATGCAATTTTATTATTTATTTTAATTTATACAATTTATCCTTTTTTGCAGATAAATGTGACTCTACTTGTTTGGATTATAGCAATCTTTGTTCTTCGCATGATATCTCTTTTGGTAGTTTTTATAAGATATAAAACCTTTGCAATGTTACATTCTGTTTTGAATAAGGTAACAGGGTTTTTGATATTTTTATATCCGTTTTCTTTGTTATTTACAAAGGTTAATACTGGTCTTTATTTTATATGTATGACGGCATGTATATCAGCAATAGAAGAGTTATTAATACATTTGACATCAAAGGAACTTATCGTGAATCGAAAGAGTCTATTTAAAATATGAGATTTAAAAATATAAGATTCGAAAACAAATGATTTGAAAACAAAAGATTTGAAACAAAAGATTCGAAAGCAAATGATTTCTAAACAAAAGATTGGATGAAGGATATTCCAATGGGATGCAAAGTTTTAACTATTCGAGGCGGGAGTTTTAGATTTAAATGGAGGATTAAGATGAAAGTAGCAGATATGCATTGTGATACAATTTCTATTATTTTAAAAAGTAAACAAATACTAGAAAAAATGGAGAGTAATAAAGAAACAAAGAATAAAGAAGCGAAGAATAATATAGAAACAGAAATGATTTGTAATCAAGACACTATGTTACAAACTCCGATTAGTTTAAAGAGGAACAAACTCCATTTAGATATTGAAAAGATGAAAGCTGGAGATTATTTAGTTCAAAACTTTGCCATGTACACGAATTTGATGAATAGAGATAAACCACTGGAATGGTGCTTGAAATTGATTGATACTTTCTATGAAGAAATAGAACAAAATAAGGATAGTATTAGAGTAGCAAAAACATATGAAGATATCCTAAAAAATAAAGAAGAAGGAAAAATGTCGGCATTATTAACCATTGAAGAAGGTGGAGTTACAAAAGGAGAGTTAGCGCATCTTCGTAATTTCTATCGATTAGGTGTCCGCATGATGACCTTGACATGGAATTATATCAATGAACTTGGATATCCTAATGCAATTACTCCAAATGGCGTAGAGGCATATCGCACCTGTCCTAATACGGTTAATGGGTTAACGAAAAAGGGAATAGAATTTCTTTATGAAATGGAACGATTAGGCATGATTATTGATGTATCCCACTTATCCGATGCTGGTTTTTATGATGTTATTAAACATACAAGTAATCCCTTTGTGGCAAGTCACTCCAATGCAAGAAGTGTCTGTAACCATTATCGCAACATGACAGATGATATGATACGAGCACTAGCAAACCGAGGGGGAGTCATGGGTATTAATTTTGAACCAGAGTTTTTACAAGAAGTGAAAGACGGGGAAGTTGCACATGGTAGCCTTTCATTAATTGTTAAACAAATCAAACATATCATCCATATTGGTGGGTATGAATGTGTTGGACTCGGTTCTGATTTTGATGGTATTAATACCAATGAAGAACTAAAGGATGGAGCTGATATGCCACTTTTAGAACAAGCATTAAGAGATGAAGGGTTTTCAAATGAAGTAATTGAAGCTATTTTTTATAAAAATGTGATGCGAGTTTATAAAGAAATACTAAAATAAGGAGAAGTAAATGAGAGAAATTACGTTATTAGATAGAATTAAGGCAGAGATTTTAAGCTATGATGGTTTAATGGGAATTTATATTAATGATTTTAAAGGTACTAAAATTGAGATAAATGTTGATGAGGAATTTGAAACAGCTAGTACAGTAAAATCCTATATTTTAGCTTGTCTTTATGATGAGGTCCAAAAGGGAAATAAAAGTCTAGATGATATGCTAACATATACAAGTGATAACTTCATTGATGGTAGCGGAATCTTAAGAAGCTTAGACCTAGGTGTGACAATGACTGTAAAAAATATAGCAACTCTAATGATCATTGTCAGCGACAACATAGCTACAAATATGATAATTGATTATCTTGGGATAGATACCATCAATACTTTTATGAAAAACCAAGGTTTTAGTAGCACAGTACTACATAATAAGCTAGACTTTGAAAAATATGATAAACTTGGAACAACAACGCCTAGAGATTATGCAACATTATTTGAACGATTATGCAATGAAGAATTGGTAAGTAAGGAAGCTTCACGTGAAATGTTAGAAATATTTAAAAAACAACATTATAATTCCATGCTAACAAAACGCTTCCCACAAGCACTGATTGATGAAGATACCTATGAAGAAGAGCTAATCTATGTAGCCTCCAAAAGTGGTAGTATGAATGCGTGTAGAAATGATGGGGGAATTGTATCAACACCATATGGGAAGTATGTAATTGTATTAATGAACAAAAACTTCCATGATCCAGTATATTATGCTGAACATTCAGCAACTGAGTTCGGTTCCAAGGTCAGTCGATTAATTTTTGATCAATATATGACGCTAAAAGGCAAATTAACATTGAATTGATAATTTTAATCGGAAGATAAATTAGGAATTGACTGATATTTGTGACAGATTAGTAATATGAAAATAAATTTGCATAGATTGATGTTTGTAATATAAAAATTAAAATCAACATTAGATTGATGCTCCTTGAAGAAGAAATACAAATCTGACATTAAACGTAAAAACATTTACCTAGATCCATCGTATAAACAGTAACTCATGTAATTCCGTGCCATTTAGAAAAAAGGCGTGGGACATACATGTGACCGGAACGTTTATGCGATTAGACTAGGTATTTTTTTATTGTAAATAAAGAAGTAGGTTGTATGTAGAAACAAAGTAGTTTACAATACTCTTATTGAAAGGAAGGGTGAGATTGCATATATGACATTAAGAAAATCAACTAGATTAGATTTGCCCGATATTATGGCGATAATTTCCCATGCACAAGAGAGCTTACGATTACAAAATATAGATCAATGGCAAAATCAATATCCAAATGAGGATACAATTTTAAATGATATGAAACAAGAGAATAGTTATGTCTTTGTGGATGATTCTAATCAAAAAGTCGTTGCTACGGTTGCGCTGTCTTTTGACGGAGAAGAAACTTATAATAAAATATATCAGGGAAAGTGGATTTTAGATGAACCGTATGGAGTGATTCATAGAATCGCAGTTCATAAGGAGTATCTAGGTAGTGGAGTTGCTGCAAAATTAATACACCAAATTCAAGATATTGCAAGAAAACAAGGCGTTCATAGTTTAAGAATTGATACACATAAAGACAATGTTCCTATGCAAAAGCTGTTAAATAAACTTGCCTTTACTCAATGTGGAATTATATATCTAAAAGATGGCAGTGAACGACTAGCGTATGAAAAAGGCATAAGGGAGGAATTTTAATGTATAGCTTTAAGAATGATTACAGTGAAGGAGCACATCCTAATATTATAGAGGCACTCACTAAGACGAATTTTATCCAAAGCGTTGGATATGGTTGTGATGAATATTGTGAGTTAGCGAAGACAAAAATAAAAAAGAGATTACATTGCGAAAATGTAGATATTCATTTCCTTGTTGGGGGTACACAAGCGAATCAAACAGTGATAGCTTCTGCACTTCGTCCACATCAAGCAGTAATTGCGGCTGCTACTGGACATATCAACGTACATGAGACAGGGGCAATTGAAGCCACTGGTCATAAGGTTTTAACCGTTGAAACAAAAGATGGAAAATTAACACCTTCGCAAATAAAAGAAATTTGCGAAAACCATCCAGATGAACATATGGTTCAGCCAAAGATGGTTTATGTTTCAAATACAACCGAATTAGGTACCTTATATAAAAAAGAAGAGCTTAGGGCATTATATGAATGTTGCAAGGAGTTATCATTGCTTTTTTTCTTAGATGGCGCAAGATTAGGCTCTGCACTTGCCTCTTTAGAAAATGATATTTTGTTGGAGGATTTACCAAATTTAGCAGATGTATTTTATATCGGCGGAACAAAAAATGGTGCGTTATTTGGCGAAGCAGTAGTAATTTGTAACGATTCCTTAAAAGAAGATTTTCGTTACCACATCAAACAACGAGGTGGTTTATTAGCCAAAGGAAGATTACTTGGAATACAATTTAGCGAGTTATTTGAGGATGACTTATATCTTAAATTAGGGAAACATGCAAATGACATGGCTATGGAAATAAAAAATAATCTTATTTTAAAAGGTTATCAATTAAAAACGGACTCCTATTCAAATCAATTATTCGTTATTTTTACCGATGATAAAATAAAAGAGCTTGAAAAGAATTTCATTTTTGAAAAGCAAGAAAGAGTGGATGAAACACATACTTGCGTACGTTTTGTTACATCATGGGCAACCACAGAAGAAGCTGTAAAGGCTTTAATCGCAGAATTGTAGGAGGCTTTTATCATTATAAAAGATCTAATGATAAAACCATCGAAAGATAAAACCATTTAAAGATTAAACCGTGTAAAGCTAAAACCATCGAAAGATAAATCTTTATTTAACAAAGTTTATAAAAATTTTCTTCGATTTAGGGAATGTTTCATACATTGACCCGAAAAAAATGTTATAATATACAAGATGAGCAAAATAGCTAATAGGCCACAATGCATTTATATATGTAAGCCTAAGGCTTAGAGCTTCTATTGTAGGAGGTATATATGAGTGTAGATGTGATTGTTCCAGTTTATAAGCCAAATCACAAATTTGAGCGTTTATTAAAAATGTTAGTGAAGCAGACAAATAAACCTAAAAATATAATAATATTAAACACTGAGGTATTGCCTGAATATTCAACACCTCTTATAAAGGAGCGTATTGAAAAAACGTTAAGTGGAATGCATATTCCAGGTACTGGCGAAATTAATATAGATGTTCAATCCATAAAAAAAGAGGAATTTGATCATGGTGCGACCAGACATTATGGTACAAGCTTCAGTGATTCAGATTTTCTATTATTTATGACTCAAGACGCAGTGCCAAAGAATGAGCATTTAATAGAAAAACTATTAGCTCCTTTTTCAGATGAAATGGTATCAGCAGCTTATGCAAGACAGTTGGCAGATGAAACAGCAAAAATAACAGAAGCATATACTAGAATTTTTAATTATCCTGAGAAAGGATTTATTAAGTCAAAGGAAGACAAAGAACGTTTAGGTATAAAAACATATTTTTGTTCCAATGTATGTGCTATGTATCGTAGAAAAACCTATGATGAATTAGGGGGATTTGTAACACGTACAATATTCAATGAAGACATGATATTTGCATCAAAAGTCATTGAAGCAGGCTATAAAATTGCTTATGCGGCAGATGCAATGGTGATACATTCTCATAATTATACGATTGAAGAGCAATTTCATAGAAACTTTGATTTAGGTGTGTCACACTATGAGTATAAAGAAGTATTTTCATCCGTTCCATCAGAGTCAGAAGGGATGAAAATGGTAAAACAAACACTATCATTTTTAGCGGATCGCAAAGAATATTTAGAAATGATTGAATATTTTTTTGAAAGCGCAGCAAAATATATTGGATATTTCATGGGAAAGCATTATTCCACTTTACCCAAGAATCTTGTAGTATGGAGTAGTATGAATAAGGGATATTGGAGGAAATAATGAGTACGGTTAATATCGTTATGGCAACCTATAATGGTGAAAAATATATAAAACAACAAATCGAATCAATATTAGGTTCCAACTATACCGATTGGAGTTTATTTATTTTTGACGATGGATCTACCGATGCGACGATTGAGATAGCAAAAAGTTTTGAATCAAAATTTCCGGAACGAATTCAAGTAAGCCAAAATGAAAAGAACCTAGGCTCTACTTTGAACTTTTTAAATGGATTAAAGAGAGTATATGATCTAACGAACGTAGAAGGAACATCCGATAATGCTTCAAAGATGCCTTGTTCCAGTAATCATGCTAGGTATTATATGTTTTGTGATCAAGACGATGTATGGAATCGTGATAAAATTAAGATAACCCTAGAACGTATGAAATTTATAGAAAAAAAGTTTGGTAAGGATAAAGCCCACTTAGTTTTTACCGATGCAAATGTAGTGGATGAGAATTTAGAGCTTATTTATCATTCCTTTTTCCGAAGCCAATGCCTATATCCATATCGCACTGATCTAGCACATATGCTAATGGAGAATAAATGCATTGGTTGTACTGTAATGGTAAATCGTTCTATGGTAGAATGTTTAAAGGAATTGCCTGACGCAGCAAGACTTCATGATTGGTGGCTAGGATTAATAGCGGCAAGCTTTGGTCATATTAGTTATGTCGCTACTTCCACTATACAATATAGACAACATGGAAATAATGTAGTTGGTAGTAAGAGTTTTGGTGAATATGTAAAACAACGAGTTAAGTCATTAAATAACCAAAAGATAAGCATAAATGCTTGTATCAATCAAGGAAAAGAATTTTTAAGAATCTATCAAGATGAGTTATCAGAAGAAGAGAAGAAATTGATATCTGAATTTACCTTAATAGCAGATTCAAATTGGTTAAAAAAGAGATATTTATTGCTTCGATATGGGTTCTTAAAATCTGGACTTATTAGAAATATAGGATTGTTAATTATTATATAAATGAAAAATCGCTATGCTTACCATAAAGTGAACCATTTTGTTAGACAAAAGTTTAATGAAATGGTTCACTTTACAATTAAGCATAGCGATTTTTTTGACTATATTGGAATAAACGGCTTAATATTATTTCTTATCACTGCCAGGTTTATGACGATTGCCTGACTGTTTTTTTGTGTTATTGCTTTCTCCATCTAATGCACTTTCTGCCATGGTAGGTCCACCTTTTGCTTTTTCTTTGCGTACCTCTTTTGGGTCTAACTGTGAATCTTTTGCCATATGTTACCTCCTATTATAATACGTATTCATATTATTGGAAGCACGCTAATTATTTATGCATTGGAATGAAAGCATGAGTCTTTAAGCGATATGCAAATCGTCATTTCTATGAAGTAGACAGGACTTTGTAAACTCAATAAATTCCGTATAACTTTTATTTTGTAATAACTGTACCAGTTTTCCCAGCAAGAGCATCGATAGCACGGTCAATTTTAGTAATAATTGCTTTTCTTGAAGAATCCTCATTTACAAAGGATACCGCAGCACTTACCTTTGGAAGCATAGCACCTTTTGCAAAATATCCATCTTTCATATACTCTGCAGCTTCTTCTGAAGTAATAGAATCTAAGAATTTTTCATTTTCAGTGCCATAATTAAGAGCAACTTTCTCAACTCCTGTTAAGAATAAAAGAGTATCTGCATGTAATAATTCTGCAAGTTTTGCAGCAGTTAAATCTTTTTCAATAATTGCGCTTGCGCCTTTTAATACTGTTCCTTGCTCAAGAACTGGTATACCACCGCCGCCACCTGCAATAACGATTTGATCTGCATCAACCAATGCTTTGATAGCATCAATTTCATAAATATCCATAGGATTTGGAGCTGCAATGATACGACGGAATCCTTTTTCTTCCTCTACTACATAGTTACCTTTGCGTTCTTCTGCTTCTGCTTCTTCCTTAGTCATATAGCGACCGATTACTTTAGAAGGGTTGCTAAATGCCTTGTCAAAAGGATCTACTTTTACTTGAGTTATAATGGTGGATACAGGTTTAAAAATACCACGATTTAAAAGTTCGGTACGAATGGCATTTTGTAAGTCAAAACCAATATAACCTTGGCTCATTGCACCACATAAGGACATTGGGGCAACGGTATAGCGGTCATCTAAACGGCTAAATTCGGTCATAGCAGTATGTACCATACCTACTTGAGGACCATTACTATGAGTAATTACAATTTTATAATTGGCTTCAACTAAATCAGCAATCGCTTTTGCTGCTATTGATACATTTTTACGTTGTTCAGGAAATGTTTCTCCAAATGCACTTCTGCCTAGTGCAACTACAAGTGTTTGCTTTTTCATAACTTCTCCCATTCCGCCGCACATAGCGGCACAAATTTTATTAAAGAAACCACATTGCGGGTTCTATTAGAACAAAAGTGATTTCATTCACTTTTATCTCCATGCATATAGTACATGTTTTATATAGATATCATAACATTTTTGTATATTTTTTTAAAGGTTTTCTTATAAATTTCTGGAATTCTTAATTTAGAAAAATTATTAATTAAAAAGGAAAGCTTACTTTTACAATACTTATGAAAGCTGATTACAGTGTTTTTACTTGCACTTAAGTATCACCTTTGGTAAAATAAATATATATAAAAAAGCCAGATGCAATAATATTTTTATAGTATTGCATTTGTAATATACATAAAAAATAATATATGTTACAATATATTGTTTAACACGATATAACGATAAGGAGATAAGTGATGTTACAGGACGATTATATCTTTTTTAAGATTGAAAAGACAAAACATATTGCATTAATCGCACACGATGGTAAAAAGAAAGAACTTGTCGAATGGGCACAAAGACATAAAGAAGAATTAAAAAAGCATACCTTATGTGGTACAGGAACAACAGCAAGATTGTTATCAGAACAAACTGGTTTACCAGTAAAAGCATATAATAGTGGCCCACTTGGTGGTGATCAGCAAATAGGTGCTAGAATCGTGGAAGGTAAAGTGGACTTTGTTGTATTCTTATGGGATCCACTAGAATCACAACCACATGATCCAGACGTAAAGGCATTATTACGTATTGCTGTAGTGTATGATATTCCAATTGCCAATAATTTAGCAACTGCTGATTTTCTATTACAGTCTAAATTAATGAATGAAGAATACGATAGAAAAGTTTCTAATTTTAATAAAACAATGCAGTCTAGACTTGAACAGTTTTCAAAGGAATAAATTTCTGAAACTAATTAAAATTAAAGAAAAGCGTTTTATATATGCCCCAATAACATATTGGAATATATAAAACGCTTTTTAATTAATTGAAATAAATAAGCTTTATTTTATATTGAGATTTGGATGCTAAAATCCCGTTTTCAAAATTATAATGCCGATTGCACAAAACAAAAGAACCTATGCACTTATGGAAATGCATTTATGTTATTTTCTTTCATGCAAAAGCGACTGTGCTCCTTATTCGTCCATATTATATATGAAATTCCTCTATATAACTTCTTAACTTTTCAGATGTCTCTTTCGTTACTAAATTTGTAGAAGCAATAGAAGATGAGGCGATATTAATATCACTGATGGATTCAGCAATGGAAGTACTTCCGTTGGCACTTTCATCTGTAGCTGTTGTTATTTGAGTTAAAACAGTCGCCATGTTATTTATAGAATCTTGAATCTGTTCCGACATTGTTTTTAGATGATCGACTAAAGTAGTTACAAATAAAGAATCATTGTAATATTGTTCCCCTGTAGTTACTAATTCCTCATAGGCAGTTACTACATTTTGATCCATGAACTGTAATATGTAATTTGAGCATGAAATTAAATTTTCAACTGCATTAGTAACGAGAGACGTAACTTCCTGAATTTTATTTACTGTGCTACTAGACGCTTCCGCAAGTTCTTTGATTTCATCAGCTACAACTGCGAAGCCACGTCCACTTTCCCCTGCCCTCGCTGCTTCAATAGAAGCATTTAATGATAATAAGCTAGTTTTTGAAGTTATAGTTAAAATTGTATCAGATAATATTTTAATTTCATCGATACTTTTTGCTTGTTCAATTGCAGAAGTAAGTTTATCTTTTGATTCTATAATGATGTCATTGGTTTTCTTCTGTGATTCAAAGGCATTTGTTTTTAAGCTAATTGCACGATTTTTAATCTCTGTAGCAGCAGTAGCTCCATCCTTTGCCTGTAATGAAATATTAATTGCCGCTTTTTCTAACGCATATGAGGAGTTTTGAACTTCTCCCATGGAAGCACTCGTTTCTTCCATACCAGCAGATATTTCTTCTGTAGTAGCGGAAACATCATTTAAATTAGAATTTAATTCTGTTAGCTGCTTAGTGGTATTATTTAAAGAATTATCTAATGTTGCGGCTGTTTCTGTAATTGTTTGTATTATCCTTATTAATTCTGTTTTTAATTGATTGGCTTCTCTAGCTAAGGCCCCAATTTCATCTTTTCGCCTTGTAAATCGTTCTGGGATGCTTCCAGTAAAATCTTTGTTTGACATACGTTCAAAAGCGGATATCACTGTTTGCAACGATTTTACAATAGAGCTACCAAAGAAATAAAATAGAACGATACCAATAAGTGTAATACATCCAAGTACAAAGGATATATTTTTTATCGCATCAAAAATGACTTGTTGAATCATAGATTGAGGCATTCCTAGATATAACATTCCTACGACAGCACCTTGTGCATCTAATAAAGGCATATAAATAGCTCTGGTTAAAACATTCATTACATTAAGAGTAGAAGTATAGATTTCTCCATTGTCTAAAACCTTATCAATTACCATATCGGAGGCTTTTGTTCCAATGGCGCGCTCACCAGATTCATCTAAAAAATTCGTTGCTATTCTTGTATCCATAGCGAATATGGTAACATAGTAGCCTGTGTGTTTAGATACCGTATCAATAAAAGAAGTTTCATTATTTAATAAATGTCCACCTTTGTATAAATGTCCGTTGGAATCTAAAGAAAAGTCTCCAGGATAGGAATGATCCAGTATTTCATAGGAGAGGTTTAAGTCTTGAGATACAACGGTTTTGTAAGTATTAGTGAGTGAGTTTCGTATC
This sequence comes from Clostridium sp. Marseille-P299, assembly GCF_900078195.1. Classification (NCBI taxonomy): domain Bacteria; kingdom Bacillati; phylum Bacillota; class Clostridia; order Eubacteriales; family Clostridiaceae; genus Clostridium; species Clostridium sp. Marseille-P299. The sequence goes on along the minus strand of NZ_FJVE01000006.1, from coordinate 282,054 downwards.
GTTGTATTCGTAGTTAGACTCACTAATAAAGTAGTAATTAATAAAATGATAACGGTAAATCCAATTAACTTAAATCGTAATTTCATAAAGTTTTCCTCCAAAATTCAAAATAAACTTAAAATAAAATAATTTACCAAAAAGTAAATCGAATTCAAAATAATTTAGTTAATTTTTTGAATCTTGGTAAGGAATATTTCTTTTTTAATATTATTTCGATAATAGTAATTATTCAATAAATGTATTATATTATATAGCCTTCAAATAAGCAAAGAAATTATATGATTATTAGTTTTAGACTTATAATTATTTGTTGACAGGAATAGTATAATTGTATACAATAAGACAATAAATCAGCAAATGATACTATACAGGGTGAATAAGGAGAGTCGACATGAAGAATCGTAGAGTTTATATGAACATGCATAATAATTTACTTTCTCTAGAAGAGCACATTTACGAATTGGTAGATGTTGAGGCACCGAACGTATTTCGAAATCTATTTCCATATGATGAAATACCTAAAATTGCATTCAACGATCGAATCGTACCCCATAATATGCCAGAAGAGATTTGGATTACTGATACGACATTTCGTGATGGACAACAGTCTAGAGCTCCTTATACGACTGAACAAATTGTAACTATCTATGATTATTTACACCGATTGGGTGGTCCAAATGGAATCATAAGGCAAAGCGAGTTCTTTTTATATAGTAAAAAAGACAGAGATGCCGTTTACAAATGTATGGAACGTGGATATCAATTCCCTGAAATTACATCATGGATCCGTGCAAATAAGAAAGACTTCGAGCTTGTAAAAGAGATCGGTCTTAAGGAAACAGGAATTTTGGTAAGTTGTTCTGATTATCATATTTTCTATAAAATGAAAATGACAAGAAGTCAGGCAATGAATCATTATTTAAATATAGTTAGAGAATGTCTAGAGACTGGTGTTGCTCCAAGATGTCACTTAGAAGATATTACACGTTCGGATATTCATGGATTTGTTATTCCTTTTTGTTTTGAGTTAATGAAGCTCGGTACAGAATATGGAATTCCAGTTAAGATACGTGCTTGTGATACTATGGGATATGGAGTTAATTTTCCAGGAGCGGTAATTCCACGATCTGTGCAAGGAATTATTTATAGTTTAATTACCCATGCTGGTGTACCATCGGAATTATTAGAGTGGCATGGACATAATGATTTTTATAAAGCAGTAACAAATTCAACTACAGCCTGGATCTATGGTGCTTGTGGTATCAATTGTTCTTTATTTGGAATTGGAGAGAGAACAGGAAATACACCACTTGAGGCAATGGTATTTGAATATGCCCAGTTAAAAGGTTCTCTAGATGGCATGGATACTACAGTCATTACAGAATTGGCTGAGTACTTTACTAAAGAAATTGGTTATAAAATACCACATAGAACACCATTTGTTGGAAAGAATTTTAATGTAACACGAGCTGGAATTCATGCAGATGGTTTGTTAAAGAGTGAAGAAATTTATAATATATTTGATACTGAAAAGTTTTTAAAACGCCCAGTCTTAGTTTCTGTTTCTAATACGTCTGGTTTGGCTGGAATTGCACACTGGATTAATACATATTATCATTTAAAAGATGAACTTCAATTAGATAAATCACACCCTATGGTGAATCGTATCAAAGAAGAAGTTGATAAGGAATATGAAGAAGGAAGAATTACAGTAATGACTGATGGTGAATTAGTTGACATGATTAATAAGTATAAGGTAGAATATAATTTGGATTTACCGGAAGTTACATTGGAATAATTATGTTCCCTAACATTATTTACAGGAGGATAACAAGATGATTGCAGAAAATATCGAAAAAGCGAAAGAGGCCTTTGGAAAGTTATTAGAGGAACAATTAAAACGTGTTGAAGCTATGAAAGCCCAAGGAGATTTCTTAAACTATCAAGAATTAGATCAAATTATTATCGGCGTTTGTGGCGGAGATGGAATTGGACCTGCAATTACAGCACAAGCCCAAAGAATCCTTGAATTTTTATTAAAAGAGGATGTAAATGCTGGCAAGGTAGCATTTCGCGTAATCGATGGTTTAACAATTGAGAGAAGAGCGGAAGAGATGGCAGCGATTCCAGCAGAGGTCTTGAAAGAATTAAAAGAATGTCATGTTATTTTAAAAGGACCAACTACAACTCCTAGAAAAGGCGATCCTTGGCCAAATGTAGAAAGTGCCAATGTTGCAATGCGTAAAGAACTAGATCTTTTTGCTAATGTTCGTCCGGTTCGTATTCCTGAGCAGGGAATTGATTGGACATTTTACCGTGAAAACACGGAAGGTGCATATGCAGTGGGAAGCAAAGGTGTACATGTAACAGAAGATTTAGGTATAGACTTTACAGTTGTTACATCACAAGGAACAGAACGTATTATTCGTGCAGCGTTTGAATTTGCAAAAGCGAACGGTAAAACAAGAGTAACTGCGGTTACCAAAGCAAACATTATTAAGACTACAGATGGTAAGTTCTTAGATATGTTTAAAGAAATTGCTAAGGAATACCCAGATATTACAGCTGATGATTGGTATATTGATATCATGACAGCAAAATTAATTGATGAGAAGAGAAGAAGAGATTTCCAAGTATTGGTTCTTCCTAATCTATATGGTGATATTCTTACAGATGAAGCGGCAGAGTTCCAAGGTGGTGTAGGTACTGCAGGAAGTGCTAATATTGGTAAGAGATATGCAATGTTTGAAGCAATTCATGGTTCTGCTCCTCGTATGGTTTTAGAAGGAAGAGATAAGTATGCAGATCCATGTAGCGTAATACGTGCAGCAGCGATGCTTTTATCACACATTGGTTATAAAGAACAATCTGATAAATTATATGCAGCACTTGATATTTGCACTGTAACAGAAAAGAAACTTGTTATGACTGGACGTAGTGACGGAGCAACAGGTGAAGAATTTGCAGATTATATTATGGAAACAATTGAGAAAATGAAATAGATTGATACGGTGTGACGTCTGTGATATTAGGGAAACCTATATTGCAGGCGTTTACGTATTAAGAAAATTTTCATTATCTTATTTCTGGTTCTTATATGAATGGCGCAAAAGTAGCGCCTTTTAACGGAAGTTATAAATAATTTCCTACAGTACAATTTGGAGGGAGAAAATCCCGTTTATCATTAGGAGGACGTTGTGAGCAATAAAGACGTGCAAAAAGAAGTAACCGATAAATACTCGTTACGTGGTAGAGTATTTCATCGAATCAGAGAAGATATATTATCTGGTAAATATTCTCAGGACGAAGAACTTAAGGAAAATACCATTGGTATGGAATTAGGTGTAAGTCGTACTCCAGTAAGAGAAGCATTAAGGCAATTAGAACTTGAAGGACTTGTTAATATTATTCCTAACAAAGGTGCCTACGTAACTGGAATCTCAGAAAAAGATATTCATGATATCTATGTGATACGTTCTTATTTAGAAGGTTTATGTGCAAAGTGGGCATGTGAACATATTACAGAACAACAGATTGAAGCTTTAGAGGAAGTTATTTTCCTTTCAGAATTTCATTTAAAAAAAGAACATTATGAACAAATATTAGAGTTGGATAATAAATTTCATGAGTTGATATATGAAGCTTCTGGAAGTAAAATACTAGAACATGTTTTAAGTGATTTTCATCATTATGTTCAACGAATGAGAAAAATTACATTATCTCGAACGGAACGTGTTTCTGATTCAAATGCAGAACATACAGCGATTCTTGAGGCGATAAGAAAAAGAGATGGTGAGCTTGCAGAAAAACTAGCACATGAGCATATCATAAAAACAATCCAGAATATAAGTAAACAAGGCTTATAGTAAGGCTTAAAAATTAATTAAATACGGAGTAAGAAAGTTGTGTTTTGTACTATGATCGAATCGTCATATATGTATATAATACAACTTTTTTTATTGGTAGAATTAGGTGTCTAATCCCTATATACTTTATGGAAATGACAATTTTCACAAAGCTAAAATACTTCCGCTTCGATTAAAATGCATAAGATGTTCCAATTCTTTCATAATTTGTGTTAAACATATCAAAAAACAGATAACTCGCTATGAACAGACAAATCTGTCTTTTGATATAACACAAATTTTAAAGAAAGGAACATCTAAAGCATTTCTATAGGCACAGTCTTTTTCCTGTTTTATTTCGTCTTTACATCACTAAAAAAAGTTTTTATATGATCTAATCTAGAACTCATACTTTGTAACATAAGATCTAAGAGTGTAAGGGCAGCCATTGATTCGATAACAACAACAGCTCTAGGTACTATGATAGGATCATGACGTCCTTTGATATTTACAGTTATATTTTCACCATTCTTATTTACGGTTTGTTGACTTTTTGCTATGGAAGGAGTAGGTTTTATTGCTGCACGCAATATAATTTCCGAACCATCACTAATACCCCCAAGAATTCCGCCCGCATGGTTTGAGATTTTTTTAAGTTGAGAACCTTCTTGTATGAAGTTATCATTATTATAGGAACCAAAATGATTTGCAACTTCAAAACCATCACCTATCTCAACACCTTTCACTGCGCCAACTGACATAATAGCTTTTGCAAGGCTGGCATCCAATTTATCAAAGACAGGCTCGCCAATCCCAGCAGGAACTCCACTAATAATACACTCTATGATTCCACCAACAGAGTCTTGATTTTCCATAGCAGAGGTAAGAAATTCCTCAGCTGCATTTGAAGCTTCTAAATCTGGCATGCAAAGTGGGCTTAAATCTCTATTTTCTTTTTTGCAGTTTTTATAATCAATTTTTATAGGGCCGATGGATTTTGTATAAGCACATACTTCAATACCAAGTTCCTTTAAAATAGCACTTGCAATAGCACCAGCAGCGACACGACCCGAGGTTTCACGACCAGAAGAACGTCCGCCACCACGATAGTCACGAAATCCATACTTACTATCAAAAGTAAAGTCTGCATGACCAGGACGATAATAGCTTGCAATTTCGCTGTAATCAGAGGATCTTGCAGTTTCATTAAAGATAGCTAAAGAAATAGGTGTACCTGTTGTCTTTCCTTCAAAAACACCAGATAAAATATGTACTTTATCTGCTTCTATTCTTGGGGTGGCAAATTTCGTTTGACCTGGTTTTCTTCGGTCTAAATAAGTTTGTATTAATTCTTCATCAATGGATAATCCAGCTGGGCATCCATCAACAACAACGCCAATACCTTTTCCATGAGATTCTCCCCACGTAGTAATTTTAAATATTGTTCCTAAAGTAGATCCTGACATAATCGACCTCCAATTCTAATTCTTTAATTATTTCCATGTTGAACTTATGAATAAGTATAATAGATGTATTTAAAATAAGCAATGAAAAAAGTCATTGATTCAAGTCGAATAATGTAAACATTTTCGTAATTATATCATATAATGAAGTATAGTCTAGTTGGAAGGAATTCATCAATATGAAAAAAAATTATGGAATCGTAACTACAGATGTGTCAATCAATGATTTTAATATAGAGCTTAATAAAAAAAATGAGTGCAAACTTTGTGCATGTGGTGAGGAGAACTCAACAAATGCACTGTTAGTAACTGACGAAACATCTATATATGAATATGATTATGATTGTTTAAAACAAAAACAAAAAGAGCTGTAATCAGCTCTTTTTGTACATAAATGTTTAAAACTAGCAGCAGCCATTGTTGCCAAAGCCATTACCGCAGAAGCAGAAGAGAACAAGAATAATGATGATGCAACTGCAATCGCCACCGAAGATACCATTGTTACATCCTCTGTCACAATCTCTGTTACAGCCATTGTTGCCAAAACCATTGCCGCAGAAGCAAAGAAGTAAAAGGATAATAATGATGCAGCTGCAATCGCCACCAAATAAACCATTATTACAATCACATCCTCTGTCACATCCGCAGTTAGTTGCTGTTAAATCACTCATGTTAGAACCTCCAAATTTTGTTTACAATGTATATTATGAGAGATGGCTTGCCTTATTTCCAAAAGAATAAAAAGAATCGGTATTCAAAATATAACATAATATTACAATAATAGAGCTTCTAAATAGAAAAATTTCCATTAAATATAAGTAACTGATATAAAATTACTAAAATATAAAATAATAGGTAATAATTAATTCTAGTTCTTGATTTTTTTAAATGAATCGAATATAATTGCAATGCTTAGTTTAGTATAAAAAAGCAATCAAAACGGGTAAGATTGTAGTTAAGAAATTGAAAAGAGGAAGTTATGAAAAAAAAAGATGTATTATTAATCATTATTTTACTTGTGATTGCAGGAAGCACGTATCTTGGATATCGTTATATTAGCCAAGCTGATTCGGATGATGACGCTGTGGTTGTTGTTACTATAGATGGAAAAGAATATGGAACATATCCATTAAATTTAGATACTAAGATTGAAATTCCAGCAAAATTAGGTACTAGCATTTTAGAAATTAAAAATGGGGAAGCTAAAATGATAGAAGCTCAATGTCCGGACCAAACATGTGTGATAATTGGAGCGATTCATAACACGGGACAAATGATAATATGCCTACCGAATCGAATTATTGTTGAAGTTAAAGAAGGAGATTTTAGCAATATCGATAGTATTGTTCAGTAAATCAGACTTAAAAACAAGCGTGTGATAGCAAATTAAATTACTATATCTTTTAAAATGAAAGGACTAACTACCTATTTAAAAAGTAATTTACTTCTTAGATAGGTAATTAGTCCTTCTTTTATTTATAGGTAGCATAAATGCTTTGTTCTATGTTTAATTCTTTGCTGTGTTTTTTTCGTTTATTAATTCTATAAGTCATCTACCAAAGCGCTACTTTTTGCGTAAGCAGTGCTTTTGGCTTCAAAAAAGTCAGTTTTAATCATATTTGCATTACTATATTGGCTTACCCATGACATACTTTTGGGTTCCTCTTTATGGCCTTCATAAATTGGATTAAATCCAAGAGAATGGCAACGAAGATTACCAAGATACATAATGTAATCGGATATCATTTCGGTGGTAAGTCCATGAATTTGATTACCAATTACATAGCTACCCCATGCAATCTCTTGTTCACAGCCTTCTTTAATCATTTCACGGTAAAGGTTTATTTTATCTTCGGTAAAGAGTTCTGGTTGCTCTTTTTTTAGCTCTAGAATAATACTGCGGAATAACCAAAGGTGTGCATTTTCATCTCGATTAATATAGCGGATGACCTGAGTTGTTCCAGGCATTTTGTTATTACGGCCTAAATTATAAAAAAACATAAAGCCACTGTAAAAATAAATTCCTTCAAGGATAAAATTCGCCATTATTGTTTTTACAAGTGAAAATGGAGATTTATCATGCTGAAATTCATTATACAAATCACCAATAAAAGTATTTCTTTTTAAAAGATGTTCATCTGTTTTCCATTGATACAACACTTCATTTCTTTGTTGCGGCTCACATATAGTATCTAGCATATAACTATAGCTTTGAGAGTGGATCGCTTCTTGAAATGCCTGAATCGTTAAACATAGGTTAATTTCGTTTGCAGTAATGTATTCCGAGATTGCAGGAAGATTCGCTGTTTGCATACTGTCTAAGAAGACTAAAAAAGAGAGTATTTTATCATATGCAATACGTTCTTCTGTCTCTAAATTTTTATAGTCTTTTACATCAGCGCTTAGATTGATTTCTTCAGGAATCCAAAAATTATTCATTGCATGACGATACCAATCGCTAACGAATGCATACTTCATGTTATTAAAATCATTGAGATTCGTAGTGTCACCATTAATCATTCGGCGACTCATTACATCGGTATTTCCAGAAGGATTAAAAAGTGGTTTTTTCTTTAAATTCATAAGCAACGAAGCCTTTCTATATTAATATTAGATTATTTAATAAATAAATTTTATTTAGAGAAAATCGTATATTATCTTAAATAAATTTTAACTTGAACATACGGTGTATTACCTAATCAATGTTAACTTGAGCATACGGTGCATTCTTCAACTTCAAGACTTTTTGAGCGAATATAATATATGGTTTTTACCCCCTTCTCCCATGCAAGGATGTAGAGATTTAGTATGCCACGGAATGTATATTCATTTGTGATATAAAGATTTAAACTTTGAGCTTGATCAATGTGTCTTGAGCGAATACCGGCAGCCTTTATCGACCAGGTTTGATTGATTTGATGCGCATTCTTATAAAACCAAACGGTCTCATGGGACAAATCTGGTGCTACTCTAGGAATTAACCCATCCTTCTTTTCTTCTAAAAAATAAGAACTCATAATTGGATCAACACCAGCGGTAGTTCCAGAAATGATACTTGTACTACTTGTAGGAGCAATTGCAAGAAGATATGCATTTCTCATACCGTACTTAGCAACTTCTTTACTCAAAGCATCCCAACGTTCGTTAGAATAATTACGTAATCTAAAATATTCTCCAGTTTGCCAGTCGCTGCCTTCAAAATAGTCATACTTGCCTTTTTCTTTGGCAATTTCATTGCTTGCTAGAATTGCAGCATAGTTTATTGTTTCAAATACTTTATCAGCGAATTCAAGATGCTCATCAGATTCCCAACGAACTTTATTTTTGGCTAACATATGATGATATCCACTGACACCAAGTCCAATTGGACGATACTTATTATTAGTAATTTTTGCGTATGGCAGAGGGAAAAAGTTCAAATCAATAACATTATCAAGAGCTCGAACAGCGCTTTTTGTAATATCTATAATTTCAGCTTCATTAGTAACATCAATATGACCCAGGGATAAGCTAGCTAAATTACATACAACAAAATCACCTGGCTTTGTGGTAGTAATAACGATTTCTTCTCCGTCCACTGTCGTTGTAGTTTGTTCTATTAAATCAATCTGACTCATGTTCTGAGCGATTTCTGTACAAAGGTTACTAGAATATATAATACCTTTATGTTTATTTGGATTTAATCTGTTTACGATGTCACGGTTAAATGTAAACGGAGTACCTGTTTCAGCAGCACTTTTAATAATCAATCGAATGATTTCCTTGATTGGGATTATTCTTTTTGAAATTCTAGTGTCATTAATACAATCTAGATATTTTTCTTCCCATTCTTCCCCATAATAATCTTCTAAACAATAACCTTTAATTTTCATGATATCGTGGGGACACATCAAGTGCCAATCTGCTTCAATATTATCTTTTGCGGTTTTCCAAAATAAATCAGGATAGCAAACGGCTGGAAAGACATCGTGTGCTTTCATACGGTTATCACCATTATTCGTACGTAATCCTAAAAATTCTGGCAAATCCTTATGCCATGCATCTAAATAAACGGCGACAGCGCCTTGTCTCATACCTAATTGATCAACGGCAACGGCTGTATCGTTTGCTAATTTAATCCAACGAATAACTCCACCTGCAACACCTTGGTAACCTCTGATTTCACTCCCAAGAGCACGTACCTTACCAAAGTAAAGTCCCATGCCTCCACCAAATTTACTAATCTTAGCAAAATTATCAATACTTCTATAAATACCATCTAAGCTATCTGGTACTGTGTCAATAAAACAAGAGGAAAGTTGATGAAATACTTTTCTTGCATTGGATAAAGTAGGAGTAGCCATGGTTACTTTAAGTTCACTAAGCATATCATAAAACTTTTTAACCCAATCGTTTCGATCCTTTTTCTCATTCATTGCTAAATGCATCGCGATACCAAGAAACATTTCTTGAGGAGTTTCAATTGGTGTTCCATCATTTAAATGAATAATATAGCGTTTTAAAAGTAAATCTAGTCCAGAGTATGTAAGTAAATTGTTTCTGGAATAGTCTAAATAAGTTTCATAAAGATTTATCTCTTCTTTTGTATAGTTAGATAAAAGGTAATCCCCGTATAATTTTTCTTTCGTAAGGAACTTAACTTTATCATAATAATTATTAATATTTCTTAAAGCTAGGTCAGCTTTAAGTCTCTTATTAAATTTGTAATAGAGTAGTCTTGCAGAAATAAACTCCCATTTTGGAGCTTCTTTTGTAGTTAACTCAACGCTTGCTTTAATAAGTAAGTCTAATCTTTCATTAAATCCTAAGGATTCTTTATTAAAACTTTCAAATTTATCTGCAAGTTTATTAAGATTATATTCATCGTCTATATAAATACAGGAGATCTCCTTTAATAAATCTAGAAAATCAGGGAATTGTCCAAAATTAACCGAAAATACTTCAGCATTATAGGTAATATGTTCTCTGTTTATGTAAAAATCTAGGGATTTTGTCATGATAAACTCCTTTCTGTTAATAATCATATTTATCTATAAAATAGTACTTATATACAATTTATAGTATTCGTGAATCAGTATAACACAACATATTGTAATCCACAAGAGTTAAGATTTATATTAAATTTTTGCTTAGATATATTTTTTTTTGGTTGACATATTAATACTTAATGTTATAATTTATCCATAAACAAGTTGTTAGTAGTTACCAGTTAATAGCTATATGAATAATGTTCTGTTTATTGTAAAAGTACAATAGTAAATACTAGACAATTTGTAAATACCAAAAATTATTTGTGTGAAGGGAGTTTTGTAGAATGGAGCCAAAGTTTTTTATTTGTAAACATTGTGGTAATATCGTTGAGGTAATTCATAGTTCAGGTGCACCATTAACTTGCTGTGGAGATAACATGACAGCGTTAGTTGCAAATACTTCAGATGGAGCGACTGAAAAGCACGTACCAGTGTTTGAAATCGATGGTAATGTTGTTAAGGTAACTGTTGGTAGTGTGGAACATCCAATGCTTGCAGAACATCATATTGCTTGGATTTACTTAAAGACGGATAAAGGTACACAAAGAAAAAAATTAACAGTTGGTGAAAAACCATATGCAGAATTTGCTCTAACAGATGATGAAACAGTATTAGAAGTATATGAATATTGCAACTTACATGGTTTGTGGGTGGCAAAAGCATAAGAAAGTATGCAGAAGTAAATTTTACTAAAGTATACAAATAATACATAAGTTTACTAAACAATATTAAACTGTTCTTAGTAACTTAGATAAAATAACATTAAAAAATAGGAGGAATATAACATGAAGAAATATGTATGTGATGTATGTGGATATATTTATGATCCAGAAGTAGGCGATGAAGATAACGGTGTAGCTGCAGGAACAGCTTTTGAAGATATTTCAGAAGATTGGGTTTGCCCACTTTGCGGAGTTGGTAAGGATTCTTTCTCTGAAGCTTAAGAAAAAGAAACTAAAGAAGATACTTGATAAATACTATAATTAATAGTTTAAGGAGATAATAGCATGGAAAACATTAAAGGAACAAAAACAGAAGCAAATCTTATGTCTGCATTTGCAGGGGAGTCAATGGCAAGAAATAAATACACTTACTATGCTTCCAAAGCTAAGAAGGATGGTTATGTTCAGATTGCAAATCTATTTGAAGAAACAGCAAACAATGAAAAAGAACATGCAAAAATCTGGTTTAAGCTTTTACATGATGGAATCGGTTCTACCATGGATAACTTATTAGATGCAGCTGAAGGTGAAAATTACGAATGGACTGATATGTACGCTACATTTGCAAAAGAAGCAAGAGAAGAAGGCTTTGAAAGAATTGCAAAATTATTTGAAAAAGTAGCTGAAATAGAAAAAGTTCATGAAGAAAGATATCGTAAATTACTTGGTAACATCAAAGATGGTATCGTATTTTCAAGAGAAGGAGATATGATTTGGGAATGTTCTAACTGCGGACATATTTGCATTGGCCAAAAGGCTCCAGAAGTTTGTCCAGTTTGTGCTCATCCACAATCTTATTTCCAAATTAAAGCTCAAAATTACTAATTAATAACAAAGATTTGGTAAATTAGGCCAAAGAGGATTAATATGAATGATAATGTCTATTGGAAATTGTCTTATGGTATGTATGTAATTTCTACAAAAGATGGATTCTATCCTACTGGTTGCATTGCAAATTGTGCGATGCAAGTTACAGTTGAACCAGCAACTATTGCTGTTAGTATTAATCATGATAATTATACGAATGAATGTATTATAAATAGTGGTCAATTTGCAATATCAATTTTATCAGAAAAAACAGATTCTGAAATAATTAGTACCTTTGGATTTCAATCTGGAAAACTTGTAGATAAATTTAATAAAGCTCCATATTTTGAAAAACATGGATTACCAATCCTTTCTGATTCTTGTGGTTATCTAATATGCAAGTTAGTTGACAAATTGGAAACTGCCACGCATACTGTTTTTCTTGGTGAAATTATAGATGGTGATGTACTTAGTGATGATCCGGTAATGACTTATGCTTATTATCATGATGTTATTAAAGGAAGTAGCCCTAAGAATGCACCAACTTACAGGCCAAATGTAAATAAAGATTCAGAAAGTAAATATATCTGTAAAATATGTGGCTATGTTTATGATGGTGATACACCATTTGAAGAGCTCCCAGATAGTTATCTATGTCCGGTTTGTAAAAAACCGAAAAGCTATTTTGAGAAAATGTAATAATAGATAGAGGACTGTTATAAAATGCAATCCGATTCGCGTTCATTAATAAAACGTGACTTGGTAAACATTTTATAACAGTCTTTTTTTTAGTGGTTTGTATACGATTAACAATTCATACAAGAATTGGCATGTAGATTTTGTCGAAAAATGTTGACTGTGAAAAATCTCTTTGCTATAATTTAATCACTTTGTAACAACTTTGTAACAAATTAAGTTTTAAATGGTTTTATTCGACCATTCATACAGGAAAGAGGATACTATGAGAAATAAAAAACTAATGAAGGCAAGCTTAGGTTTGGCAGCGTTATGTTTACTTATGATAAATTCGACTGAGGTTAAAGCAGAAGAAATAGCAAAAGAAGAAACGGCTGTAGCTGGTATGTCCAAATTACTGGAAGATTATTATTCAGAAAGATTGTCTGAGACTGGGATTTCTATTTCAAATGTAACGACACCTTTTTATGTAAATGGTGAGAGATTAGAACCTGTAAATACCGGGATTTCACCTCTTGAAGGCTATGCTTTTTCAAATACTCAGGATTATGTTAATATCCGACGAAAGGCATCTACGAAATCAAAAATCATCGGAAAATTGTATCGTGGAAGCGCAGCAGAGGTAATAAAAGTAGGGAAAGTTTGGACCTTAGTAAAATCAGGAAGTGTTGAAGGCTACATTAAATCAGAATACTTATTATATGGAGCAGATGCAGAAACACTAGCAAAAGAAAATAGCATTATTTATGCTAAAGCAACTTGTGTTACATTAAATGTACGTATGGGACAAGGAACCGATTATAAAATATTAACTCAAATTCCACAAGGTGAAAGATTTGAGGTAAAGAATACATATGATGATTGGTTTGAAATTATTTTAGACATAGATGATAATACAGGAGAAGAAGTAACTGGCTTTATTAGTAAAGATTACGCTGACCTTGAATATGAATTTAATGAAGCTGTGTCAATTGAAGAGGAACAAGCAGCAATTGAAGAAGCAAGAAGAGAGGAAGAAGAGAGACTTGCTTTGTTAGCACAACAGCAAGCGGCGAATCGTCCAAGTAGTAATTCTTCAAGTAGTTCAAGTTCATCAAACAGCGGAAGTTCAGGAAGTTCAAGTAGTTCAAGTTCTTCCAATAGTTCAAGCTCAGGAACTTCAAGCAACTCAAGCTCTTCCAATAATTCAAGCTCAGGATCTTCAAATTCCAATGGGAATTCCTCTAGCTCTTCTTCCACAACTAGTACAAAGGGAAGCGAGATTGCAAATTATGCGTTGAAATTTGTAGGCAATCCTTATAAATGGGGAGGAACAAGCTTAACCAATGGAGCTGACTGTTCTGGTTTTGTATATGCAGTATATAAGAATTTTGGTTATACATTGCCAAGAGTATCAAGAGATCAAGCAAGATATGGTACAAGTGTAAACTTAAGTACTTCTAGTCTACAACCAGGAGATCTTATTTTCTATGGTACAAGTTCAGGTTATGTAAACCATGTAGCTATGTATGTAGGAAATGGAAAAGTTGTACATGCAAGTAATTACAGAGAAGGTATTAAAATTTCCACATGGAACTATCGTACACCGCTTGGTGCAAGAAGAATATTAAACTAGTATTTTTGTATTGGATAGTTAAAATAGGGGATATTTAAAAATAGATCAAAAACAGCCTCAATAGATAGAGATTTTATTTACTCTATTTATTGAGGCTTTTTAACGCCATAGATAATTCACTTATAACGTAAATATACTCCTCATTAGATAACAGTAACGTCTAAGGTGCTATAAAGTTACTTTGTGACAGAACATTTTGTTTTATAATATTATTTAAGATTATCAACCTTAACTCCAGAATCTTCAATTGCTTTTTTCGCCGCTTTAAGGACTGCGTTACTAGTTACAGTGGCACCACTAATGGCATCAATTGAGAGACTTTGTTTTTCAACAATACTGTTTGCAATCATTGGAGCAGCTTTACCACCAATATCAGGAGTTTCGGCATCTGCTGTAACATTTACGGCTGTAATTTTACCAGTTCCATCTACGGTAACATTAACAGTGACATCGCCACCGTAACCTTTTTCTGTAGCAGTATATTTTCCTGCTTTAACGGCGTTATTATTTGCATTGTCCGTGTTGTCTGATTTGCACCCAGTTAAGAGAGCAATTAGTATTGAAATAATGAGTGCATATGCAAATAGTTTCCCGGTTGAAAGATTCATAAAAAGTCCTCCTATACTATAAGAATTAACTAATATTCTTTTTATTAGGATTCACAAACTTTATAAAATTATGAATTTAAAATGGAAAACTTATTTTTTGAAAATAATTGTTTTCAAAGTAGACATAGAACGCCTTACTCTGTTTCGAATATGATAATAGTGATAATTATTATGGAGAAAAGGTATGGACATGGCAAGGCGTACCATAAATCTTAATTATGCTCATGAGAGACGGATTTATGGCGAAGGTGTAGGTGTTGCCATAATCGACACTGGAATTTGTCCACATCCTGATTTTATTCAAGGTGGGAATCGTATTGTAAGCTTTAAAGATTTTGTTCATTTAAAGACTAGAGTGTATGACGATTATGGTCATGGAAGTCATGTAGCTGGTATCATTGGAGGAAATGGATATGTCTCTAATGGAAGATATCGCGGTGTAGCGCCGAAATGTAGTTTGATTATAATTAAGGCGTTGAATTATAAAGGTGATGGAAATATTTCAGAAGTAGTTGAGGGACTAGAATGGATTTTAGAGCATAGTGAAGAACTTAATATACGGGTTGTAAACTTATCATTTGGTACTGGAAATAAGAAACTAAATGATGACGGTCAAAAGCTGATCGATGCTGTTGAACGCATATGGGATAATGGTATTGTTGTCGTTGCAGCAGCTGGGAATGGAGGTCCTAATCCAAATACCATTGCAATACCAGGAAGTAGCAAAAAAATAATTACCGTTGGTGCTTCGGATGATAATGTGGAAGTAGAATTATTAGGGTCTCGTCAGAAAAACTATTCTGGAAGAGGTCCTACACTAGAATGTATTAAAAAGCCAGACATTGTTGCACCTGCAAGCAACATTATGAGCTGCAATCTAGTTCGTAGTGTTGGAAATGAAGGACTTCGTGGAGTAAATACCGTTAAAAGAAATTTTATATATTCCAACGTAAGAGAACGATTCAATCATTTTTATACAGAAAAGAGTGGAACTAGTATGTCAACACCAATGGTTACAGGTGCAGTTGCATTGCTTTTATCCGCTCATCCTAAACTAACGCCTAAAGAAGTTAAAATGAACTTAAGAGAAAGTGCTAAAGATTTAGGGTTCCCCCAGAGTAAACAAGGTTGGGGATTACTTGATATTAAAGGAATGTTAACTTTATAAAAAAGATTCGTTTATAAAGGCTGTAACAGAATTGAGTCCGCTTTTCTGTTACAGTCTTAAGTTTGTTTTCTGTTACAGTCTTAAATTTGTTTTCTGTTATAGTCTTAAGTTTGTTTTCTATTATAGTCTAAAGTCTGCTTTTCTGTTATAGACTTATAGAGGATTTATGAATAAGAACGTTATATTAATGAAAATTTTAAGTTTTGAGATTTCTTCATTCGGTAGTGTCAATAATTTTGTGTAAATAGTTTATGCGTACCTTTCGGTAAACATATCCTGAAGTTTATCTGATGAACAAGCAAAGCCTCTAAGCTTTCTTGTAGACCATGATTCATTATAAGAAATCACTTTATAATAAACGAGTTTACTACATGCGTCTTCTGTGGGTAGTGCATCCTTAGTTTTTACAAGACGACGTACTTCTTTATTAAAGCGCTCGATCCAATTCGTTGTATAGATGGATTTTCGCATAGAAACAGGGTATTTATAGTATGTGAATAAGTCCTCGTCATTTAACCAGGATTCCACTACACGTTTATAAGATTTACTCCATTTAACAGCAAATTCGTCTAAAGCTGCTCTACACTGCTCTAGGTTTGGAGATTCGTATACAACTTTTAAATCAGCTGTAAAATCGTTGATATCTTTCTTACGAACACTACGAATTGCATTACGAACTTTATGGACAATACATCGTTGAATATCCGCTTTTGGATA
Source organism: Clostridium sp. Marseille-P299 (assembly GCF_900078195.1). Taxonomy (NCBI): domain Bacteria; kingdom Bacillati; phylum Bacillota; class Clostridia; order Eubacteriales; family Clostridiaceae; genus Clostridium; species Clostridium sp. Marseille-P299. The sequence continues at coordinate 265,383 of NZ_FJVE01000006.1, read as the reverse complement.
TACTCTATGAACAGCATCGTCAAGTCCAGAGAGACCGTCCATGACGAAGAGGAGAACTTCATCTACGCCTCGTTCTTTTATCTGGCGAAGATTATCCTCCCAAACATAAGCGCTTTCATTTACACCGATAAAGAAGTCTAATACTTCACGGTATCCATCTTCATCGACACCTAAAATGAAGTAAACGGCGTCACTTGATACTGTATCTCTTCTTAATTTAAGATGTAAAGCATCAATATAAATGACACTGTACCTCTTCTTTAGAGGACGCTTATGCCACTGTTCAATTTCTTCAAGAGCAACATCAGTGATATTACTTACTGTAGCCGCACTATAAGAATTTCCATAAAGTTTTTCAATGATGTTAGCAATTTCACGTGTAGATACTCCACTTGCATACATGCGGATGATCATGGTTTCTAGCCAATCATCTCTTCTTGCATATGGTGGAATGAGTTGTTGTTCAAACTCATTATTACGGTCACGAGGAATTTTAAGATTCTCAATCAGACCGTATTTGGTTTCATAATTACGGGTATAGTATCCGTTGCGTGAATTGCCAGTACCATGTCCTTCGTAGCTATATTTACTGTACTGGAGAATGTTAGTGAGTTCTTCCTTCATCAAGGTTTCCATGGTTTGTTTTAATAGACCAAGAATATACTCTTCAAAAAAAGAGTTTAAGTCTAGATTTTCTTTTTGATTTTTGTTATTATTAGTCATAGGGAAGTCCTTCTTTCTTGGTTATGTTTTTCTTCGTCGTTAAACATTTTACCATGTCAGATGGAACTTCTCTATTTTTATTTACACAAAATATTTTACACTATCCTTCATTCATTGAATTCATATTTTACTAATGGTATAATTAGTATATAAATGAGAAATTATTCTTACTAAGGAATATATTGTATATCAAAGGAAGAAAGGAAGGTAGTAATTATGAAGTATCGTAAAATGGGACAGACGGGTGCAGAAGTATCTGCACTTGGATTTGGAGCTATGCGTCTTCCAGTAATTGTTGATGAGACTGGTAATGCTACGATTAATGAAGAAGAAGCGATAAAAATGATTCGAACTGCAATTGACGCAGGCGTAAATTATGTAGATACTGCTTATCCGTATCATAATGGTATGAGTGAAATTACTGTGGGGAAAGCATTAAAAGATGGGTATAGAGAAAAGGCCTTTGTGGCTACAAAATCACCGGTATGGCTTATTAATTCCGAGGATGATTTTGAACGTTTGTTAGAGGAACAGTTACATAAATTAGAGATAGACTCAATCGATTTTTATTTATTACATGCGCTAAGTGCGGAACGTTTTAACAATGTCGTATTAAAATATAATCTGATTCCGAAGATGATAGAGGCAAAGAAAAAGGGGAAAATCAAACATATGGGATTTTCTTTTCATGATAACTGGGAAGCATTTAAAACGATAGTAGATAGTACAGACGCTTGGGACTTTTGTCAGATACAGATGAATTATATTGACGTAAACAATCAAGCCACTTTAAAGGGGATGGAATATGCAGCTTCTAAAGGTCTTGGAATTATAATTATGGAACCGTTGCTTGGTGGAAAGCTTGCAAATCCGCCAAAGAATGTAGCAGCAGCATTGGATAAAAGTAAAACGCCAGTAGAATGGGCATTTGATTTTCTATGGAACCGTCCGGAAGTTAGCATTATCCTAAGCGGAATGAGTGATATGCAGCAAACAGTTGATAATTTAGAGTATGCGAATCGATCTAAAATTGGTATGCTTGAAGAGAAAGATCTTGCTATGCTTGCTAACGCAAAAGAAATCTATGATACAATGGCATTGGTTTCTTGTACAAAGTGTGAGTACTGTATGCCATGTCCATTTGGATTACAAATACCAAAAACATTTGAAGCATATAATAAAACGGCTTCTGCTTCAATGAAAGAAGCAAGAGAATTATATGACTCTATAGAAATAAAAGCAGATGCCTGCAGAAAATGCAGAAAATGCGAAAAGGTCTGTCCACAAGGAATAAAAATTAGTGAAGTTATGACAGTAATCGAAAAAGAATTTGCCGTATAAAGTGAATAATGAAAGATATTTGCTTTATAATTTTAACGCATAAATTTAAATAATCCGGAGGTTTTGATGAATCAAACAAAAAAAATAATATATGCGGCCATGTTCATGGCGTTGGGGTTAATTGTGCCACAAGCATTTCATTTTACAGGAGTAGCGAATGCAGGAGCGATATTCTTACCAATGCATATTCCGGTAATTCTTTGTGGATTTGTCCTAGGGCCGTATTTTGGGATACTTGTTGGTGCATTAACACCTCTTTTAAGCTCACTTTTACTTGCAATGCCACCGATGCAAAGACTTCCATTTATGATGATAGAACTTGCTGTTTATGCTTTTTTTGCAGGAATTATGTATCAAACCTTTGGATTTTATAAAAGAAAGTTTGGAATCTATTGTTCTTTAATCATAGCAATGGTAGCAGGTAGGATCGTGTATGCAATCAGTTTATGGTTTGCAACGAATATTCTAGGTATTAGTAAAATAGGACCGATTGCTGCTTTAGATGCAGTGATAAAAGGAATCCCAGGTATAGTAATTCAACTAGTAATATTACCTGCTATTGTATATCAGTTTAAGAAAGGAATCATCAGTGGAAATGAATCTATTAGATAGAGCAAAGCGTACATTAAAAAATAATAGTCATACATTTGTTTGTATCAATGATGAAGAGGTATTTACTTCACAAAAGCAGGGAATTGCTCCGATTATGGAACTACTTGAAACAAATAAAAAAATGCTTGATGGCGCATATATCGCTGATAAAGTAATTGGAAAAGCAGCAGCTTTGTTACTAGTAAAAGGTGGCATCAAAGAGTTATATGCAGACATCATTAGTGAACATGCCCTAAGTGTGCTTAAAGAGAAACAAATCATTGTTACATATGGGGCACTAGTTCCATTTATTGAAAATCGTAGGAAAGATGGAATGTGCCCGATGGAAGAGACGGTACTTGAGATTGAGTCACCTGAAGATGCTTACATGAAATTAAAAGAAAAGATTAAAAGCATGCAAGCTAATTCCTAATTTAAAGTTTTAGTTTTAATTAAATCATTTTTCTAAAATGTTGTGGAGTACATCCACAGCATTTTTTAAAATATCGAATAAAGTGGTATACATTTTGAAAGCCTACTAGGGAAGCAACTTGTTTCACTTGGTAGGCTTCGTTTGTGAGTAAAAATTTAGCCTTTTCTATCCTAGCATTTATTAATTCTGCTTTAGGAGAGTTATTAAAAAATAGTTTATAATAATAAAAAAATTGACTTTTACCAATATGAACTAGTTCAGACATGGACTCTGTAGTCCAATCTTTTTCTGAATGTGTTAAAATTTCTAATCGTGCAGTTCTAAATTCTTCTTTTAGTGTGGAATCAATATTCGGATTCTTTTCAGAATGATATAACTCCCGCTCTATGGTAATAAACATCTGTTTCATGAATGAATCTAAAAGCATATCAGAGTGTCTCTCTTCGGAAAAAAACTCAATTTGTATTCTGCGAATAAACTCATTAATCGTAGCAGGGTGATGTAAGGAAAAGATTTTATTTAGTGGGATATGTAATTCTTCAATAAGTTCTTTCTCCACTGTAAAATGGATATAACTATTTCTAAATTTATCAACAGCTTCATATATTTGAGGCATTCCAGGTGAAAATAATATAAAAGAGTTTGTTGGTGCAATCACTGCTTTATTCTCCATATGGATTCGCATTGGTGCTAAAAAGTATAGTAATAAATAATCTCCACTACCAAGTGGACGATTAATGCGGTCAGTGTCTGCATTTGAGGCGTTATAATCACAGTAATTAATGGAAAACATAGAAACCTCCTATTATATAGTAGTTCTTAATGGATCCTAACATTTTGTATACAATTTTATATATTGTTATATGGATAACCTTAATTGAAATCGGAGAAAAAGTCAATTTAATCGGACGAAAAGCTATCGAAATTCTATACTCTTTATTTTATAATTGGATTAACTAGTTCAGTATTTTGTGAAATAATAAGTATAAGAAGGAGAAGGCAGATGAAAAAAGCAGAGATAATTATTGATAAGAATTTTATTGTAAGTAAAGTTGACCGTCGGATTTACGGTTCTTTTATAGAACATTTGGGAAGAGCTGTATATGAAGGAATTTATCAACCGGAAAGTCCCTTTGCAGACGAACAAGGATTTCGTAAAGATAGTTTGGCATTAGTAAAAGAATTAAATGTTCCAGTTGTTCGTTATCCAGGAGGAAACTTTGTTTCTGGTTACCATTGGGAAGATGGAATTGGGCCAAAGGAGAAACGTCCGAAAAAAGTTGATCTAGCTTGGAATGTTATTGAAACAAATCAATTTGGTTTAAATGAATTTGTAGACTGGAGCAAAAAAGCAGGATCAGAAGTAATGATGGCTGTAAATCTTGGAACAAGAGGAATCGATGAAGCAAAAGATATTTTAGAATATTGTAATTTTAAAGAAGGTACTTATTTAAGTGATTTAAGAAAGTCCCATGGTTATGAAAAACCTCATGATATTAAGTTATGGTGTTTAGGAAATGAAATGGATGGCCCTTGGCAAATTGGTCATAAAACCGCTGAAGAATATGGTAGATTAGCAAGTGAAACTGCAAGAGTAATGAAAATGGTGGATCCTTCCATTGAGCTTGTTGCTTGTGGTAGTTCACATTTACATATGCCGACTTTTGGTACGTGGGAAGCAACAGTACTAGATCATTGTTATAACGATGTTGAGTATCTTTCTTTACATCAGTATTATGGAAATCGTAGTAATGATACGAAGAGCTTTTTGGCAAATAGCGTAGGAATGGATATTTTTATTCAATCGGTAGTCTCCATCTGTGATTATGTAAAAGCAAAAAAACATAGTAAAAAACAAATCAATTTATCATTTGATGAATGGAATGTTTGGTATCATTCCAATGAAGCAGACCAAAAACTTGAAAAATGGGTGCAGGCTCCACATCAATTAGAAGATGTTTATAATTTTGAGGATGCTTTATTGGTAGGTAGTATGTTAATTACGATGTTGCGCCATGCGGATCGCGTAAAAGTTGCTTGTATGGCACAGCTTGTTAATGTTATCGCACCGATTATGACTTCGGATACAGGGGCATGGAGACAAACAATTTTCTATCCATATATGCACGCAAGTGTATATGGAAACGGTACTGTATTAAATACGATTGTTAAATCACCAGTTTATGATTGTAAAGAGTATACAGATGCACCATATCTTGATTCTGTCGTAATCGCTAATGAGGAGACGGAAGAGTTAGTTATTTTTGCAGTTAATAAAGATTTAGAAGAAGATATGGAAGTTTCCTGCGATTTCCGACAATATGCGGATTATCAAGTCGTTGAGCATATCGTTTTAACACATAATGACTTAAAGGCAGTGAATACGGAAGTAAATCCAAACAATGTAATACCACGTATTGGTGGAAATTCTAAAATGGATGATGGAAGATTTACTACAATTTTAAATAAGCAGTCTTGGAATGTAATACGCTTAAAAAAATAAGAACACGTTCCTGAGTTTTATTAATTAACTGAAGTTTGTAGTCTTTAATTGCCTAGATTACAAACTTCTTTTTAATTAATTGTTCAAAGTGAAAGTCTCTTCTTTAAATAAATTATCCAGAGTGCAAACTTCATTTTTAGATTAATTATCCAGAGTGCAAACTTCTTTTTTAAATTAATTACCCGAGGTGTAAACTTCTTTTTAAGATTAATTATCCAGAATATAAACTTCTTTTTAAATAAATTATCCAGAGTGAAACTTCTTTTAAATTAATTACCTAGAATGAAATCTCTTTTTAAATTAATTGCTCAGATTACAAACTTCCTTTCTTAAAAATGAATTATTTTGACATAATGTATCCAAAGCTACATTTTGCAAAACGAAAATAGGTATAATGTATTTATAAAAAGTAAAAGTAATTGTAAAAAGCATCACATTATTTATAAAATATATTTAAGTATCCAATCATATTTGTTTTACAGATGGATTTTGGAGTGTAAAATACGAGAGATTGGCAAATAATAAATTTATTAAGGAGGATATGTATCAATGGAAAATATGACTGAAAATGTCAATAGTATTGAGATAATGATGGAGGAACATCAGAATATCTTACGTATGTGTAAAGTAATTCGTACCATTTGCTTTGGCATTTTAAAGGGAAAAGAAATAAACTATGATGAATTTTATGAAATTATCGATTTTATAAAAAATTATGCGGATACGCATCATCATGGAAAAGAAGAAAAATTCCTTTTCGCAGAAATGCAGGAACATTTAGGGCGAATTGGTGAAAACCTAATTACACATGGAATGCTTGTGGAACATGACTATGGAAGATTATATATGTCAGAATTAAAGGATGCACTTGCACGTGTAAAAGAAGGCGATGAGGAAAGTAAATTAGATGTGATTTCAAATGTTATTTCATATACACATCATATTACCCGCCATATCGCAAAAGAAGATGAAGTGGTTTATACTTATGGTGCAAAACACTTATCTAAGGAAATATTGGACAAAGTTAATAAACTTTCCGAGAAATTCGAAGAAGATGCAAAAGAAGCGGGAGTACAAGAAAAATATTTAGACTTATTGCAAAGATTAGAAGAAAAATACAAGGAGAAATAAATTATGGTAGACAAAAGTATGAAAATTGGTGAAATTTTAGGATTGCATGAAGAGATTCCTCCATTATTACTACAAAGTGGTATGCATTGTCTTGGATGCCCATCGTCACAAATGGAATCTTTAGAAGAAGCATGTATGGTACATGGTATCAATGTAGATGAATTAGTAGAAAAAATTAATTCATTATTAAAATAGTAATAATAGGTCACTGTATTTCGCTTTTTTATGGGGTCACGCTAGATAAAAAAGCGAAATATCTGTGGCCTTTTATATATTAGATACATATTAGTATTAAATGTTAATAGGTATAATTAATTTTAGCTTATTCAGAATAAAGTAGATTTTTATCTTAATTAGAGCTAATTAAAACTTATATTTATTATCTGCAAGAGTATGTTTCTCTTTATTGACTTTAAAATGAAATTGTGGTAATATTAACTAAAGTTAGCACAAACTAACTACTTTTGCAGGTGACAATTTGGAGACTTCTTTTATAAAGAGATCCAAATAAGAAAGGAGTTCACAATGAAAGCATTAAAGATAAGTAAAATAATAGGAAGAGAAATTATTGATTCCAGAGGAAATCCAACCGTAGAAGCGGAAGTAATACTAGAAGATGGTACAATAGGCGTTGGTGCAGTACCTAGTGGTGCCTCCACAGGTATCTTTGAAGCATTAGAATTACGCGATAATGATAAAAGCCGTTACGCAGGAAAAGGCGTATTAAAAGCGGTTGAAAATATTAATACAACAATACAAAATCTTTTAACAGGAATGGATGCATCTAATATCTATGCCATTGATCAAGCAATGATAAAAGAAGATGGAACCAAAGATAAATCAAAATTAGGAGCTAATGCAATTTTAGCTGTTTCAATTGCTTGTGCAAGAGCTGCAGCAAATGCTTTACAAGTTCCACTATATCGATTTTTAGGTGGTGCATCTGCGAATGTACTTCCAGTTCCTATGATGAATATTTTAAATGGTGGAGCTCATGCTTCTAATACCGTTGATGTACAGGAATTCATGATTATGCCAGTAGGAGCAAAGGATTTTCATGAAGGTTTACGTTGGTGTACAGAAGTGTTCCACTCACTTGCCTCTATTTTAAAGAGCAAAGGTTTAACAACTTCTGTTGGAGATGAAGGTGGATTTGCACCAAATCTTGCAAGTGATGAAGAAGCAATCGAATTAATACTTGAAGCAATTAAAAAGGCAGGTTATGAACCTGGAGTTGATTTTGTATTAGCTATGGATGCTGCTTCTAGTGAATGGAAGGGCGATGGCTGCTACATACTTCCAAAGAGCGGTAAAAAATTCACATCATCTGAATTAATTGCTCACTGGAAAGAACTTTGTGATAAATATCCAATCTATTCCATCGAAGATGCTTTGGATGAAGAAGATTGGGATGGCTGGAAAGAGCTCACAAAGGAACTAGGAGATAAAGTACAATTAGTTGGTGACGATTTATTTGTAACAAATACGGAACGCCTTAAAAAAGGTATTGACCAAGGTTGTGGTAATTCCATTTTAATTAAATTAAATCAAATCGGTTCTTTATCTGAAACACTTGATGCAATTAAAATGGCTCATAAAGCAGGTTATACTGCAATAGTTTCCCATAGATCTGGTGAGACTGAAGATACAACCATTGCAGATTTAGCAGTAGCTTTAAATGCTGGTCAAATAAAAACTGGTGCACCAAGTAGAAGTGAGCGAGTTGCAAAATATAATCAATTGCTTCGCATTGAAGAAGATCTTTCTGTTGGTGCTAAGTATTTAGGCAAAGATACCTTCAATGTAAAAAGATAATAAATACAATTATAAATAAAAATAAAAATTTAATTTATTTAAAGTAGAATCTATCGAGTTATACATTTTAAAATAAACACAAGGTATTAGACAATTCATGTCGACTATCTTGTGTTTTTTGTTAATAGGATAATAGACTTATTTCTTACTCATATTTTTAGAAAATTATGTTAAATATGCAATATATTGTTAAGATGTCGCTAAACTTACGGTGTAACAATTACAAACAATTTATAAATATTGTATAATAAAACTTATCTAGGAATGATTCTAATTATTATGTTTTATTTAGGTCAAGGAAGAGAGAAGAAAAAGCTGTTTCATTAGTGGATATAAAGGTTCAATCTTAATTGATTGATACATTTATATAAAATAAAGTGCAAGGGAGTGATTACATGGCGCAAGAAACAATTCAAGCAGTTAGGCATGCAGAGCTTATTGCAGAACAGCAGGAGAAACAAGCTGTAAGTGAGGCAAAGGAATTGATAGCGGCAGCAGAAAAGGAAGCAAAAGAAATTATTTCTGCTATGACTAAAAAATCCTTGGCTGATGCTAAAAAAGCAAGTGATGAGGCTTTGAGGCAGGGAGAAGTTATGATGCAGGAAGCGAGAACAAGGGCTGAGAAAGAAATTGCATTACAAAAAGAATTGTTAAATCAAAAAGAGGAAAATGCAATTCAATTGGTAATCTCTGAACTTGTAGGCTAACAAAGGAAAAGAATGAAACATTTATAAGGGGGTGAATTGTTATGGCAGTGCTGCAAATGCAACGAATTAATATATGTACGCTCAAAAAGAATAGAAAATCAATTTTAGAGTTGTTGCAGCGCAAGGGAGTAATAGAAATCAGTGACACCATGCCAGAAGACAGTGTATTTCAAAAAATGGATGTTACTGCAACCGAAACATCATTAGAAAAAAATATTGCTTTAGCAAATGAAGCATTGGGTGTCTTAAATACCTATGTGAAGGAAGAAGCTGGAATGCTGTCCATACTGAATGGGAGAAAGGAAGTACCCGTTGATATCTATGATGGCTTCTATAAAGAGCATGACAATGTATTAGCAGTAGCTAAAAAGATTTGCGATCTTTCTAAGAAAATCAATGAGGAAAAATCAGAAATTCTAAAATTAGAAGCTCAGTTAGAAACACTAACACCATGGCTTTCCTTAGATCTTCCATTTAGCTTTAAAGGAACAAAATGTACAAGTGCATTTATAGGTGTATTACAAAATGAATGGACCTTAGAAAGTATTTACGAACAAGTTCCAGAAGACATTATATTACATGTAGAAATCGTATATACCTCAAAAGATCAGACTTGTATATTTGCACTATGCTTAAAAGAGCAGTCAGAAAAAGCCTTAGAATATTTAAGAACATTAGGTTTTTCTCAAAAAACTTCCTCAAGTATAGTGGATCCTCAGCTTGAAAATGTGGGATTATTAAATCAGATTGAGTCATTAAAGAAATCCCAAGAAGATGCTGAGGAAGAAATCAAATCTTTTAAAGATATGAGAGAGAAGATTAAATTTCTTATGGATTATGAAACCATGAGAAGTGAAAAGTACAGTGTAATGGGTCAGCTTTTACAATCAAAATCAGTTATGGTTTTAAGTGGATATATTCCGAAAAAAGATAGTGAAGAAATAAAGGATATTCTAACCAATAGGTATGAAGTAGTTGTGGAATTAGAAGAACCAACGGAGGAAGAAGATACTCCAGTTTTACTAGAAAATAATGGATTTTCAAGTCCACTTGAAAGTACTGTAGAAGGTTTTGCTTTACCTGGAAAAGGCGAAGTGGATCCAACATTCATGATGTCATTATTCTATTACATGTTGTTTGGACTTATGCTTTCCGATGCGGCATACGGTGCTATTATTGTACTTGGTTGTGGGATTGCACTAGCAAAATTTAAAACAATGGAAAACTCTTTAAAGAAAACATTAAAAATGTATCTTTATTGTGGAATCTCAACTGTTTTTTGGGGCATCTTGTTTGGTAGTTATTTTGGTGACGTCGTAGATGTCGTTTCAAGTACCTTCTTTGGTAAACAAATTACAATTCCAGCTCTATGGTTTGTACCAGTGAATGAGCCTATGCGAATGCTTGTATTTTCAATGCTTCTAGGTGTAATCCACTTATACGCTGGACTTGGAATTAAAATGTATCAATGCTTAAGAGATAAGAAATATTTAGATGCTTTCTATGATGCAGTTTTATGGTATGTATTACTCACTAGTTGTATCGTAATGTTACTATCCGCAGAAATATTTATTAACATTGTAGGCTTAAGCTTTATCTTACCACCAGTGGTAGGAAAGATTGCAGGAATTTTTGCTATAATTTCAGCAATTGGTATTATCCTTACAAGTGGAAGAGAATCTAAGAATCCGTTTAAACGATTCCTAAAAGGTCTTTATGGATTATATGGTATTTCAGGATATTTAAGTGATGTATTATCCTACTCTCGTTTATTAGCCCTAGGCTTAGCAACAGGAGTTATTTGTACGGTTATTAATAAAATGGGTTCCATGGCAGGCGGTGGAATCAAAGGAGCAATCGTATTTATACTTGTTTTTATACTAGGTCATTCGCTTAATATTGGTATTAATGCGTTAGGAGCCTATGTACATACAAATCGTTTGCAATATGTAGAGTTTTTTGGAAAATTCTATGAAGGTGGCGGACGAAAGTTCCAGCCATTTAGTGTAAAAACAAAATATTTTAAATTTAAGGAGAAAACAAATAATGAATAATTTTGGAGTTGTATTAGCATTAGTTGGAGCTGTTTTAGCAGCATTATTAGCAGGTATGGGTTCAGCAAAAGGTGTAGGTATGGCAGGTGAGGCTGCTGCAGGTGTTATCACTGAAGATCCTACAAAATTCAGTAAAGTTTTAATTTTACAGTTATTACCTGGTACTCAAGGTATTTATGGTCTTTTAATTGCGTTTATCACATTGTCTCAGATTGGTATTTTAGGTGGAGATCCAAATGAAGTAACTATCGCTAAGGGAGCTCTTTATTTCGCAGCTTGTCTTCCAATGGCAATCGTTGGATATGCTTCTGCAATCCGTCAGGCAAGAGCATCTGTAGCAAGTATTGCTGTAGTTGCAAAAAAACCAGAACAATTTGGTAAGGCAATGATTTTCCCAGCCATGGTAGAGACTTATGCAATTTTAGCATTATTAATTTCCATCTTAGCAGTTATTGGTATTGGAAGCCTTTAATATATAATAGTTAGGAGAACTTATTATGACAGGACTCGAGAATATATTGAAGCATATTGACGAGGAAGCTTCTAAAAATGCCACTAAAACACTGAATGAGGCTAGGGAAGCGAAAAACAAAATCCTTGCAGATGCTAAAATAGAAGGTGAAAAACGATGTGCTGATATTGCAATGAAATCAAAAGAAGAAGTAAAAATTCTTTTAAGTCGTGCAAAATCGGCAGCTGAGCTAGAAGAAAAGAAATTATTACTTCGCTCAAAACAAGAAGCAATTGAACATATTTTAATGAAAGCAATGGAGCAATTAAAGCAATTGCCTGCCGATCAATATTTCGAAATCCTTGTTACAATGATAAAAAAATATGCAGAGCCTCTTCCTGGAGAGATTATGTTTTCAAGTGAAGATAAAAAACGTTTACCGAATAACTTTGAAGAATTAATCAATGCTGCATTAGCAGATAAAGAGGGTGCAACATTAAAAATATCAAATAACAATAGAGAAATAAATGGTGGATTTATTCTATCCTACGGCGAGGTAGAAGAGAATTGTTCTTTTGAAGCATTATTTTTAGCAGAGAGAGAAAACTTGATTGACAAGGTTGGTTCCGTTTTATTCTAATATGAAGTAGGAAAGAACCTTTCTATAAAAGAAAGAGGTAGAGAGATGGCTGATAATCAGTATACCTATGCAGTCGCACGAATCCGTTCCAAAGAGCTGTCCTTGTTAAGCAAGAAAGATTTTGAACAATTACTGTTATGCAAAGATTATAAAGAATGTATGAATCTGCTGTTTGATATGGGATGGGGAAGTAAAGAGCAAGAAGATTCTTCAGATATCATTAGTTTTGAACATAAGAAAACTTGGGATCTCATAGAAGAACTTGTTGAGGATATGTCAGTTTTTGATGTGTTTTTATATGAAAATGATTTCCATAATTTAAAGGCTGCAATTAAGCAAGCATATCAAAAGGTTGAGGTACCAAATATATTTATATCCCATGGTACAGTATCAGCATCTTTAATAAATGAAGCGGTGATGCAACATGATTTTTCCATACTTCCAGAACGTATGAGAGATTGTGGAAAAGAAGCATACGAAGCTTTATTACATACAGGTGATGGGCAATTATGCGATATGATCATTGATAAAGGTGCACTAGAAGCAATTTATAAGGCTGGAAAGTCTTCTAAGAATGAACTTTTATCATTATATGCGGAGCTTAAAGTTGCTGTAGCAAACATAAAGATTGCAATTCGAGGATGTAATACGAATAAAAGCAAAGAGTTTTATTTGCGTGCAATGACAGAATGTGAAACCCTTAATCTTGAATCATTAATCGATGCAGCATTACAAAATGTAGATGCAGTCATTGAATATATTAATTCAACGGTTTACGCGGATGCTTCTTTTGCGATTAAGGAGTCATTATCTTCCTTTGAACGATGGTGTGACAATATGCTAATCGCGAAAATTGGACCACAAAAGTACAATCCTTTCACGGTATCACCACTGGCAGCTTATATTCTGGCGCGTGATAACGAGTTGAAAACAGTAAGAATTATTTTATCTGGTAAACGAAATTCTCTTTCTGAGGATATCATCAGGGAAAGGATTAGGGATTCGTATGTATAAAATAGCAGTTTTAGGAGACCGAGATAGCATATATGGATTCGCTGCATTAGGACTTGACACTTTCCCAGTCAGTGATAGGGAGAGCGCAGTTAAAAAATTACGTGAGATTGTAGGGCAATCTTATGCGGTGATATATGTAACAGAGAAATTACAAGAAGAACTTTCAGAAGAAATTGATGTTTATCGTAATGAGCCTCTTCCGGCAATCATTCCAATACCTGGAGTATCTGGAAATACCGGAAAGGGTATGTTAAATGTAAAAAAATCAGTGGAGAGAGCCGTTGGTTCCGATATCATTTTCAACATGGAAGAAAAATAAGAAAAAGTAGGTGAATAATGCAATGAGTACAGGAATAATTAAAAAAGTTGCTGGACCCTTGGTAATTGCAGAAGGTATGCGTGATGCAGATATGTTTGACGTGGTACGTGTAAGCAATCAACGACTCATCGGTGAGATCATAGAAATTCATGGTGACCAAGCTTCTATTCAGGTTTATGAAGAAACATCTGGCTTAGGACCAGGGGAACCAGTAGAATCCACAGGTGCACCACTTAGCGTTGAACTTGGACCAGGATTAATTGGAAGTATATTTGATGGTATTCAAAGACCATTGGTTGATATCATGAATGCAGTGGGTAATAGTTTAACAAGAGGTGTTGAACTACCTGCATTAAAGAGAGAAACTGTTTGGAATTTTAAGAAGTGTGTAAATGTCGGAGATGAAGTTGAAGCTGGAGACATCATTGGTACAGTAGAGGAAACAGAAATCGTTACTCATAAAATCATGGTGCCACATCGTGTTTCTGGTAAAGTAACTTCCATTGAAGATGGAGATTATCGCATAGAAGATCCAGTTGCAGTGATAACAGCAGCGGATGGTACTGAACATAAAGTTACAATGATGCAAAAATGGCCAGTACGTGTTGGCCGTCCATATAAAGAAAAACTATCACCAGATATGCCATTAGTAACAGGACAACGTGTTATTGATACGTTATTCCCAATTGCTAAAGGTGGTGTTGCAGCAGTTCCAGGACCATTTGGTAGTGGTAAAACAGTTGTACAACATCAGCTTGCAAAATGGGCAGAAGCTGATATCGTAGTTTACATCGGTTGTGGTGAACGTGGAAATGAGATGACAGACGTATTAAATGAGTTCCCAGAGTTAAAGGATCCAAAAACAGGTCATTCCTTAATGGAAAGAACTGTATTAATCGCCAATACATCTGACATGCCAGTTGCTGCACGTGAGGCATCCATCTATGTTGGTATTACAATCGCTGAATATTTCCGTGATATGGGATATTCCGTAGCACTTATGGCTGATTCTACATCCCGTTGGGCAGAGGCACTTCGTGAAATGTCTGGTCGTCTTGAAGAAATGCCAGGTGAAGAAGGTTATCCAGCTTATTTAGGTAGCCGTTTGGCACAATTTTATGAAAGAGCTGGTAGAGTTATTTCCACTGGTAAAGAAGGAAGAGAAGGAGCATTATCCGTAATTGGAGCAGTATCCCCTCCAGGTGGTGATATTTCAGAACCAGTATCTCAGGCTACCTTACGTATTGTAAAAGTATTCTGGGGTCTTGATTCAAACCTTGCTTATAGAAGACATTTCCCAGCAATTAACTGGTTAACAAGTTATTCCTTATATGTAGATCGTTTAGGAAAATGGTTTAATAATAATGTTCATGATGACTATATGGATTTAAGAGCTAGAATTATGAAGATGCTACATGATGAATCAGAACTTGATGAAATCGTTAAGTTAGTAGGTATGGATGCACTTTCTGCACCAGACCGTCTTAAACTAGAAGCAGCTCGTTCCATTCGTGAAGACTTCCTTCATCAAGATGCATTCCATGAAGTGGATACTTATACCTCTCTTGATAAGCAGTATCGCATGATGGAACTTGTACTTAATTACTATGATATCTCTTTGGATGCACTTTCTAAAGGCGTTAGTATTGATGCATTAGTTAAGCTACCAGTAAGAGAAAATATTGGACGTTTTAAGTATGTAAAAGCAGAGCTTATGGAAGAAGAATTCTATCGTATTTTAAATACTCTACATAACCAGACAGAAGAATTATTACAGAAGGAGGATGCCTAATGCCAAAGGAGTATAGAACCATAAAAGAGGTTGCAGGTCCTCTCATGTTAGTACATGGTGTAGAGAATGTAACCTATAATGAATTAGGAGAAATTGAATTAGCAAGTGGTGAAAGACGTCGTTGTAAAGTACTTGAAATCGACGGAAGCAACGCACTTGTACAGTTATTTGAAAGTTCCACTGGTATTAATCTTGCAAGCAGTAAAGTACGTTTTCTAGGACGAAGCATGGAACTTGGTGTATCCGATGATATGTTAAGTCGTGTATTTGACGGTCTTGGACGTCCTATTGATGATGGTCCTGAGATTTTACCTGAAAAACGCTTGGATATCAATGGTCTTCCAATGAATCCAGCTGCAAGAAATTATCCTCAAGAATTTATTCAAACAGGAGTTTCTGCAATTGATGGACTAAATACATTAGTTCGTGGACAAAAATTACCTATTTTCTCAGCCAGTGGTTTGCCACATGCTGAATTAGCAGCTCAGATTGCACGTCAAGCGAAGGTTCGTGGAAACGATTCGAACTTTGCGGTTGTATTTGCTGCGATTGGTATTACTTTTGAAGAAGCGAACTTCTTTAAGGAAAGTTTCCGTGAAACTGGAGCGATTGATCGTACTGTAATGTTTGTTAACTTAGCAAATGATCCAGCGGTTGAACGTATCGCAACACCACGTATGGCACTTACTGCTGCTGAATACCTTGCCTTTGAAAAAGGTATGCATGTACTTGTTATTTTGACGGATATTACAAACTATGCGGATTCTCTTCGTGAAGTATCTGCTGCTCGTAAAGAGGTTCCAGGACGTCGTGGTTACCCAGGTTATATGTATACTGACTTAGCTTCCCTTTATGAAAGAGCAGGACGTCAAAAAGGAAAGGATGGTAGTATTACATTAATTCCTATTTTAACAATGCCTGAGGATGATAAAACACATCCAATTCCTGACTTAACAGGTTATATTACAGAAGGACAGATTATCCTTAGTCGTGAACTTTTCCGTCAGGGAGTTACACCTCCAATTGATGTATTACCATCACTTTCTCGTTTGAAGGATAAGGGTATTGGAGAAGGAAAAACAAGAGCCGATCATGCGAACACAATGAATCAGTTATTTGCAGCTTATGCTAGAGGTAAAGAAGCGAAGGAATTGATGGTTGTTCTTGGTGAAGCAGCTTTAACAGATATTGATAAGTTATATGCGAAATTTGCAGAAGAATTTGAAGCAAGATATGTTTCACAAGGATATTATGCAAATCGTGATATAGAAGAGACATTAACTCTTGGTTGGGAATTGTTATCCATTTTACCAAGAGCAGAGCTAAAGAGAATCAAGGATGAATATCTAGACGAGTATTATGGTAAATAGAAGGGGGTGCAGGTATGGCGCAAACGCATGTAAATCCAACGCGTATGGAATTAACGCGCTTAAAGAAAAAGTTAACAACTGCAGTCCGTGGGCATAAGCTCTTAAAAGATAAACGCGATGAATTAATGCGTCAATTTCTAGAATTAGTTCGTGAGAATAAAGCATTACGTGAACGGGTCGAAGAAAAGATTTATGAAGCAAACAAGAATTTCGTGTTAGCTCGTGCGGTTATGCAAGAAGAAGTGCTAAATGTTGCATTACTTGCACCAAAACAGGAAGTTTTCTTAGAAACAAGTACAAGGAATGTTATGAGTGTAGAGATTCCTGTATTTGAGTATAAGACGAAGACACCAGATGCAAACGATATTTATTCCTATGGTTATGCATTTACTTCAAGTGACCTTGATGATTCCGTGAAAGCATTGGCCGATGTATTGCCAGATATGCTACGTTTGGCTGAATGTGAAAAGTCTTGTCAGCTCATGGCAGCAGAAATTGAAAAAACAAGAAGAAGAGTAAATGCTCTAGAGCATGTTATGATTCCAAGAATGCAAGAGAATATTAAGTATATTGTTATGAAATTAGATGAAAATGAGAGAAGTACTCAAATTCGTTTAATGAAAGTTAAAGATATGATGTTAGAGCAAGCACATAAGTATAGTGAAAGAGAATGGTAATCGTATTACCTAAGTATTAAATTCACAGTGTTATAGAGTTTTAGCACGATTAACATATATAAACTCTTGTTATTAATAAAATGCTTTGTAAGAATTGTTGTGGTTGAATCTTATAGAATTTAGCAAGGCTTATATGAAAAAATCAGCAGGAAGATATTTTAATATTTTAAGATGGGAATACATCTTAGAAGTTGAAGTGATCTTCCTGTTGTTTTATTTATCTAAAATATAATTGATTTTAGAATTTTGCCTATGTTTTATTTAACAATTCTTTTATAAGTATTATTTTTTCAAAGATATAAAATCCCAGATATACGAGGAGGGAGGAAACCGTTCC
The DNA here is from genome assembly GCF_900078195.1 of Clostridium sp. Marseille-P299. Classification (NCBI taxonomy): domain Bacteria; kingdom Bacillati; phylum Bacillota; class Clostridia; order Eubacteriales; family Clostridiaceae; genus Clostridium; species Clostridium sp. Marseille-P299. The sequence goes on along the minus strand of NZ_FJVE01000006.1, from coordinate 247,485 downwards.
TTTTTTGTATATCTGGGATTTTAAGATTATGTTAGTGTATAAGTTTGATATGTATTAATTTATGTTTAAAATTATTTATTATGGAGCCTAATATTTTGTTTTTTTAAGTAAAAATTATCTGCATGTAATTGCATAAAAATCGATATATGAATTTAAATACTATAAAATAAATATTATAAAATAAATATTATAAAAATAAATCTTATAAATTAAATTCCTTACCATTTATAAAAACTTGTTCAATGGATATATCTTCATCGGTAATTAATAAATTGGCCTTTTTACCGATACTTATTTCACCCACTTCATGATCAGCTTTAATTGATTTCGCAGGTATCTTTGTAGCACTTAAGATAGCATCTTCCTTCTTAACACCAAAGCGGATACAATTTAGCAATGCTTCATGTACGTTGGTTGTAGAACCAGCGATTGTACCATCCTTTAAGGTGGCTTTTTTATTCGTTACATAAACATCTTGACCACCAAGAGAATAAAGGCCATCCTCTAAACCGCTTGCACTCATTGAATCAGAAATTATAATCATTTTTTGTGGATCTAGTTTAAACATCATACGAACTACGGCAGGGTGAATATGAATGCCATCCGTAATGAGTTCTGCATGAACATCATAATCTGACATTGCACCAATTAAACCTGGTTCACGGTGATGAAGACCATTCATAGCATTGAATAAATGGGTGATATGCGTAGCACCGGCATCAAAGGCTTCACAAGCTAAATCATAATTACAGCTGGTGTGAGCAAGTGAAATAGTTTTTGTTTTACTATGATTTTTAATAAATTCAAGAGCTCCTTCTTTTTTAGGATCGATATCTACTAATCGAATGCAATTTCCAGATAGCTCGTTTAATTCATTAAACATATTTTCATCAATTGGACGAAGATATTTCTCATCATGAGCACCTTTTTTATCAGCACCTAAAAATGGGCCTTCCATATTAATTCCAAGAATTGAACTTCCAGAATAATCGGTATGCATTACAGATTTAATGTTTAACATAGATTGTTTTAGTACTGAATATTGTTCTGTCATAACAGTAGCTAAAACAGAAGTGATACCCTTACTTGCATAGTACTTGCACATTGCAATAATTTCTTCTTCGGTACCATTGGTAAAATCAAAACCAACGCATCCGTGGGAATGGATGTCGAGAAATCCAGGTAATATATACTTTCCTGTACAATCAATAAATTCTTCCGAATCAATGGAATCTGAGATTGCAATGATTCGATCATCTTTTGTTTCAATATCAACTTTTTTAAAATGTCCGTCAATAAAGACATTTGCATGTTTAAATACCATATAAAAACCTCCTTATTTAAAGCATTGAATTACTGTTAGATTAGGATGTAATTGAAGTATGGATGCAGGAACGTCTGGTGTAATAGGGCCAAATAAAGCTTTCTTTACTATCTCTTCTTTGTCTGGTCCATTTGCGATTAGTAATACATGTCTTGCATGCATAATAGATTTAATACCCATAGTTATTGCTTGTTTTGGAACATCATCAATGGAGTCAAAAAATCTAGCATTTGCCTCAATCGTACTTTTATCTAAGTCCACAATATGTGTTGTTTTTTCAAATTTAATGTTAGGTTCATTAAAACCAATGTGACCATTATGGCCGATACCTAATAATTGCATATCAATACCACCAAGGTCATTGATCATTGTATCGTAGTTAATACATTCTTGTTCCAAATCTTTTGCAAGTCCGTTTGGTACATGTGTTTTATTTTTGTTTATATTTATATGGTTAAATAAATTGGTATCCATAAAGTATCGATAGCTTTGCTCGCTTTCTCCAGATAAACCACAATATTCATCTAAGTTCACTGAAGTAACCATTGAAAAATCAATATCGCCTTTTTCATACCATTTTATAAGTTGTTTATATGTACCGATAGGAGTTGATCCAGTTGCAAGTCCAAGAATGCTTGTTGGTTTTAGGATAACTTGCGCAGAAATAATATTTGCTGCTTTACGGCTTAAATCGTTATAGTCATTTGCTGTTATTATCTTCATAGTAATAAATCCTTTCTATAATCCAAATGGATTTTTATAAATTGTACAGTTATTATTACCATAAGTATAATTTATTTTAAATAAATTACAAGTAAATATAGGAAATTATTTTATATTTTATGCAAGATAACATAAATAAACAAAAAATAGCAAAAATTAGATGTGGGAAATCACTAGAAATGAAAGGTGGGGTTTACCAAGATATTGACATATGAAAGAGAATGAAAATATATAGAACTTTATCAAAGATTCTAGTATGTGATAGGTGGATTGACTAAATTTTTATAATAGTTAATATAGTAGATAGATGCATTTATTTCGTTTATATGGATGGAAGATTCACAATAAATTAAGAAAGGGGAACGTAGTAGATACTTTAATGTGCAAAGTAAGTAGGATGCTTTTTTTAGAATACTTACATACATATTACACTGTCTACTACGAAACAAAAATAATGACAGAAAAAGAAAAAGCAAGCAAAGGATTATTGTATAATGCAAATTATGATGATGAACTTATCAAGGACCGTACAGTATGTAAGGATTTATGCTATGAGTTTAATCATTTGAGACCATCACAAGTAAAAGAGCAGGAAGAAATAATTAAAAAACTATTTAGCAAAACAAAAAATAGTTTTTGTATCACTGCTCCATTTTATTGTGATTATGGATATAATATTGAAATTGGCGAAAATTTTTATACGAACCATAATTGTGTAATACTTGATGCAGCTAAAGTTACATTTGGAGATAACGTATTTATCGCTCCAAACTGTGGTTTCCATACAGCGGGGCATCCGTTGGATATTGAGCAAAGAAACGAAGGTCTAGAGTATGCTTATCCAATCACCGTTGGAAATAATGTATGGATTGGTGCTAATGTCGTTGTACTTCCAGGTGTTACAATTGGAGATAATACTGTCATTGGAGCTGGTAGTGTAGTAACGAAAGACATTCCATCCGGTGTAATAGCTGTGGGTAATCCTTGTAAAGTCATTCGTGAGATTACGGAGGATGATAAGAATAAGTATAGAAGATAAAGAAAGTGCAAGAGATAAGAATTATTATAAAAGATAAAATAAGTATAAAAGTTAAAATAAGAGTATGTGAGTATGGTTTAAAATTAAAAAATATAATGAATGAATTAAGAAATAGTGATTTTAAAATTGTTTCGTATATGATGGTTATCATATATGGGACAATTTTTTTACGTTTTTGGACTGGGGTGTCAAATCTCTGTTTACTTTTTGTAAATGGTAATTTGCACAAGGCAAAAGACTCCTGTTACGGTTTTAATGCATATGATGTTCTGATTCTTTTGTGATTCTTGCTAATCATATCAAAAAACGGATAACTTGCTACGCTTAAAAGCGACTGCAATCGTTAGTTGTAGTTACGGCGGATTTGATTAATTATAAAAGTTTTGGAAACATATAATTACTATTGACAAAAGAAGGTAAAGGGTATATTATATGAATATAAAAATGAAAATCATTCTCAAAATAAAACATAAAATAATATATAAGCAAAGTATATAATTTAAAATTTATTAGATGCAGAATTCAGAACATAGAACATAGAATATAGAACATAAAGAGAAGAGCATATCTTATAAGAATATTAACAAATGCTCTTTAAATTTTACTCACAGGTTAGTTTACGCTAACTGGAATATTATATTATAAAACAAAAGAAAAAGTATCTAAAAGAAAATGAAGAGAAATTAGGAGTGTAGTTTGTATGGGAGACTTTTTATATTACATTGGTGAAAATCAAACATATTCGTATGTTAAATATATGTTAGCAAATAGCTGTATGCCTACGCTTCTAGGCGTTAAACCATCCTGTATGATAACAGTGAATAAAAAATACATAGAAAATAAACAAGAATTTTTAAAATTCTTAGTGTTAGAATTAGAACAATTTGAATGTGAATATTCATTAATCCACGAAGAGGAACAATCTTATACATTATTTTTATATAATCCAGAGGTAATGAATAAGACTTTAATGAAAGAAGAAAACAAAGAGCTTTTGATTCATTACGGATATGATTTTAATAACCATATCTTAACTGAAACTATACATCGTTTAAAAAATCGTTATGTGGCATATAAATCGAAAAAGTCGGAGTTTCCACATGAGTTAGGAATTTTATTAGGTTACCCAATTGAAGATGTTATAGATTATATTAAAAATGATGGGAAGAATTATAAATCATGTGGTTATTGGAAAGTTTATCATAATGTAGAGCAAGCAGAAAAGATGTTTGAATTTTTCCGACTGGTAAGAGAAGATGCAATGCGTATTATTAGTACTAGAAAAAATCTCTTAGATATAAAAGCATCTTATAGCTCTTTAAATGAATATGCAATGGTATGTTAATGAAATCTTAACGATTGTAAAACGAATGAATTTCGTATGCAATCGTTTTTTTATAGATAAATACTGGAATAAAATTCCATAATAATTATAGAATATAACAGATAAGTAATGCTAAATGTTAGAAGTTTTACTAAAAATTTGATATTTGATAAAAAATATCGTAAAATAGTAAATGAGGCTTATTGTAAATTGTATACTTAAAAGGAAAAAAACTTAAGTATACATAGAAAAATGGAGGTATGTATATGTTAAATTCAGAAATAGCAAAATTGTTAAATGAGCAAATTACGAAAGAGTTATACTCAGCATACGTTTATCTTGACATGGCTAATTTTTACTCAGATCATAATTTAAATGGCTTTGAAAATTGGTTCTATGTTCAGATGCAAGAAGAAAGAGACCATGCATTACTATTTCGTCAATATTTATTAAACAATGATGAGCAGGTTAAATTATTACCAATTGAAGCTCCAAATATTGAATTTGTAAACTTAAAAGATCCATTGGTAGCAGCTTTGGCTCATGAAATTACTGTAACAGAATCAATCAATAAGATTTACGAAGCTACGTATACTTATAATGATTATAGAACAAGACAATTCCTTGATTGGTTTATTAAAGAGCAAGGAGAAGAAGAAAAGAACAGCAATGATTTAATCAAACGTTTTGAATTATTTGGTGATGATGCAAAAAGTTTGTATATGTTAGATAGTGAACTTGGAGCTCGTGTATACGCTGCACCAAGTTTAGTACTCTAAAATAATTTGAAAATATTGTATATATTAGGAAAAAGTGCTATAGTTACTATAGCACTTTTTCTTTTATGAGTTTTAATTCAGTACTATTTAAGGTATTTAATCTGAGGTATTTAAAAGTAGGTTAACAGTAAATATTTAAACCCAACTAAATTTAAGTAAACTTAAATTAATTTTTGCTGACCATAGCAGCATGGAGGTCAATATGAAGTTATCTGCATTACTTAGTGATGGAATGATATTGCAACGCGGGGAAAAGACATCCATTTGGGGAGAGACAAAGCCAGAAACAAAAGTTAGAATCATATTTTTAGAAGAAATATATGAAACAATCTCAGATTCCTTAGGGAAGTTTACAATTAAACTAAAATCGTTAGAGGCAGGTGGCCCTTATGAAATGATTTTAGACGATGGAGAGATACATAAAATTAAAGATATTTTAATTGGTGATGTGTGGCTTTTAAATGGTCAGTCCAATATGGAATTGCCAGTTAGAAGAACACTGGACCTTTATGAAAACGAGGTAAAGGACGCATGGGAGAATAACATTAGGAAATTTGCTGTTCCAATGCAATATAATTTTCAAAATCCAGTGAATGAAGTTACTGCTGGAGAATGGATGAGTGTAACACCAGAACAGGTTCTTGATTTTAGTGCGACTGGCTATTTTTTTGCAAAAGAATTATATAAGACATATAAAGTTCCAATTGGCTTAATACAAACAGCAGTTGGAGGGACACCAATAGAAGCTTGGTTAAGTGAAAATGCAATAGGAATGATCGGTGGTTATGAAGAAGAATTAGCTCTATGTAAAGATGAGAATTACGTAAAGCATACACTGGAAACGCAATCAGAAAAAAGCCTACAATGGATGGAGTATTTAAATGAGCAAGATCCTGGTTTGAAGGAAAAATGGTTTCAAGAAGATGTGGATTCATCAAATTGGAATATAATAGAATTACCAAAATACTTAAAAGACGATGAATTTAAAAGCTATTATGGCTCTATATGGTTTCAAAAAAAGTTTTATTTATCAGAGGAGCAAAAAGATAAATTTAATAAATTAAAATTAGGTACCATAGTAGATGCTGATGAAACTTATGTAAATGGGGTTTTGGTTGGAACTACAGCATATCGATATCCACCAAGAAGATATCAGATACCTAAGGGGATATTAAAAGAAGGAATCAATGTAATTACCGTACGTTTTATTTGCACCCATAATGTAGGTGCATTTATACCAGATATGCCGTACCAACTGGTATCAGAAGAGGAGAGCGTTGACCTTACTGGTGAATGGAACTATCGTCTTGGGTTTCGGACAAATATCTTTCCAAGTTCGATTACGTTTCAATATAAACCAACAGGTGTCTATAATGGAATGTTGTATCCACTTAGAAACTACACAATCAAAGGGATTGCATTTTACCAAGGAGAATCAAACACTGGTAAACCAAAAGGATATGGTGAATTATTTCAAGCATATATCAATGGAATTCGTTCTCTATTTCAAGAGAATGAGTTACCAATTGTTTATGTTCAGCTACCGAATTTTTTGGATGATGAACAAGTAGAAGAATTGGATCATTGGGCACAGCTACGAGAAGAGCAAAAGTGTGGACTTAAGCTAAAGCATACAGCAATGGTTGTAACTATTGATATTGGACAATACAATGAATTACATCCACAAAATAAAAAGCTTGTTGGGCAGAGAATAGCATTGGCAGCGAGAAGAGTTGCATATGGAGAAGATGTCATTTATAGTGGTCCAATTTATGAAAGTATGAAATGTGTGGAAGATAAAATTTATTTAACATTTAAGTATGCAGAGGATGGTTTTTTAGAAAAAGAATTGCATGGTTTTGAAATTAGTGAAGATGGAAAAAAATTTTTATCAGCAAAAGCAAAAATAAATGGAGTACAAGTTGTAGTATGTGGGGATGGAATAAACTCACCGAAATATGTTCGATATGCATGGGCTGATAACCCTGAAAATATAAGTTTATTTGGCAAAAACGGGCTACCAGCGGCACCATTTAATACCACTATATATTGTGGTATATAATTGAAATTTAAAAAAACTATCAATATATAGTGGACAAATATTTTTTATGTGGTATACTATACATAACGCTTCTTCCCAAGTAAGGCTGTCTGAATGCGCAAAACTAAGACGGTCTTGCTTATTTTTACGGGTAAGATACATACAGAATTGAAAGGATGAACGAAATGAAAGTTATTAAGCGTGATGGTAGGGTTGTAGATTATGACAGAAGTAAGATTCTTCTTGCCATTCAAAAAGCAAATGACGAGGTAGAGAATAAAGAGCAAATTACGGAACAAAAAATTGAAAAGATAGTTGCAAGTATTGAAAATCTTAAAAAAGATACAATGCATGTTGAAGAGATACAGGATCATATAGAACAAAAGTTAATGGCGGATGGAAAGTTTACATTAGCTAAGACCTATATTATTTATCGTTATACAAGAGAACTTGTTCGTAAAGCAAATACCACAGATGAATCCATTATGAGCCTTATTAAAAATAGCAATAAGGACGTTATGGAAGAAAACTCAAATAAAAATGCTGTTATTGCCTCTACACAGCGTGATTTAATTGCTGGTGAAGTTTCAAAAGATTTAACAAGAAGATTATTACTTCCTGAAAAAATATCCAAGGCACATGATGAGGGAGTTCTTCATTTTCATGATGCGGATTATTTCTTACAATCCATTTTTAACTGTTGCTTAATTAATATAAAAGACATGCTAGATAATGGAACTGTAATGAACGGAAAACTAATTGAGAGCCCAAAAAGCTTTCAGGTAGCATGTACAGTTATGACTCAAATTATCTCAGCAGTCGCAAGTAGCCAGTATGGTGGACAATCTGTAGATATTAGACATTTAGGTAAGTATTTAAGATATAGCTATAAAAAATATCAAGAACGTTATCAAGAACGTTTCAAAGGACAGTTATCCGATGAAGTAATCGAGCAAATTGTTCAAGAACGTTTACAAGATGAATTAAAATCTGGTGTACAAACCATTCAATATCAGATTAATACATTAATGACTACAAATGGACAATCTCCTTTCGTAACACTATTCTTAAATCTTGATAAAGACGATGAATATATTGAAGAGAATGCGATGATTATCGAGGAAGTACTTCGTCAACGTCTACAGGGAATTAAAAATGAAAAAGGAGTATATGTAACTCCTGCGTTCCCTAAACTTATCTATGTATTAGATGAGCATAATTGCTTAAAAGGTGGCAAATACGACTATATTACAAAGTTAGCAGTACAATGTTCTGCAAAACGTTTATATCCAGATTATATTTCAGCGAAGAAAATGCGTGAAAACTATGAAGGAAATGTATTTAGCTGTATGGGTTGCCGAAGCTTTTTAACTCCATGGAAGGACGAGAATGGAAACTATAAATTCGAAGGCCGTTTTAACCAAGGTGTTGTAAGTATTAACTTGCCACAGATTGGTATTATTGCCCAAGGAGATGAGGAAGTATTCTGGCCATTATTAGAAGAAAGACTTGCTCTTTGCTATGAAGCACTTATGTGCAGACATCATGCACTAGAAGGAACATTATCCGATGTTAGCCCAATTCACTGGCAGTATGGTGCAATTGCAAGATTAAATAAAGGTGAAACAATTGATAAGTTATTACATGATGGATATTCTACAATCTCACTTGGTTATATCGGTTTATATGAAGTAACAAAACTTATGAAAGGCGTAAGTCATACTGAGCCAGGTGGCAGTGAATTTGCCCTTAAGCTTATGAATCGATTAAGACAAGCTTGTGATACTTGGAAGAAAGAAACAGGAATTGGTTTCGGTCTATACGGTACACCAGCAGAATCTTTATGCTATCGTTTTGCACGCATTGATAAAGAGAAATTTGGTGATATTAAGGATATAACAGATAAGGGATATTATACAAATTCATATCATGTAGATGTAAGAGAGCATATCGATGCGTTTAATAAGTTCGCTTTTGAAAGTCAATTCCAAGTGATTTCCTCCGGTGGAGCAATTTCATATATTGAAATTCCTAACATGAGACATAATATGGAAGCTCTTGAAGAAATCGTAAAATTTATCTACGAGAATATTCAATATGCAGAATTTAATACAAAATCCGACTACTGCCATGTATGCGGATTTGATGGCGAAATCATTATCAATGACAATTTAGAATGGGAGTGCCCAAACTGTGGTAACAAAGATCATTCTAAAATGAATGTGACTCGTAGAACATGCGGATATCTTGGTGAAAATTTCTGGAATGTTGGTAAAACAAAAGAGATTAATGCAAGAGTACTTCATGTTTAATTAATAGATCGTCCCTTGCTGTATCCAATAAACACAGTAAGGGACGTTTTTGTGTTATATAAAATTAAAAGCATAAGGACTTTTACCCGATTGCAAAGAATGGAGAAAACAATGTATTATGCAGATATAAAGCGCTGTGATGTAGCAAATGGACCAGGTGTCCGTATCTCACTGTTTGTAAGTGGTTGTACACATCATTGCGAAGGATGTTTTAATGAAGTGGCCTGGGATTTTAATTATGGCAAGATGTTTACGGAAGAAACCATTGAGGAAATTTTAAATTTATTGGACTCTTCTTATATAAAAGGTTTATCCTTACTTGGGGGCGAGCCTTTTGAAAGAGCAAATCAACAAGGGTTATTGCCTTTACTTAGAAAGGTAAAAGAAAGATTTCCAGAAAAGGATATATGGTGCTATTCAGGATATTTATTTGATAGAGATATCGTTGGTACTATGTGTGAAAAATGGCCAGAGACAAAAGAAATGATCTCTTATATTGATGTTTTAGTAGATGGGAAATTTGAAGAAGATAAAAAGAGTGTTAATTTAAGATTTCGTGGTTCAAGCAACCAGCGTATCATTAAGGTGAGTGAATCGCTTCAGAGTAAAAGTATAGTTCTTTGGGATGAATAATTGTAAAGAGGAGAAGGTATGGGGCGAATTTTAAATGCACTAAGGTATGGGAATTCAAAAACAAAAAGATATATAATATCTATATTTTTCATGCTCCTGATAGGAGTGATTAGTGTTATAAAAGGAATCCGATTATTATCACCATTATGGGCAATGGTGGCTGTATTTGCTTTTTTATTAGCCTTTGTATTTATAAATTCATTAACTTTTATAGAAGCTAAAAATACGAAGAAAACGAAAGAAAATGAAAAAGTATCAAAAAGCAAGGATCAAAACTTACATGATAGTACTCAGGAAAAAGATTCCGATGAACTTATAGATTCTGATAATTACCTAGAACAATATGATGAGTCAAGTGTGAAAAAGATATTTTATTATTACAAGGTGAAAAAGAATCATATTCCCATTATGATTGATTCTTGGAAGAGTAAAGGCATAGAGCAATGTCCAGCTTATGCGTGGCTTGATAAAACTAACTTGCATGTACTAACAATTGGAAAAGAAGCGGAAAAATTCGAACTTCCAAGGAAACAATTGCTTAAGATGTCCTATGAAAAAGGAGCTAGTGTTCATTTTGAGGATTATCAAGAGTTTAAAACTCCATCCTTTATAAGCCTTGCTTTTTCCGGATTATTACCTACCGTGTATGAAGAAGGAGCTGGGATAAAGACTTTATATAAGAAAAACTTATATGTTCTTTCCACGGATTTTAAAATAACGAACACTTCTGTAAAATCACTCATTGACTTTTTGCAAGTGGATTTTTCTCTTCCGGAAGAAGAAATCTATTCGAAGAAGTTCTCGCCTTATTTTACTTCAGCATATAAATTAAATATTTTATTAAAGGATGGCATATTATCGGTAAATGATTATAAACGAAAAATAAAAGCGGTTCTTTTGGCATTGGCTGAAGCTGAGATATCCTTTGATGTATTTGAAACTTACATAAATCAATTAATTAAAGGTAGATTAGTCACAAAAGAATATGCAGAGTATTATTTAGATTATCGTAAGAAGCATAAGAAAGAGAGGGGAAGTATTATTGAATAATAGAACACCAAAACCTGGAGATTTATACCGACACTTTAAAGGAAATTTATATCAGATTATTACCGTTGCAACTCATACGGAAACAGAGGAGCCACTTGTAGTTTATCTGGCATTATACGGCGATTATAGAGCGTATGCAAGACCTCTTTTGATGTTTTTAGAAGAGGTAGATAGGGTAAAATATCCGGACGTTACACAAGTGTATCGTTTTGAAAAAATAGAAAGAGAATCATTAATCAATACAAAAGAAAGCAAAGAAATTAAAATTGCATTAGACTCTAATAATGCCAATGGAACTGACTTTATTAATGCTAATGCAACAAACACTAGTAATACAAGTGTATCAGATTCTAGCAATGCACTTACTTCGGAAATGCAAGCAGAAGTAGATAATGAATACGGAATGGTAAATAAAGATTTGCTTGCATTCCTTGATGCAGAAAGTTATGGTGAAAAATTAGAAATTTTATTTGCTATTCGAAATAAAATTGATGATCGTTTAATGACGGATATTGAAATGTCACTGGATCTTTCTGGACACGAAGGAACAATTGAAGATCGATTTGATTTAGTAAAAAATAATCTTCAAACACTATCAAAATTTGAGTCAAAAAGACTTCGATAAGAGGTGATTATAAGTACCATTAATACCGCTAATTAACGCTATTTTACTGACAAAATTGGCTTAATTCTTATACGAAAATCACAAACATTTCACTGAAATTTTTGTGTATTTATCCGAAAATTTTTTTACACCGAAAAAGCTCTTGCGATATTTAACTGGTGTTATATAATTAAATTGTTGTTAAAACGTGGCAGGGAAATCTTAAAAAAGGAAATTCCTTGTGAATGTAACGCTAAGGAGGATAATATCACATGGAAAAGTTAGAACAACTTTATGAAGGTAAAGCCAAAAAAGTGTACAAGACAGAAAATCCAGATGTTTTAATCGTTGATTATAAGGATGATGCAACTGCATTTAATGGTGAAAAAAAAGGTACCATTGTGGGCAAAGGTGTGATTAACAATAGAATGTCCAACTACGTAATGCAACTTCTTGAAAAAGAAGGGGTTCCAACTCATTTTATTGAAGAGTTAAGTGACCGTGAAACAGCTGTTAAAAAAGTGGAGATCGTGCCACTTGAAGTTATTATTCGAAACGTGTCTGCTGGAAGCTTTGCGAAAAAGCTTGGTATTGAAGAAGGCAGAAAATTATTATGTCCTACCTTAGAATTTTCTTATAAAGATGATGCGCTTGGTGATCCAATGATTAATTCCTACTATGCATTAGCACTAGGAATTGCTACACAGGAAGAGATAGATACGATTACAAAGTATGCATTTAAAGTAAATGAAGTATTAATCAAATATTTTGAAAGCATTGGAATTGAATTGATTGATTTTAAGATTGAGTTTGGTAGATACCATGATCAAATCATTTTAGCGGATGAAATATCTCCGGATACTTGTAGATTATGGGATAATGAAACTCACGAGAAATTAGATAAAGATAGATTTCGTAGAGACCTAGGTAATGTAGAAGATGCCTATAATGAAGTATTTAAACGCCTTGGTATAGAGAAATAATATCATCTATCAATTTTTGTACTAGTTACATAGTCCATGTCGGCCAAACAGGTTGTCTCAAACGAATATTAATTTAGTCTGAGGCAACCTTTTGTAGTTAATGGATAGTGACTTAGAAAGGAAATGACCATGACGACTAGAATCAGTGAATATATACCAGATGAATTACATGAAGAATGTGGTGTCTTTGGCATCTATGATTTGGATGGAGAGGACGTTGCATCCTCTATTTATTATGGACTATTTGCTTTGCAACATAGAGGACAAGAAAGCTGTGGTATTGCCGTTAGCGATACATTTGGGCCAAAAGGAAAAGTGCAGTCAGTAAAAGGTATGGGACTTGTAAATGAAGTCTTTACAACTGAAGGAATTGAAGGCTTGCATGGTAACATTGGTGTTGGCCATGTACGTTACTCAACAGCTGGTGCAAGTAATATTGCAAATACGCAACCTCTTGTGTTAAACTATGTAAAGGGTACTTTAGCACTAGCCCATAATGGTAATCTTATTAATGCTTTAGAGTTAAGAGAAGAGTTAGAATATACAGGAGCAATATTTCAAACAACAATAGATTCAGAGGTAATTGCATATCATATTGCTAGACAGCGTTTGAATACTAAATCGGTAGAAGAAGCTGTAATTAATGCAATGGTAAAATTAAAAGGTGCGTACTCCCTTATTGTTATGAGTCCACGTAAGTTAATTGGAGCGAGAGATCCTTTTGGTTTTCACCCTTTATGCATAGGAAAGAGAGATAATGCTTATATCTTAGCATCAGAAACTTGTGCACTTGATGCAGTGGATGCAGAATTTGTTAGAGATGTAGAACCAGGAGAAGTAGTGACAATTACTCCAAATGGTATTTTCTCGAATAAAAGTTTATGCCAGGATAAAATAGCTCCTTGTATTTTTGAATATATTTATTTTGCTAGACCAGATACTCATTTTGATGGAATCAGTGTTTATAATTCAAGAATTATGGCAGGAAGAATACTAGCACAGACAGATCCTGTGGAAGCAGATTTGGTTGTTGGAGTTCCTGACTCGGGAAATGCCGCTGCCATGGGTTATGCCAAAGAATCAGGTATTCCATATGGAACTGCCTTTGTTAAGAATAGTTATGTCGGACGTACTTTTATTAAGCCAAAACAATCCATGCGTGAGTCTAGCGTACGTATTAAACTAAATGTCTTAACGGAAGAAGTAAGAGGAAAACGCATCGTTATGATCGATGATTCCATTGTTCGTGGAACAACTAGTGCAAGAATAGTAAGTATGCTAAAAGCAGCTGGTGCAAAAGAGGTTCATGTACGTATCTCTTCACCACCATTTTTACACCCTTGTTATTTCGGTACAGATGTCCCTTCCGATGAGCAATTAATTGCACATAATAATACTGTGGAACAAATCTGTGAAATTATTGGGGCAGATTCCTTAGCTTACTTATCCATTGACCGTTTAAGTGAATTAATTGGTGGTAGAAAAGGATATTGTGATGCTTGTTTTACAGGAAATTATCCAATTGAACCACCAGAAGAAGATATCCGTGGAGAATACGAGAAATAAATGGGTATAATTTAATGTCAAAACTATTAATTCTAAGTATTGGCATTCTAATTTTAAATAATATCACAAGATAAGCTGATTTCTAGCTAGATATAAATAAAGAAAGGTTAGGTTTTTATGAGTCAAGATAAATACGTTAGTCCGTTATCAGAACGTTATGCAAGCAAGGAAATGCAATACATTTTCTCTCCAGATATGAAATTTAGAACATGGAGAAGACTTTGGATTGCGTTAGCTGAGGCAGAACATGAATTAGGCTTACCAATTACTATGGAGCAAATTGAGGAATTAAAGGCTCACAAAGACGACATTAATTATGACGTGGCAAAAGAAAGAGAAGCCTTAGTTCGTCATGATGTTATGTCTCATGTTTATGCTTATGGTGTTCAATGCCCAAATGCGAAAGGTATCATTCATCTTGGAGCAACTTCTTGTTACGTTGGAGATAATACTGATATTATTGTCATGACGGAAGCTTTAAAACTTGTTAAGAAAAAGCTTATCAATGTAATGGATGAACTTTCTAAGTTTGCTTTAAAATATAAAGCATTACCAACCCTTGCATTTACTCATTTTCAGCCAGCACAGCCAACAACTGTTGGTAAAAGAGCAAGTCTTTGGTTAATGGAATTAAAATTAGATTTAGAAGATTTGGATCATGTAATTGAAAATATGAAATTATTAGGCTCAAAAGGTACTACTGGTACTCAGGCAAGCTTTTTAGAACTTTTTGATGGTGATCATGAAAAAATCAAGGATTTAGATAAACGAATTGCTAAGAAAATGGGATTTGCAGAATGTTTCCCTGTTTCAGGTCAGACATATTCTAGAAAAGTGGATACTAGAGTATTAAATGTATTAGCAGGTATTGCAGCAAGTGCTCATAAGTTTTCCAATGATATTCGCTTGTTACAGCATTTAAAGGAAATTGAAGAACCATTTGAAAAAAATCAGATTGGATCTTCTGCAATGGCATATAAGCGCAATCCGATGCGTAGTGAAAGAATAGCATCTCTTGCACGCTATGTAATGGTAGATGCGCTTAATCCTGCCATGACTTCATCCACTCAGTGGTTTGAACGTACTTTAGATGACTCTGCCAATAAGAGACTTAGTGTACCAGAAGCATTTTTAGCCATTGATGGTATTCTTGATTTATATTTAAACGTAGTAGATGGCTTAGTTGTATATCCGAAAGTTATTGAAAAACGACTTATGGCAGAACTTCCATTTATGGCAACTGAAAATATTATGATGGATGCTGTAAAGGCTGGTGGAGATCGTCAAGAACTTCATGAAAGAATCCGTACATTAAGTATGGAAGCTGGACGTAATGTAAAAGAACGTGGTCTTGAGAATAACTTACTTGAATTAATAGCAGCTGATCCAGCGTTTAATTTAAGTTTAGAAGAGTTAAAAGAAACGATGGATCCATCAAAATATACAGGTAGAGCAGAGCAACAAACAGAGGAATTTATTGCGGAGGTAATACAGCCAATCCTTGATTCTAATAAAGAAATCCTTGGAATGAAAGCTGAAATTACGGTATAAGAATAATTATAAATAATAATTATAATATAATAATTAAGGTACAAAATATATTATAGAGTAATAATTATGGTAATAATAATTTCAGTATAAAATAAATTAAAGTATAAAATAAATCACATTATAAAACAAATCACAGTATTATTTTAGATTTAATAAATCAAAAATTAATTTTCGAAACATCGTTTCAAAGCGCATATCATCATTTGATGTGCGCTTTTTTGGACCCTTCATATGGGAACCATGCTTGCCTGATTTGCGATTTACACTTGCTAAATGGCGTTCAAATAGCATACGATCAATTGTTTCATTGGTGTAAATCATACCACCTTGGTGAATGGCATTGGCTCCTTTAGATAACGCCATTGCAGCAACACCGTAATCACCTGTGACAACGACATCTCCTTTTTTAGCACGATTCATAAGTGCAAAGTCAACAGCATCAGGGGCTTTGCTAACGGTGACAATCTCACTATATTCTGAATACAACTCATGACTTGTATCAATAAACATTGTAACAGGAATTTGATATTCCTTTGCAACTTTTTCAATTATTTTTTTAACCGGACAAGCATCCGCATCAACTAAAATTTTCAATACATATCCTTTCTAAATAGATAACTTTTCAGGGATGGAAAGATTCTAACGAGTGTAAGAGTATTGCATGGTTTTGTAGGTCATACTTTATGTAATATAAGTACTATTATAAAATTAAATTATTACATTATATGTTTTACAATTGAAAAATCATACATACTATTTACACATTAACTTTTATCCCTCTATTAGTAGTTATCTCATTATCCCTAGTTTTTTTTCACTAAATATAGTATAATGTAGTTTATCAGAACAAACAAGGTTTGTTCTGATAAAAAGGGGCGTACTTTGCCCCGTGCATCGCAACGAAAAGAAGCGAAGCGTATTTGAGATAGTTTATCAGAACAAACAAGGTTTGTTCTGATAAAAAGGGGCGTACTTTGCCCCGTGCATCGCAGCGAAAAGAAGCGAAGCGTATTTGAGATAGTTTATCAGAACTAACAAGGTTAGTTCTGATAAAAAGAAGTGTGGCGACGAAGTGTGATAGGAGCTTTATATGACAATTCATGAAATAGTAAACAATCAAAGAACTTTTTTCAAGACAGGAAAGACAAAGAATGTATATTATCGAATTTACGCGTTGAAAAAACTGCAAAATGAGATTAAGAAAAGTGAAAAGGATATTCTTGCTGCTTTAAAAAAGGATTTAAATAAATCTGATTTTGAAGGCTATATGACTGAAATTGGTATGGTACTAGATGAATTGAACTATTGTATAAAGCATGCAGAAGCTTGGGCAAAACCAAAAAATGTGTTAACACCCCTTGCTCAATTTCCATCTAGAAGCTTTGTGGTATCTGAGCCTTATGGTGTAGTACTTATTATGGCTCCATGGAATTATCCATTTCAACTATGTATCGAACCTTTAATTGGAGCAATTGTAGCTGGTAATTGTGCAATATTAAAACCTTCTGCATATGCTAAATATACTTCAGAAATAATTGCAAAAATTATAAAGCGTTGTTTTACAGAAGATTATGTTACAGTTATTCAAGGCGGTAGAAAAGAAAATGAAGATTTGTTAAAAGAACGATTTGATTATATTTTCTTTACTGGCGGTACTGAAGTTGGGAAGATAGTTATGGAGGCAGCAGCAAAACATATAACACCTATTTCATTAGAATTAGGTGGAAAAAGCCCTTGTATTGTAGACGCTAGTGCAGATATTAAACTTGCAGCAAAAAGAGTAGCATTTGGAAAGTTCTTAAATGCTGGTCAGACTTGTGTAGCACCGGATTATTTATTTATTCATAAAAGTGTTAAGGATAAGTTTGTGTTGTACGTCAAACAATATGTTAGGGAATTCTTTGGTGAGAATCCGATTGAAAATGAAAATCTACCAAAGATAATAAATAAAAAACACTATAATCGCTTAATAAATTTGATGGAAAATGAAGAAGTATTAATGGGTGGTATTGGAGATGAGTTAGCAGAAAAAATCGCTCCCACATTATTAGATCATATAACTTCAGAATCAAAAATCATGCAAGAAGAGATATTTGGCCCTATTTTACCAATTCTAGAATTTGATAAAATAGACGAAGTTATCAATTATATAGTAAGTAATGAAAAACCACTAGCTTGTTATTTATTCTCCACTGAGGATAAGATTATAAATCGTTTCTTAAACGAAGTTTCGTTTGGCGGTGGATGTATCAATGATACGATTATACATTTGGCTACATCCCACATGGGATTTGGTGGCGTTGGTATGAGCGGTATGGGAAGTTACCATGGATATGAGAGCTTCCGTACTTTTAGTCATAGAAAGAGTATTGTTAAAAAAGCAAATTGGTTAGATATACCGTTACGATATCACCCATATACAGATATGAAATTAAAGTTAATTCGTAAGTTTCTAAAATAAAAGGAAAGGTAACGAGTTATCATGGTGAATCTTGAATATTACCGAATCTTTTATTACGTTGCGAAGAATAGTAGTATTACAGCAGCTGCAAAAGAACTTTGTATTTCACAACCAGCAGTAAGTCAAACATTAAAACTCTTAGAACAAAGTTTATCTGTTTCTTTATTTGCAAGAACCCAAAAGGGCGTGAAACTTACAAAAGAAGGAGAAGTTTTATATTCCTATGTGAAACGTGGTTATGAGACTATGTTACAAGGAGAAACTTTGGTTTATAAGATGCTTAATTTAGACTATGGGGAAATACGAATCGGTGCATCGGATATGACATTACAGTATTATCTTTTACCGTATTTAGAACGATTTCATGAAAAGCATCCTAAAATCAAGGTGATAGTAACAAATGGACCAACGCCAGAAACTCTAGAATATCTTAGAGAAGGAAAAATTGATTTTGGAATCGTTAGTGAACCACTTATTAATAGCGAGGATTTAGAAATTAAAAAGGTAAAGGAAATACAAGATGTTTTTGTAGCGGGTAGCCAATTTTTACAGTATAAAGACAAAGTTTTGTCCTTAAAAGAATTGGAGAATCAGCCAATTATTTGCTTGGAACAAAATACGAGTACAAGAAGATATGTTAATATGTTCCTAGATGAAAACAATGTTGTTTTGACACCGGAATTTGAATTAGCAACCAGTAACATGATTGTACAATTTGCGTTACGTAATTTGGGCATAGGACTCGTTGTAAAATCATTTGCGATGGAATATTTAACAACAGGAGAATTATTTGAATTACAGCTTAATCCACCAATACCAAAGCGTCATTTTTGTATTGTTAAGGATAATAAGCAAAATTTATCGAGTGCAGCAATGAGTCTTTTAAAGATGATTGATTGTATAGAATAAGTTAAAATAGGAAGATTCTTATGGATTTTTCGTTTTAACGAATGTTAATAAAGAAAGGATGAAAGATTATGGCAGAAAAATTAAACACATCAAGCACAGAATCTAATAAAACAACAGAAACAAACAAGAATGCTTGGTTAAAGTATACGGATGAACAATTAAAAGAAGTTATGGAGTTAAATGAAGGATATAAGAAATTTATCTCTGATTGTAAAACTGAAAGAGAATGTGCTTTAGAAGTAATTCGTCAGGCAAAAGAACAAGGATATAAGGATTTAATGGAGGTAACTTCCTTAAAACCTGGTGATAAAGTTTACTACAACAATATGGATAAGGCAGTTGCATTATTCTTAATTGGTAGTGAGCCACTGGAAGCTGGTATGAAATTATTAGGAGCTCATATTGACTCACCACGTATTGATATCAAGCAAGTTCCTTTATATGAAGATACAGAATTAGCTTTATTAGATACTCACTATTATGGTGGTATTAAGAAATATCAATGGGTTACATTACCTTTAGCAATTCACGGTGTAGTAGTTAAAAAAGATGGTACAAAGGTTAATGTTGTAATTGGTGAAGATGACAATGATCCAGTAGTTGGTATCACTGATTTATTAATTCATTTATCTGCAGACCAAATGGATAAAAAAGCAGCAAAAGTTATTGAAGGTGAAGATCTAAATGTATTATTTGGAAGTATGCCTTTAAAAGGTGCAGAAAAAGAAGCAGTGAAAGCAAATATCTTAAAATTAATCAAAGAAAAATATGATTTTGAAGAAGCAGATTTTATTTCAGCGGAACTTGAAGTGGTACCTGCTGGTAAGGCAAGAGATTTTGGTTTTGATCGAAGCATGGTAATGGGATATGGACAGGATGATAGAGTTTGCTCTTATACATCTATGAAAGCATTATTTAACTTAACAAGTATCGATCGTACTGCTGTTTGCTTATTAGTTGATAAAGAAGAAGTTGGAAGTATCGGTGCTACTGGAATGCATTCAAAATTCTTTGAAAATGCAGTTGCAGAATTAATGGATCGTCTTGGTCAATATTCTGAATTAAAACTAAGAAGAGCATTACAAAATTCTCATATGTTATCTTCTGACGTTAGTGCAGCATTTGATCCAAATTATCCATCTGTAATGGAAAAGAAAAATTCAGCTTACTTTGGTAGAGGTATTGTATTTAATAAATACACTGGTGCTAGAGGAAAATCTGGTTGTAACGATGCAAATCCTGAATATATGGCAGCACTTCGTGCAGCAATGGAAAAACACGGTGTAAATTATCAAACATCTGAACTTGGTAAAGTAGACCAAGGTGGCGGTGGTACTATCGCTTATATCATGGCACAATACAATATGCAAGTAATTGATAGTGGCGTTGCTGTATTAAACATGCATGCTCCTTGGGAAATTACAAGCAAGGCTGATATTTATGAAGCTGTTTGTGGTTATGAAGCATTCTTGAAGGAAATGTAAAATAACTTAGAGAATGGCTCAATACAATGAATTTATATGTGAGTTCCTAATTCTATTTTAGCGTTTCGATTAACATTAGGAATCTCACATATAAAAATTAAATTATAAGAAATGGGTATTAAGATGAACATACGTATTAAGTATCTTAGTGATAAAATAGATAAGCTTGAATATATTGATGGAAAATCTGATTGGATTGACTTAAGAGCTGCGGAAAGAGTAGAGTTAAAAGCATTTGAGTTTAAGTTAATTCCATTAGGAATTGCAATGGAATTACCAAAAGGCTATGAAGCACATATTGTACCAAGAAGCAGTACTTTTAAAAATTTTGGTGTCATTCAAACAAATTCTACTGGAATCGTAGATGAATCTTATTGTGGAGACAATGACCAATGGTTTTTCCCAGCCTTTGCTTTAAGAGATACCGTAATTGAGGTGAATGATAGAATTTGTCAATTTCGCATTATGGAACATCAACCACAGATAACATTTACCAATGTTGAAGTACTTGGTAATACAGATCGTGGTGGTATTGGAAGCACTGGTAAGCAATAAAAGTTTTATCTTGTATAATTAAACTTGTATTAACGTCATAAGTTTTGATTATGGAGAACATAAATAATATTGATTATACTTATGTTCAAAAATCATGTATAATACAAAAGTAATAGGGCATTGTAGCAATAACTGTTACAATGCCATTTGTATTTGTTGAATATTTTTTTAAAAACAGATGCATTTTACTAAAATAGGACGATACAAGAAAATGCAAGGAGGATTATCATTATGGTAAAAGCAATTGTAGGAGCAAACTGGGGAGACGAAGGTAAGGGTAAAATTACTGACATGTTAGGACAAGAATCAGATATTATTGTCCGTTATCAAGGAGGTAGTAACGCAGGTCATACCATCATAAATAAGTATGGTAAATTTGCACTTCATTTATTGCCATCTGGTGTATTTTACGACCATACAACATGCGTCATCGGTAATGGTGTAGCACTTAATATTCCTTATTTATTTAATGAAATAAAATCAATTGTTGACCGTGGTGTTCCAATGCCTAAAATATTAGTATCCGATCGTGCTCAAATTATGATGCCTTATCATATTTTATTTGATCAATATGAAGAAGAACGTTTGGGTGGTAAATCATTTGGTTCTACAAAATCTGGTATAGCACCATTTTACTCAGATAAATATGCAAAAATCGGATTTCAGGTTTCTGAATTATTTGATGAAGTTTCACTAAGAGAAAAAGTGGAACGAGTATGTGAAATGAAAAATGTTTTACTTGAGCATATGTATCATAAACCTCTACTTGATGTGAATGAAATATACGAAACCTTATTATCTTATAAGGAAATGGTAAAACCTTATGTTGCAGATGTATCTAAATTCTTACATGATGCAATCAAAGAAGGAAAGAACATTTTATTAGAGGGACAATTAGGAGCACTTAAAGACCCAGACTTTGGTATCTATCCAATGGTTACTTCCTCCTCTACACTTGCAGCATATGGTGCGATTGGAGCAGGTATTCCTCCTTATGAAATAAAAGAAGTTGTAACAGTAGTAAAAGCATACTCCTCTGCAGTTGGAGCTGGTGAATTCGTCAGCGAAATCTTTGGAGAAGAAGCAGATGAATTAAGACGCCGTGGTGGAGATGGCGGAGAATTTGGTGCTACAACAGGAAGACCAAGACGTATGGGATGGTTTGATGCAGTTGCTTCTCGTTATGGTTGTAGAATGCAAGGTGCAACAGAAGTTGCTTTAACAGTACTTGATGTTTTAGGTTATCTTGATGAAATTCCAGTTTGCGTAGGTTATGACATTGATGGTGAAGTTACGAAAGACTTCCCAACTACTGTACAACTTGCAAAAGCAAAACCTGTATATGTTACTTTACCAGGATGGAAGAGTGATATTCGCGGAATTACAAAATACGAAGACTTACCAGAAAATTGCCGTAAGTACATCGAATTCATTGAAAAAGAACTTGAAGTGCCTATCACTATGGTTTCTAATGGTCCTGGAAGAGATGAAATCATCCGTAAATAAGGCATTTTCATAAAGTAGCTAGGGTTTTACACCTGAATCCTAAACTATAATAAATGTATTTTTATATAATTCATAAAAAGTGCTCTTGCATAGAAAGTGATATAAAAATCACGTTCGATAGCAAGAGCACTTTTTTGATTTATTATGTTTTCTATGATTATTCTTCAATCAAATTAATATTATCTAAAAATCCCTCGGAATAATGCAATTTATAATCATCTGTAATAAATATTGCATAGGTATCTTCTATTGAATTGATTAGCTCCATACCATCTTCTAATCCTAATGCAAAAACAGTGGTGCTAAGAGCATCACCATCAACGGAAAGTGGAGATATTATTGTGACAGATATTAAATTGTTATCGATTGGATATCCAGTTTTCGGATTTAATATATGGTGATACGTAATTCCATCCTCTACAAAGTATCGTTCATAAATTCCAGATGAAACGACAGAAACGTCACTTAGCTGCATAATAGCAATTGTTTCTTGGCGGTCTGCAAATGGTTTTTGGATTCCTATGTTAAATGGGCTACCATCTGGTTTACTTCCAACACATAGTACATTTCCACCTAAATTAATCATTGCACTTTTTACGCCTTTTTCTAATAGAAGATCTTTTATTCGGTCTGCGATATAACCTTTTGCAATGGCTCCTAAATCAATTCCCATACCTTCTTCTTTAAAGGTTATTGTTTGTCCTTCTAGAATTACGTTTTCATAATTTAC
Organism: Clostridium sp. Marseille-P299; assembly: GCF_900078195.1. NCBI lineage: Bacteria > Bacillati > Bacillota > Clostridia > Eubacteriales > Clostridiaceae > Clostridium > Clostridium sp. Marseille-P299. Next base: position 223,911 of record NZ_FJVE01000006.1, on the reverse strand, counting down.
GTGTTTCACAGCTTCTTCAATAGCTTCTGTTGCTGGGCGTTTTGTTGAAGTTCCAAAATTCCAAAGAGAAGAGAGAGGTTCAATTGCAATATCAAACAAGCCGTTTGAAATCTTACCATATTCTAATCCCTTTTTTATTAAATCAGCAGTAGTTTCTGATAATTGATAAGGAGTAGTACCTGATTCATTTAATTTAGCAATTTCACTTGTTGCTATTGTACGGCTTAACTGCTCTTCATAGTCATCACAAAGATCAAAACATGCATCAATAATACTCATATCATCACTATCATAAAGGGTAATGGTGATGGCTGTGTTTAATTTTATAGATGTTTTAGTAATAGGTGTTTGACTCGTGTTCTTCGAATCATCATTCTTTGCTTTGCTGCAAGATACTAAAAATAGAATGCACATACAAAAGGAAAGGAAAAAATAAATCCTCTTTTTATTTTTTAATGTCTTTTTCATAAAATCCTCCAAGGTTATTTATCGCGTGATTATAAAAAGTTTTAAGTTGTTTTACACAATAGTAGATTAATTGTAAGGGAATCGGATATACCTGTCAAGGAATTGGCATCGAAAATACGCTATTCTTAAGAAAAAAACATTCATTTTATGAATGTTTTTTAAAACGAGTTTATATATAAAAATTTATTGATAAAAAAATATCAATAATTAGTAAAATATAGTTAAAAAAACTTATAAAAACTACATAAAATGTAAAAAGAATATTAGTATAAATTTTAAAGTTTAGAAAATCCAATATTTAAAGGCTTTACGAATTGATAAAGTCATGTTATTATAAAATTGAAAAGAAAAAAATAGTTTTTATTGTTAATATCGTGACGTACTATTACGGACATATGAAAAAATAATTAACTAATTGTGTGGAGGAACGAGGAAATGAGAAAGCAAAAAAGATGGATTGGCGTAACTGCAATTACTGGAGTTACAATAGTTGCATTGACGGCTAGTGTTATTATTAAAAAGAACTTAACGAATGATGTAAATGAAGTAATAAACATTACAGAGGAAGGAACCAACCTTGGAATTAAGCAAATCGAAGTAGTAACTGATAAGGATGGTAATGTTTCAGGCTATAAGGTAAATGTTGAAACAAAGGGATTTGGTACTGATCCAATCGTTATGGCAGTTAGTTTTAATGCAACCGCAGATGAAGTAACTGGGCTTGAAATTATCTCTCATTCAGAAACAGATGGTTATGGCGCTAGGATAACAGAAGATGCATTTTTAAGTCAATTTACAGGTTTAAAACTTCCAGTATATATTGATGGAATGAACGTTGGAACTGAAAAGGAACCAGACAAAGCGGAAGAGGTAGAGACTAATACCAATAACAATGAAGCTACTCAATTAGTTGATGGAACATATGAAGTAAAAGCAAAAGAAGCAAGCAATGGCTGGACTAGTCAGGTAAGTTTAACGGTTGCTGGTGGAGTAATCACAGACGTTGTTTGGGATGCCGTGAACGAAGCTGGTGAGAAGAAATCCGTACAATCCATGAATGGTCAGTACGTAATGACAGACAATGGACCAACATGGGCAGAACAAGCAGAAGCTTTAGCTGCTTATGTAATTGAGAATCAGACAGTAGATACACTTAATTTATTAGATGGCGGGAAAACAGATACCGTAGCAAGTGTAAGTATTTCAATTACTGAATTCGTAGATGGTGTAAAAGAATGTTTAGAATTAGCTTCTGGCAAAGCAAAACCAGCTACGGTTGTTCTAAACGATGGAACTTATGAGGTTAAAGCAAAAGAAGCAAGCAATGGCTGGACTAGTCAGGTAAGCTTAACGGTTGCTGGTGGAGTAATCACAGACGTTGTTTGGGATGCAGTGAATGAAGCTGGTGAGAAGAAATCTGTACAGTCTATGAATGGTCAGTACGTAATGACAGATAATGGACCAACATGGGCAGAACAAGCAGAAGCCTTAGCAGCTTATGTAATCGAGAACCAAACAGTAGATACACTTAATTTATTAGATGGTGGAAAAACAGATACTGTAGCAAGTGTAAGTATTTCAATTACCGAATTCGTAGATGGTGTAAAGGAATGTCTTGACTTAGCATCTGGAAAAACAAAACCAGTTGATGTTGCCTTAAAAGATGGAACATATGAAGTAAAAGCAAAAGAAGCAAGCAATGGCTGGACTAGTCAGGTAAGCTTAACGGTTGCTGGTGGAGTAATTACAGACGTTGTTTGGGATGCAGTGAATGAAGCTGGTGAGAAAAAATCCGTACAGTCTATGAATGGTCAGTATGTAATGACAGACAATGGACCAACATGGGCAGAACAAGCAGAAGCCTTAGCAGCTTATGTAATCGAAAACCAAACAGTTGATACACTTAATTTATTAGATGGTGGAAAAACAGATACCGTAGCAAGTGTAAGTATTTCAATTACCGAATTCGTAGATGGTGTAAAAGAATGTTTAGAATTAGCTTCTGGAACAACAGCACAAACATTATCTTTAAAGGACGGAACTTATGATGCTGTTGGAAAAGAAGATCATGGATGGACGAGTGAAGTTAGTGTAACTGTAAAAGATGGTAAGATTACGAATGTTGTTTGGGACAGTGTTGATGCTAATGGAAATAAAAAGTCAGTACAATCCATGAATGGTGAGTATGTAATGACAGACAATGGACCAACATGGGCAGAACAAGCAGAAGCTTTAGCAGCTTATGTAATTGAAAATCAAAGTCTATCTGGAATTACTTTAAATGAAGAAGGTAAGACAGATGCAGTAGCAAGTGTAAGTATTGCAATTACGGATTTTGTTGATTTGGTTGGAAACTGCTTAGAACAAGCATCTGGAACAGCTGTAGATACAGTTGTTACTGATGAAAAAGAAGATAATAAGAGTGAAGAGAGCAATGAGGACAGTAAAGAAGAAACAACTGATGGAACAAAAGTAGATGCGGTGTCTGGAGCTACTATTTCAACGAAAGCAGTTCTTACTGGTATTAATAATGCTTTTGAGTATCTTCAAAGAACAGTAGTTAAATAATTAGGAATAATAATAAGAATCCTATCATAAAAGGATAATTTAATCCCAGAATAAAAAGTTATTGTGAGATAGTATTAAGTAATTAGACTATTTTACAATAACTTTTTTTGTTGTTATTTTTGCATTTTGTGTATTTTGATAGCAAATATATATGAATATGTGAAGTTAGTATTTGTAAATTTCAGACATTAATAGATAAAATCGTAAATTTTAAAATAAAAAATGTATATTGAAGTAATATTACTTTTTTGTTATACTATTTTTTGGACAATTGGTAAAATATAGTAGAGAGGGAGGATAAAGCTAATAAAATAGAATTGATTATAAAGGGATAAGTTAGAAATATGCAGATATATGTAAGGATTATAGTGGGGGATGGCAATTCATATATATAAAAATTTCTATGCTATTTTATTAGAGGAAAAGAGTAGAGTACAAAGGTTATAAAAATACGGAGGAGTAACTAATTAATTAGGAGGCATAAGATGAGAAAAAGACATGAAGGGTTATTAGTAGAAAGAAATTTTTATAGGGCAACGAGTACGCATTTAGTAGTAAAGGGAACGATTGTAGGGGAGTTTAACTTAACAAAATTTGAAAAAGCTGTGGATGAATTAAGAAGAGTACATCCTATGTTACGAAGTATAATCGAGGTTGATTCTAATAGTCAACTTTCATTCGTCTACAAAGAGGAAATTAAATTTCCTGTGTATTATATGGATAAAGTGGATGATAATCAGTGGATTGACATAGTAAAGGAAGAAGATAATAAACCATTTCGTGCTGCTGAAATGACTCCGATTCGATTTTTTGTATTAATGGGACATAAGGAATTTGAATTAATTATGATAGGACATCATTTATTGGGAGATGGATTGTCCTACGCATACTTATTCCAAGATTTATTAGAAATATATTGTAATGAGAAAAAATTAGAAGTAGTGGAGTCAAAATTAATTACTTCGTATAAAGATTTGCCAGAAGAGAGCAAACTGGATAAAGAATATGTGGAACATATTAAAGCTTTAAATGAAGAGTGGAGTAAGGAAAGAAAAATATTTACAGATGATGAATATGAAGAAATCTTTGCATTATACCACGAACAACATTATATCGATGTTATGGTTTTAAAAATAGAGAATGAAGAATACCATGAATTAAAACGTAAATGCAATGAAAATCATGTAACGGTAAACACACTTATTACAACAGTATTTTTAAAAGCATTAAAGGAATTAACAGAGCATGAATCTGAAAATGTTACAGTGGCAATGAATATTCGTGATAAAATCAATATTAATCCAGGAAGATGTGTTGGAAACTATGCTTCATCTTTTACACCGAATTTTTACTATAATGATAAAATGGACTTTTGGGAAAATGCAAGACAATTTGGAGACATTATAAGGGAGTATGTAAATGATCCTAAGCAAACACTTCTAGTTCCACAGTTGTTTTGTCAACTTGATAATAGTGTCATAGATGCTTTATCATTTGCTTCCATGGGTAAATATCTATCTCCAATACTTTTAAAGGCAGCAGCTTTACTAGCACCATTAGCTGGGGGAGAAGGAATATCTCTTTCAAACTTAGGGGCGCTTAGTATAGATTTATCAGATAGTAATTATGAGTTAAAGAATTTTGTTTATATGCCGCACTCATCACTTAAATACGATAAAACATTAGGTGTGGCAACTATGAACGATACTTTGATGATAAGTATTCTTTATAAAGAATATTTTATTCCGAAAGATAAAATGGAAACAATTAAAAATAGAGTAGAAGATATATTTAAAGAATTCTCACAAACACTTTGCTTAGTATAGCAAAATAAAAAATTTTAATATCGAAATTATCTGCTTGTAATAATTATCTTAATATATATAATGAATAAGGTACATTAAATTAATTAAGGTATGAAAAATACTATAACAGATAAAATCCGGAGGTGGATTATGCGAAAGAGCATAGCAATTAAAATTCTATCATTAGTAATAATATTAACTGGTTTTGGAGTACTTGCCAATATAACGAACTATGCAAATTTAGGCCGTTTTTATCAAGTTGCGTCAGAACAACTTGGTAGTACAGATGCACAAAGTGTTGAAACTGCCAGACAATCTTTAGATGAAATCTATGCAAATATAAAATTAACGAATATCAATGGTATTGTTATTATGTTGTTTATAGGGATAGTATCTATTGTAATTACACTGGTAACGGTTATATCGCCTACAAAGAAGGCAACGAAAGATTTACATAATATATTAGATGGTATTGAACAAGAGCATGGAGATTTAACCAAGAGAATTCCTATCAAGACTAAAGATGAAGTTGGACAATTAGTGATTGGTATTAATACATTTCTTGATACCTTACAAAGAACTATGAAACATATGATTATGAATTCTCATCAGTTAAATACAAGTGTAACTAACGTAGTTACCAATATTAATGCAGTGAATGGGAATTCCTATGAAATATCGTCCACTATGCAACAACTAGCGGCTAGTATGGAGGAAGTAACTGCTACTATTTCTACAATGTTAGAAAATATTGATGTTCTTGATACGGGTGTTAGTGATATAGCAGAAAGCACCAAAAGTATGGCAAACTATGTTGGTGAAATGAAGATAAGAGCCAACGAGATGAAGGACACTGCACAGCAGAATAAAGAATCATCCAATCGAATTGTTCAAGAAATTGGAGTTACGCTACAAGATGCGATTGAACATAGTAGACAAGTAACTCGAATTGATGAATTAACGAAAGAAATTCTTGATATCTCCAATCAAACAAACCTATTAGCATTAAATGCATCAATCGAGGCAGCTAGAGCAGGAGAAGCAGGAAAAGGTTTCGCTGTTGTTGCAGAGGAAATTAGAAAGTTAGCAGATAACAGCCGAGCAACTGCTACAAATATCCAAGATATTAGTGGTTTAGTTATGGATGCAGTAGCAAAACTTATGGATAGCTCAGAGCATGTATTACAATATATTCAGACGACGATTTTAACGGATTATGAAAAGAATGTATATATAGGTAAGAAATATCTTGATGACTCAATTTACATTGATGAGGTTATGGATAATTTCCTTGGCAAAACAAAAGATTTAAAAGAATTGCTTGGTAGTATGATTCAATCATTCCAAGGGGTTGCGGGGGCTATTGACGAGAGTGCCATTGGTGTAAGTAACGCAGCAGATAGTACATCAAATCTTGTGTTACGTATGAATGATATAAGTAATGAAATGGAACTGAATAAGGAAATCGTAACAAGTTTAAATAAGGAAGCAGATAAGTTTAGAACGGTATAGAAAAGACAAGATAAGATCACATAAGTGAATACAACATTTGAGTATAGTAAGATAAGACAATGTAAGATAAGAGGCTATCAGGTAGATGGTCTCTTATTTTTTCTGTGTAAATTCAATCGGTAAACTCAATCAGTAAGTTTAATCAGTAATTCAATCAGTAAATTCAATCGGTAAATTCAATCAGTAAGCTTAATCAGTAAATTCAATCGGTAAACTCAATCAGTAATGTTATTCAATAAATTTAATCAGTAAATCAAATAGTTGACTTATATGATTAATTCAAACAGTAAGTTTAAACATCATAAATACTGAATAATAATTGCAATAAATACATGAAAAGCAAAAATAAGCATAAAAATGTTAACAAATAATTTATTATCTGACAAGATTCGACAAAATAATAGCAAATATTATAAAAATCATACTTATTATCACTTGAATTTCTTTCCAGTTACTATATAATTATATTTTGGAGTTATATAGTAAAAAATTATAAGGGATGGATAAAATCCGGAGGTGGAGTATGAAGAGAAGCATTGCAACAAAAATTTTAGTAGTAGTAGCAGTGCTAACAATATTTTCATTGTTAGCGAACTTAACCAATTATTTATACTTAAATCAAGTATTTGAGATTTCATTGAATGGGCTTGGCAATACGAGTTTGGACAGTATTGCAAAAACTAAACAGGAAATAAATGAACTTGCTCTCAGAGTTAAAAGTGCTAATCTATATGGAGCAATTTTTATGTTATTACTTGGTCTAATGGCTGGAATTATTACATTTGTTTCAGTGATATCGCCTACAAGAAAAGCGACCAAAGAATTAAATAAGATTATTGATGAAATTAATCAAGAAAAAGGGGATTTGGATAAACGTATCACCGTAAAAACCAAAGATGAGGTTGGAAATTTAGCAATAGGAATTAATACTTTTTTAAATACCCTACAAAGAATTTTAAAGCATATGATTAGTAATTCTCAACGATTGCACACCAGTGTTACAAATGTAGTATCAAATATAGATGAGGTCAATGAAAATTCCTACGATATTTCTTCTACAATGCAGCAACTTGCTGCTAGCATGGAAGAGGTTACAGCTTCAATTACAGTAATGCTTGAAAATGCATCATTTTTAGATAATGATGTGATTGATATGACAGAGAGTGCAAATCATATCGTAGCTTATGTTGACGAAATGAAAATAAGAGCAAATGAGATGAAGGATTCTGCGGAGGAAAATAAAGAATCGACTAGAAACATGGTGAACAAAATTGGTACTTCATTACATGATGCAATTGAAGATAGTAAACAAGTAGTTCAAATTGATGAATTGACAAAGGATATTCTTGATATATCCAATCAAACCAATCTACTTGCTTTAAATGCTTCAATTGAGGCTGCTAGAGCAGGAGAAGCAGGTAAAGGTTTTGCTGTTGTTGCTGATGAGATACGTCAATTAGCGGATAATAGTAGAGCAACAGCAACAAATATACAAGATATCAGCGGTAAGGTCTTAGGTGCAGTGAAAAAGCTAATGGATAGTTCAGAACAGGTTCTTTAGTATATACAAACTACAATTATGAATGATTATGATAAGAATGTAAGTACTGGAAGTCAATATAATGAAGATGCAATATTTATTCATAAGCAAATGGACGGATTTTTGAATAAGACTAAAAATTTAAAAGATATGATAGAACAGATGATTGGTTCCTTTAAAGGAGTTGCCACTGCCATTGATGAGAGTACAGTTGGAGTTAATAATGTTGCGGATAATACCTCGAATCTTGTATTACGTATGAATGACATAAGTAATGACATGAAAACCAATGAGGAGATTGTAAAGAATTTAGATTTATCCAGTCGATTTAGCAATATTTAAAAGATAGGTAAGGAAAATAGGGGACAATATAGGAAACAATATAGGAAACAATATAGCTAAGATCATAGCTAAAAGACATAATCTAGACTGTTTTAAAATAGAGTTGAATAAGATCTATTTTATAGCAGTCTAAAATTTTAATCCATTGCGATATTAAAAAAAATCAAGAACATAGAATTATTTTACAAAAAATTCGATTATCTGATTAATAAATATCCTTGACAAATAAAATTGAAGTTGTTAAAATACTTAGTAACGTTAAAACAGTAAAGTGCAAAAGAATTGTGTTTTCAAGGGTTTGAAGCATTTTTACATAAATTTTGCGTTATGCTAAACCAATATCTACTGAGTATTCATACGAGGGAGGAGAATCTTATGAGAAAGATGGTTTTATCATTATTAGTTGATAACACAGCAGGTGTGTTAAGCCGTGTCGCAGGATTGTTTAGCCGAAGAGGATATAACATTGATAGCTTAACGGTTGGAGAAACGGAGAAGCCTCAGTTTTCAAGAATGACAGTGGTGGTTAGTGGTGATGATCAGATTCTTGAGCAGATTAGAAATCAGCTTCAGAAGTTAGAAGATGTAGTGGAAATTAATGAATTAGAGACAGATGAATCTGTATGTAGAGAACTTGTTTTGGTTAAGGTTCATGCAACGACAAAGGAGCGTCAAGCCGTCATTTCAGTAGCAGACATATTCCGAGCAAAAATTGTTGACGTAGCTCCTGAATCTTTAATGATTGAATTAACAGGAAATCAAGCAAAAGTAGATGCTTTTATTAAACTATTAGATGGCTTTCAAATACTTGAATTTGTTCGTACTGGAATAACAGGTTTAGTACGAGGCTCTGGAGATATTGCAGAGTTTATAGAAGAATAATTAATTTTGTATATCAGCCCCCTTGATTTTTCAAGGAACCGGTAGAATATAAATAAATACATATTTAGGAGGAATAAAAATGGCAAAGATTTATTATCAAGATGATTGTAACCTATCCTTATTAGAAGGTAAAACAGTAGCTGTTATTGGATATGGTAGTCAAGGACATGCGCATGCACTTAACATGAAGGAATCAGGAGTTCATGTCATTATTGGTTTATACCAAGGAAGCAAGTCTTGGGCAAAAGCAGAAGCAGCAGGATTTGAAGTTTATACAGCAGCAGAAGCAGCGAAGAAAGCAGATATCATCATGATTTTAATCAATGATGAAAAACAAGCTAAAATGTATAAAGAATCCATCGAGCCAAATCTAGAGGCAGGAAACGCATTAATGTTTGCACATGGTTTTGCAATTCATTTTGGACAAATCATTCCTCCAGCAGATGTTGACGTATTAATGATTGCACCTAAGGGACCTGGACATACAGTTAGAAGTCAGTATGAAGAAGGTCAAGGTGTTCCTTGTCTTATCGCAGTACATCAAGATGCTACAGGAAAAGCACATGACCTTGGTCTTGCATATTCACTTGCAATTGGTGGAGCAAGAGCTGGTGTACTAGAAACAACATTTAGAGAAGAAACTGAAACTGACCTTTTCGGTGAGCAAGCAGTTCTTTGCGGTGGTGTTACACAACTTATGAAGTGTGGATTTGAAGTATTAGTTGAAGCTGGATATGAACCTGAAAGTGCATATTTTGAATGTATTCATGAAATGAAGTTAATCGTTGACTTAATCAATGAAAGTGGATTTGCAGGTATGAGATATTCTATCTCTAATACAGCAGAATACGGTGATTACATAACAGGACCTAAGATTATTACTGAAGATACTAAGAATGCAATGCGTCAAGTATTAAAGGATATTCAAGAAGGTGTATTTGCAAGAAATTGGCTTCTTGAAAATCAAATCGGATGTACTAATTTCCTTGCTAAGAGAAGAATTGAAGCAGATCATCAACTTGAAAAAGTTGGAGAAGAACTTCGTGGTTTAATGAGCTGGACTAAGAAAAAGAAATTAATTGAAAACTAATTCAATAAGAATTTATTAAAAGTAGTAGAGTATTTGGTGAAATTATTATCCAATACTCTACTATTTTTTATGTAAGAAATTATTTTGTTCCTTTATGCAAAACGAGACTTTACTTCGTTTTTTCTTTTGTCTGTTTAAATTTCTTTATTTGGAAATGAAAAGCTTGTATATAACTTTAAAAAATGCAAATTGTATTCAGTAATATGAATTAATTTTTTTGGAAGGATAACAAGCATGAAAGATTTAAAGGGTCATGATATGACAAATGGAAGTCCGATGAAATTAATGGTGCATTTCTCGATTCCTTTATTAATAGGTAATATATTTCAACAATTATATAGTATGGTCGATACAATGATTGTTGGTAGATTTATGAATGCAAAGGCACTTGCAGCTGTTGGAACAACAGGGCCGCTTAATTTTTTAGTTATAGGATTTATCACGGGTATTACTGGTGGTTTTGCGGTTGTTGTTGCACAAAGATACGGTGCAAGGGATGAAAAGGGAGTTAGAAAATCAGTAGCAACATCAACTATATTATGTGTGGCAATCACTATAATAATCACTTTATTATCCGTTTTCACAACGATGCCTTTGTTAAAATTAATTAATACACCAGACGATATTATTAAGGATGCGTATAATTATATCGTCGTGATTTACTGGGGTATTGCAGCTACGGTACTCTATAATATGCTTGCGTGCATTTTAAGAGCATTGGGGGATAGTAAGACACCGCTTTATTTTTTAATCGTTTCATCTATTTTAAACATTGCGCTTGATTTATTATTTATAATTGTATTTCATATGGGTGTGGCTGGAGCTGCTTGGGCCACAGTTATTTCACAGGCGGTTTCAGGTATCTTATGCTTTTTTTATACAAAGAGAAAATACTCTATCTTACATCTAACGCGGGAAGATTTTAAGATGGATTGGAAGTTTGCGTGGAAACATCTAAGGATAGGTTTACCAATGGCGTTTCAATTTTCTGTAACTGCAATTGGAATTGTTGTTTTACAAGGAGCACTAAATTTGTTTGGTTCCGTAAAGATAGCGGCCTATACAGCAGCTTCAAAAGTGGAACAATTGGTCATGCAACCAGCCATAACCTTTGGAGTAACCATGGCTAATTATGCAGGTCAGAATCTAGGAGCAAATCGAATTGATCGTATCAAAGAGGGTGTGGAAAAATGTACAAATTTATCTTTAATCTTTTGTGCATTAGCCATCTTTGTTATGAATGTGTTTGGAGAGCCTTTGTGTAATCTCTTTTTATCAGAAAGAGACCCTGAAATCATTAATGCAGCGATGCTATATCTTAGAACTTGCTCTTATTTCTTTGCATTTGTAAGTATGATTTTTGTATATCGAAATGTATTACAAGGAATTGGAAGAAGTTTTATGCCCTTATTGGCTGGAGTTTTTGAACTTGTTGTAAGAAGTGTAGTAGCTTATACATTACCAAATCTTATTGGATATCTTGGTATTTGTTTTGCTGGACCACTTGCTTGGGTTGGAGCAGCTGTTCCACTTGGAATTACGTATTTTATTGTAATGAAAAAAATGATGAAGGAATATGTAAGAACTTCTGGTACGAAACTTGACAAATCAACATGAAGTTGTATAATTTAATTGTGCATTTGCACATAATATATAATAGTATTGGAGGGGGGCTGTCGATGTCTAGAAATGCGAAGTGTAGAAGGATTTGCGCTGAGTTTGAGAATAAAAATTTTTATTCCGAAGCTGGAATTGAAAATTACATCACAATTAATGTGGATGAGCTAGAGGCAATGCGTTTGTGCGATTTCGAAGGACTAGATCAAGAAGAGGCGGCAACGAGAATGCAGATTTCTCGTGGAACATTCCAACGTATATTATATTCTGGTAGAAAAAAATCAACGCAGGCGTTATGCACTGGCAGTAGTGTTTTGATTGAAGGCGGAAATTACGAGGTAGCAAAGGCTCCTTGTGATAGATCTCCAATCTGTAAATGCTGTATGTATTCCATGCCAGAGTAATTTATCTATAATTAATTAAGGACATAATTGCCCTATAAATAAAAAGGAGAAATATTATGAGTGAAGAAGTATATCAACAAGAAAGTAGCTGTTCCCATGACTGTTCAAGTTGTGCATCCAGCTGTGGTTCCAAACAACCATCCAAAGAAGATTTCTTAGTACCAATGAATCAATATAGCCGTGTACGCAAGGTAATAGGCGTTGTAAGTGGTAAGGGCGGAGTAGGTAAGTCCTTTGTTACTTCTTATTTATCCGTACTTTTAAATCGTAAAGGTTATAAAACTGCAATATTAGATGCGGATGTTACTGGACCATCCATTCCTAAGGCATTTGGTATACATAAATTAGCCGAAGCAAATGAACTTGGTCTTTTACCTGAAATTACAAAAAATGGTATTGAGTTAATGTCTGTTAACTTATTACTTGAAAATGAAGAGACTCCAGTTGTATGGAGAGGCCCTGTAATTGCTAGTACAGTAAAACAATTTTGGTCAGAAGTTGTTTGGGGCGATGTAGATTATATGTTTGTGGATATGCCTCCAGGAACTGGTGATGTGCCACTAACTGTATTCCAATCTCTACCACTTGATGGTATTATTGTTTTAACAAGCCCACAAGAATTAGTTTCTATGATTGTTGGTAAAGCTGTTAATATGGCAAAAGAAATGAATATACCTATTTTAGGACTTGTAGAAAACTATAGTTACATCGAATGTGGAAATTGTAAAGAACGTATCTCAGTGTTTGGTAAGAGTCATATTGATGAGATTTCAAAGAAATATGGAATCCCTGTACTTGCTAAGTTACCAATTGACCCATCCATTGCAGAAGCAATTGACGGTGGAAATGTTGAAGATTTACAAGGCTCTTGGCTTGATGAAGCAGCAGATACAATCGCTAAAATACTACCTGTGGAAACAGCAAAGAAGAGCGAATATGTTAAAATTGCTGTTGCTTCAACAGAAGCTGGTAATGTAAGTGAACATTTTGGTCATTGCGAAAACTTTACAGTTTATGAATTAGAAGGCGATAATCTTCTAAATAGAGAGGTTATTAAAAATACAGGCTCTGGACATGAAGAAGTTGCAAACCTTATGAAAGAATTAGGCGTTAATGTTGTGATCTGTGGTGGAATTGGTGCACCAGCAATGAGTCTATTAATGGAATATGGTATTTTAGTAGTTCCAGGTATGCAAGGAGATGTTGATATCGCAGCAGCAGCTTATTTAGATGGAGCCGTTTATAATGGTGAAATGGATTCCGATTGTGATTCTGGTGCATGTAGCAGTTGTGCTGGAAATTGCGGTAAGCGTTTCTAATTAGAATGTTAAAATAAAATGATTTCTCCGACAAAACACTACTTTATTTGTTGGTGTATATTTAAACATGTAGAAAGACTTATGCTTTGTTTTCATTTGATAGATGATTTCATTGCATAAGTCTTCTTATTTTTAATATATAAAATCTTTGTTCTTGACAAACGAATAGGAACATAGTAGACTAACATAGAATTTACTTCGGTAGGTGAGGCTACCGAAGGGATACGGATTGCTACCGCGAAATAATGGAGACACTATTAGTTGGTTAGCAGGTTATGTCGCTTCAAGGCATAATCTAATGCAATTTCATTGCCCTTCGATGCTAAAGCTTGGACGGTGGGTAATACTACAGGATTGTTTAAACGAAATCATAGATTTTTATGAGAAAGAATAATACCTATCACTGTCTTAACGAATGTATAGATGCAATAAATCGCAATCTATTAGAGTTAAATCGGTGATATTTTTTTTGCTTAATTCGTTCAAAATGAAGTAAAATAAGAATGATATATAGAAAATATAAATCGATACTGTAAAATACAAACTGATATATATAGAATATATAAGTCGATAAAGTAAAAACGAAATGATATATATAGTTCAAATCGATAGATAAAGTACAATTATTTTAATAATAAGTAGAAAAATGAAATTTTAAAACAGAATATAGATAGAGTTATTAAGTTAGTAATTTAAATGAAGTTCAATAAAAGGAGAGGTGAGGATAATGGATGACAGTTGCAGTAGTAGCGGCATAAAACCCAAAGGGCGTAGCTTGAAAGTGCATATATTATGTAACATCATGCATTTTCTAAGCCTCGAATTTTAATAAAATAAAATTTTATTGCCTGTAATGTTTTATGCCCGAATATCTGTATAAACTAGTAGTAGTTATAAAGTGACCGAGATTTCCATAAAAGGAGAGAAAGTTATACACAGATTCTTTTGTTAAAAGTATAAAAGACTCTTTGTTTGTGGGATTTTAGTCAAATGTGTACAAAAAGATAGGAGGGTAATGATTTGGAAACTCAAATTTTAGAATTATTAGAAGAAAAAAAGTATAATGATTTAAAGCATTTACTTGAAACTATAAATAGTGCAGATATTGCACAGATATTGGAAGAAATAGAAGATAAGGATATGCTTGTGGTATATCGTTTATTGAATAAAGATGCTGCAGTAGAGACATTTTCATTTATGGAGCCTGAATTACAAGAGAGACTAATTCATGTAATGACCGATAAAGAGTTAAAGGAAGTAACTAGTAAGCTGTTCCTAGATGATACGATTGCTTTAATTGGTGAAATGCCAGCTACTATTGTAAAACGTATTTTACGTCAAGCTGACCCAACACAAAGACAATTAATTAATGAATTCTTAAATTATCCATCCGATAGCGCTGGAAGTGTAATGACCATTGAATTCGTTGATTTAAAAGCTTCTATGACGGTTGAAGATGCTTTTGAGCGTATTCGTAAATATGGTGTAAATAAAGAAACCATATATACTTGTTATGTACTTGATAAAAGCAGACATCTAGAAGGAATTGTAACAGTAAAAGAGCTCCTTTTAGCGGATATGTCTACTTGTATTGCCGATATCATGAATACGAATTTAATTAAAGTAAATACACTAGAAGATAAAGAAGAAGCTGCGAAAAAATTTGATAAGTATGACTTATTAGCACTTCCAGTTGTTGACCAAGAGGATCGCTTAGTAGGTATTATTACGATCGATGATGCTGTGGATGTAATTCAAGAGGCAAACACGGAAGATTTTGAAAAGATGGCAGCGATGAATCCATCGGATGATACGTATTTTCATACGTCTGTTTTTAAGCATGCGAAGAATCGTATTATGTGGCTATTAATTTTAATGCTTTCATCTACCATTACAGGGCTTCTAATTACTAAGTATGAAAATGCCTTTGCGGCCATTCCTATTCTGGTATCTTTCATTCCGATGATTATGGGAACTGGCGGTAACTGTGGCTCACAAAGTGCTACTTTAATTATTCGTGGACTTGCAATTGATGAAATTCGCGCTAAAGATTTCTTTCGAGTAGTTTCAAAAGAAACTTTAGTAGCACTTGTTGTAGGATTAGCATTAGCAATCGCCAATGGAATCCGTATCATGATTCAATATCATCAATTAAGACTAGCAGTTGTAATAGGTTTAACGATTATGGTAACTGTATGGATGTCAAAGTTAATGGGCTGTATGTTACCTATGGCTGCAAAAAAACTAAAATTAGATCCTGCCTTAATGGCGGCTCCATTAATTACAACAATCGTAGATACTTGTTCCATTTTAGTATATTTTTCAATTGCTACAAGAATTTTTGACTTATAAAAGGATAGGCCTTTAAGGGAAAGAAAATATTTTATTACACATGAAAAATGCTGTCTAACAATTTGCTTTCATATATTATGAAATGCACTTTGCAGACAGCATTTTTAATTTATACAATAGAAAGTTCCAAAGGTGTGATTCCTATTGTTTATTTAATAGTCTATTCTTCGTCATCAGAATCAAGTGATTCACGGTCAACGAAAATATGAACTTTATCTATTCTATTTTTATCAACAGCCTGTACTGTAAAGGTTACATGATTTTCAGTAATCTGTTCACCCTCAGCTGGCAAATGATCAAGTAAGTGAATGATATGACCTGCAATAGAATCATAGTCCTCAGATTCCAGTGAAAGGCCAAGTTCTTCATTAATATCTTCAAGTTTTGCAGCACCTTCTGCAAGATATTCGTTATTTCCAAGAGGAATAATAGAGTCAACCTCATCTCCATCATATTCATCACGAATTTCACCAACGATTTCCTCTAAGAGGTCTTCAAGTGTAATAAGACCAGCGGTTGCACCATACTCGTCAAGTACAATAGCCATTGGTATGGAATCACGTTTCATTTCATGTAGCAATTCAGAGGTCTTCTTATATTCGTAAGTGAAAAATGGTTCACGTAAAAAGTCTTTTATATTGAAATCGGATTCATCTCCACGAAAGAAAAATACGTCCTTCAAGTTTATGATACCAATAATATTATCACGTGTTTCTGCATAAACTGGCATTCTGGAATATTTATCAGCTCGAAAGGCTTCAATTAATTCGCTGTATGACATCTCTGTATTTGCAAATGACATGTCAATACGTGGTACCATTACTTCTTTTGCAAGTGAATCTCCAAAATCAACCACGTTGGTTATCATTTTTCGCTCTTCGCTTTCAATTACACCTTCTTGATGACTAACATCTACAAATTGTCTTAATTCATTCTCCGTTATGATTGTATTTCTCTTGTTTGGATCTACTCTCATAATGAGTAATAGTACTAAGGACAGTTTATTAATCAAAAATACAACTGGAGTTAACAACTGAATTAAAAAATAAATAATTGGTGCATAAGCAAGAGCAAGCTTTTCTGCATGAATGGTTGCAATTGTTTTTGGGGTAATCTCACCAAAGATAAGAATAATAATAGTTAAAACACCGGTTGCAATACCTGCAAATGTATTGCCCCATAATTTAATGGCAAGTGCAGTAGTAAGTGCGGAAGCGGATAGATTAACGATATTATTACCAATTAAAATGGCACTTAGCATCTTTGAGGGATCCTCAATAATAATACTAACAGTTTTTGCTCCTCGAACATTCTCATCCACTAAACTTCGAATACGAAGCTTATTGATGGTTGTGAGGGAGGTTTCTGCAGATGAGAAAAAAGCAGATAACACTAATAAAATAACTAAAATAACTAATTGCGTGGCGACACTGGGGTCCAAATTATCATCTCCTATAAATGTTATTATTTTTACTTTCCTTTACGTTACGTATTAAGAAAGCGTATACATAATCAATTATAGTAAGCTTTATGGTATTTGTCAATCTTAAGGGAAAAAACCAACGTTAACATCTGAAATAGTGAATTGAAAAGGTAAATTCAACTTCTTTTCTTACAGCTTGGAATATATTTTTCAAATTATCATATGGAATATACGTTCCCAATTACCAAATTAAAAATTTAAAAGAAAAAAATAAATAATTTAAAAATCTAATACGAGTAAATGCATGTTTATAAATTCATAATAAAAAATATCACTTGTATATTGGCAATATTTTCAATATAATTCTAGGTGTACAAGTATTAAAGTCCTTAAAGAATTCTCATATAAGAGGCGTTTCATTTTGGGAAATTTAAAAATACTTTCTTACACTGGAATCATTGATTTAATTTAATATTATTACAATTGGAGGAAAATTATGAAACTATTAATTAAGGGTGGTCAAATACATGACGCTATACATAAAGAAGCATACGTTGCAGATATCTTAGCAGAGGATGGGAAAATCATCAAAATAGAAAAAGATATTTTGGTGAAAGATGAAGTTAATGTGGTTAATGCAGAAGGTTTAAATGTTTATCCAGGTTTAGTTGAAGCACATGGTCACATTGGACTTGATGGGTATGGTATTGGTTTTGAAGGCCAGGATTACAATGAATACAATGATATCTTAACACCACATCTAAGAGCCATTGATGGAATTAATCCTTTGGATGAGACGCTTCATCAAGCAGCACTTGGCGGTGTAACAACCGTTTCCACTGGTCCAGGAAGCTCAAATGTAGTTGGTGGTACATTTACAGCGATTAAGATGACTGGTAAGAGAGTAGACCAAATGATAATAAAAGAACAGGTAGCAATGAAGTGTGCATTTGGTGAAAATCCAAAAAGATGTTATAAGGATAAAAACAATTGCTCTAGAATGTCTACAGCTGCAAAGTTACGTGAGATTTTATTTCAAGCAAAAGAATATCAAGGAAAACTGTTAGCCGCTGGAGATGATATTACTAAAAAACCAGCGTTTAATATGAAATTAGAAGCACTTCTTCCAGTATTGAATCGTGAAATTCCTTTAAAATGTCATGCTCATCGTGCAGATGATATATTTACAGCAATTCGAATTGCAAAAGAATTTAATCTAAAACTTACCATTGAACATTGTACCGAAGGACATTTAATTGTAGATGAACTTGTAAAAGAGAATGTGCCAGTTGCAGTAGGACCATCTTTTGGGCATGCCACAAAGTATGAACTTCGCAATAAAACATTTGAAACACCAGGGATTTTAGCAAAGGCTGGCCTAAAGGTATCCATTATTACTGATAGCCCTGTAACACCACAACAGTATTTATCATTGTGTGCAGGTCTTGCAGTGAAGTCTGGAATGGATGCATTTGATGCATTACAAGCAATAACAATAAATCCAGCATTACATATTGGAATAGAAGATAGAGTAGGTTCCCTGGAAGTTGGAAAAGATGCAGATATCGTAATCGCAGATGGAGATATTTTAGAATCTTCTACAAAAGTTTTATATACTTTTATTGATGGTAAGCAAATAGAAGCATAGGAAACAAATAGAATCGCAGTAAAAATAGAATCGTAGAAAAAAATAGAATCGTAGGAAGCAAATAGAATAGGTAGGAAACAAATAGAATAGCTAACAAAATAGCTAAGAAAATAGGGTGGGAATTCCATGGAAGAGCTGTTGTGGAAGCGTAGAGGTAAGTTTATTCAGTATCTTATTGCATCATTTATGTTTAATATAGAGCGATTTATAAATATGGGGCTTTTCGCATTAATACTTGGTGCAGTAGAAAAAGGTGAGAAATCAAATTACATATATGTAGTAATCATCACGATGGTTGCCTGTATCTATATGGGAGCAAATTTTATTATATCTCGTATGCTACGTATTGGATATATGAGAGATACGATACTAGATGTAAGGAAACAAGCCTTTGATAAGATTATTGGGATGTCATTTAAACAATTTTCAAAAAAATCAAAAGAGGTTTACATCTCGAATCTTATTAACGATATCAATACCTTTGAATCTAAATTTTTTATAAGTCTCTTAAACTATCTAATCAATATAAGTATGTTTGTATTATGCTTTCTTTGTTTGGTGTTTATGGAACCAATCTTAGCAGTTGTGATGCTTTTTGTATCTATTATACTTTATGGGATATCAAGAATATTTTCCAATAAAACGGTGTCTCTTCAAGGCGAAGTTTCTACTCTTAACGAAGAGTTTACCACTGAAATGGGAAATACATTCAATGGTTTAGAAATCTTAAAATTAAATCGTATTGAAGATAAATTTTTACAAAAGAGTTTGGATTCTATAAAAAAAGTAGAGAGAAAAAAGAATTGGTTTAATATATTTTCGGAGGGACAGAGAAGTTTAATTAATATTGTTGGATATGTCATAATGTGTGGAGTTATGATTTATTTATGTCTTGGGTTTCAAAATGGAATGTCTCTAGCAAAAGCGACCTTTATTTTTCAACTTGCATCTGCCATGAGCTTTAATTTAATTGAAGCATTTCCTCTTTGGAATACAATAAAAGCTTCGGTTAATATTTATGAGAAAATTACATCAGTACAAGAGAAGAATGAGGTTAAAGCATCGGAATATCAGAGTGGAGATTTTTCTGACGTAAAAGAAATTAAAGTTGACCATGTAAAGTTTGCATATGAGAATACGGAAATTTTAAAGGATGCTAATTTTACAATTGAAAAAGGTAAAAAATATTTAATCAAAGGGGTAAGTGGTGCCGGAAAATCGACACTTATGAATTTACTTGCAAAAACATACGATAATTACGAGGGTGCAATTTTAGCAGATGGTATTGAGTATAAGAATATCGAGGATAAGAAATTCCAAGATAAAGTAGCATTTATTTATCAGGATGTATTTTTATTTGAAGATTCAATTAGGAATAATATAACACTATATAAAGAGATTCCCAATGAACGCATACAGTTTGCTGTTAAGGCATGCCAATTAGACACCTTGATAGCAGATAAAGCTCTAGGTCTTGATGAAGTACTTTTAGAAAATGGTAAGAATCTTTCAGGTGGACAGCGTCAAAGGATTTCCATAGCAAGAGCCATAGCAAAAGAGGCTGAAATTTTATTTGTTGACGAGGGGACTTCTAGCTTGAATGAGGAGCTTGGTAAAGAGATTGAAAAGCTATTCTTATCCCTAGAACAAACAGTAATTGCAATTAGTCACAGGTATTATGAGGGTGTTACAGAGCAATATGATTATATACTTGAAATAAAAAATGGTAGGGTGAATCAATATGCAGCAAAGGATTACTTCGGGGAGGCTATCACATGTTAAAACAAGTATTTAAAGCTACACCAAAGATGATAATTGCGCTATTATTTGCGACACTTTGCACTTTTCTTGATGGTATGGTATATGTAAAAATGATGGGCCTTCTCGATTATGCATTAATTGGTGATATAGAAAACTTAACGAGAAAGATACCTAGTCTTATTTTATTTGCGAGTCTTTTAATTCCAATTGGAATTATAACTTCATTAACAAAAGGCTGGTATCGTAAAAATGCCAATATAACAATGAAGAGATTCTATGTGAACGGGGTATTTCGTAAAGATATCTCAGAATTTCAGAAAGAGAATACGGCGAATTATTTATCAAAGTTAACCAACGATTGTAATACACTTGATGTCAATTTTATCGAAGGAATCTATTCCATCGGAAATGGGCTTGCTAACTTTGCTGTTGGTATGTGGATTATAGCTACCGTAAATCCATGGATGATATTATTATCCATAGGAGTTACAGGAGTTAATGTGCTGATATCGATTCTTATGAATAAACCTGTCAGCAAATCTTATAAAGAACGAAGTGATATGTTTGATAGTTATACCTCATATATTAAGGAAGTTTTATCAGCGTTTCATATTGTTAAGACCAATAATCTTGTAGATAAAGTGAAAAATGATTACTATGGGAAAAGTGAAGCAATACAACAAAAAGGTTATTTAATTGAACGTATGTTAAGTTTTATTTTCGCTGCTCAAAATTTTTTAATGAATACATCCTTATATATCGTAATTTGTACACTAGGATATCTAGCTATCCAAGGAAAAATTACAGTAGCTGGCATTTTGATTGTATCTGAGGGAATGAGAAGAATGGCATGGCCACTTATGATGTTAAGCGAGGCATTTCCGAAAGTCTTTTCTTCAAACGAATTAAGTAAAAAAATTAGTAATAGTTTAAATAATTCGGATACTTATGAGGAAAAGGAAGCATTACACGAATTTAAGGATAAAATTGAATTGAGGGATGTGGGCTTTCATTATGAGGATGATGATAAAAAGCCAATATTAGAAGATGTAAATTTAACTATTAAGAAAAATGGTAAATACTTAATTGTAGGACCAAGCGGTGGTGGCAAATCAACCTTACTAAAGTTACTTAGAAAGTATTTTAAGGCTACTACTGGTGAGATTTTTATTGATGGAATTCCTCTAAGAGATGTGAAAAAAGAAGATTACTTCTCCATGATTGCTAATGTGGAACAGCAAGTATTTATTTTTGAGGATACCCTTTTAAATAATATTACCTTATATAAATCCTATACCAAAGAAGAAATTGAGAGAGCGCTTCAATCATCTGGATTAATGGAATTTGTGAAGGCATTATCAAATGGATTAGATACGATGCTATATGATAATGGTAAAAATATTTCAGGTGGAGAACGTAGCCGTATTGTTATTGCTAGAGCTATGCTAGCTAAGGCCAGTATTTTATTCTTGGATGAAGCCTTTGCCTCACTTGATATGGAGCGTGCAAAAGAGATAGAGAAAACTATTTTATCTTTGGAAGATATTACTGTTATTAATGTAAGCCATGTTATTTTTAAGGAGACAAAGAATCAATACGATGGAGTTTTTCATGTAAAGGGAACTGTTAGTGTGTGAAAAATTGTGGAAAATTGTAGTATTATATGATAAAATAATAGGGATTTAGGAAATGTGAGTCTGCTTATGTTTCCATTAAAAAATTATGGGGATGCGGTAAAGCTATTTAGTTTGCCGCATCCCCATAATAAAAAATATTTTATAGTATTATCAAATGATTTGAGTGTTAAAATTAGAAATAGATTTCAGAATGAAGATACGACTACCAGTAGTTTAAGGAAAGTCGAAATATAGTTTTCCTCTCGAATCAAGAACAAATGTTAAAAATGGAAAAGGAGAGTGCCAGATGATTCATCAAGAGATTTCAATTCAAATTCCGAATAGAGGTGTGGAAGAGCCTGCTAAGTTATATTCCTATATTATAGACAACACAGCTCAGATTGACATAAATCGAAAACGCCCAGCAGTAATTATTTGTCCTGGTGGTGGATATTCACATACTTCTGATCGTGAAGCAGAGCCAATTGCGTTACGAATGATGGCTGGTGGTTATCATGCATTTGTATTACGCTATCATGTAGCACCAACGACATATCCAGTGCAATTATTAGAGTTAGCAGCAAGCGTAAAATATGTTCGCGAGCATGCAAAAGAACTAAATATTGATGAGAATCGTATTGTGATTGCAGGATTTTCAGCAGGTGGACATTTAGCAGGAAGTCTTGCAATGTTTTGGAGTGAGGACTGGCTTTCTAAAGAATTGAATACAACGAAAGATATGATTAAACCAGATGGTTGTTTATTATGCTATCCAGTAGTCACTTCTGGAGAGTTTGCACATCGCGACTCATTTATTCGAGTGTTAGGGGATCGCTATGATGAACTTTTAGATAAGCTTTCCTTAGAAAAGCAGGTAAGTGTTAATACACCACCTATGTTTGTTTGGCATACGTATACAGATGCAAGTGTTCCAGTAGAAAATTCATTATTACTTGTTTCTGCCTTAAGAAAATTCAATATCTCAACAGAGTTTCATATGTATCCAGTTGGAAAACATGGACTTAGCTTAGCTACGGAAGAAACGATGAATTCTGATGGTAGAAGTATACAGCCAGAATGTGAAGGATGGATTGATCTTGCGATTCGCTGGATTAAAAACCTAGGAGGAGCGCAACAATAGAAGTTAGGAAGTTAAGAAGTGAGTCGGCCACTCACTTCTTTTTTTATAACAGTAAATAAAAGCAGAAATGCTTTTTCTTATCATTTAAAATCGCTCCGCTAAATATGCGTACTTACTAAAAATGAAATATGTCGCTAAAGCGACGATGTTCGCTGGTCAATTCATTTATAATTAACGATTTATAACTCTTGAGTTATAAAGTGCACAAGCCTGATTTAGATTTTTTAAAAATAAATGAGTACCATAGATTGGTCCTAAACCACAGAGAATAACACCAATAATTTGCCATAGTAGATAAGTTGTTCCGTTTTCCTGACAGGATCCACCCATGCCATGAATAGTAAATTGTAGACGATTTCCTTGCTTATAAAGCCAGTAGTAATAATAAATACCACATGTAATGATTGTTAAAAGATATACCACGATGATATTTGGTGAATCTTTTCCATCATTTTGGCCTGTTGTATTTAAATCTTCGCAAACAGACCACCAAAAGAAAATTCCGTAAATTCCACAAGTTATTAAAGAAAGTATAAATAAACGCAGAATCCCCCTATTTGTCTTAAGCATCTTAAATTAACTCCTCCTATTAAAAAGTATTTTATAAATTATAGACTCCTTAAAGTTAAATGTAACGATAGAACTTTCGCCGAAAAGTCTTATAAAATATACAATTAAAAAAAGTGAAATAATACATCCCCAAAATAGATATTTCTTTTTATTACTTAGTTTATCGTTGAAAACGATTAAAAATAGCATGATGGGAACACTCCAGAATAATGGATGAAAATAATATGCCTGACTAAAGTTTAATCTTAGTAATGAAAGCCAAGCTCTTGTCATTCCGCACCCAGCACAGGAAAGCCCTGTGAAATTTTTTATTGGGCAGCCGAAAATCCAAATCATAATACACGAAACACCTAGCAGTAGTATGATTGATAAATATTTAGATTTTATATATTTCAATATGGTCACCTTTAAATAAAAATTATAAGATTATATTAAGAAAATAAAAAAATAATTAAATATTAATAAATATTTTAATTTAGCAAAAGGCATTTGTCAACAAAATCTGATAATATTATACAAATATAGTGAAAAAGCACTAATTTAATGAAATGTTTGAATTATATATAAATATATTTACTTGAGGAATATTTATGTTAAAATGGGAGTAGTTAAAAATACCTTTATTTTACAAATTTATAGGAGGGCATATGGATCATACATATTTTACCCAGTTGATAGGAAGTGGAGCACAGGCAGATGTATACTTATATGAAAATAAAGCAATTAAGGTTTTTAAGCCAGATTACGGAAGTAATAATGTAGAATTTGAGGCAAAAATTCTAAATCGTATTTATAATACAGGACTTCCGGTTCCAAAGTTTTATGATGTAATTAGTATAAAAGATCGTACGGCAATTGTAATGGAATATGTGAATGGAGAAACATTAGGAAACTTGCTTCTTAAGGATAGTGTGCATGGAGCTGACTATATTGAACAATCCGTTTTAATACAACAAAGGGTACATCAGATTAAAAATGTCGAAGGAATTCCATTACTTAAGGATAAATTACAGAGTAAAATAAAGTGGACTACATTAATTAGTGAGGAATTGAAACAAAAATGTATTGAGAAACTTGGTCATTTAAATGTGGATTATACTCTTTGTCATGGTGATTTTCATGTTCTTAATTTAATTAAAACGGATTCTGATATTAAAATAATCGACTGGGTGGACGCAAGCTTAGGTTGTGCAGCAGCGGATGTTTGTAGAACTTATTTGCTATATCTTCTTTATAAAAGTGAGATTGCAGATTTGTATCTTCAATGCTATTGTGATAAAGCAAAGCTAACAAGGGAAGAGGTCTTAAGTTGGTTGCCAGTGCTTGCTGCAGCTAGATTGGTTGAAAATAATGCACCAGAAGATGTAGAAATTCTTTTAAGTATTATTAATAGGGAATTTTGTGAGTAAATATATAGAGATTCAGGGTAAGTGAATTCAATAAAAATTTTAAAGTACGATAATGTTATGATTAGCCTAATTAAGGTGATGCTATGGATAACTTAAGTAAGGTGATGTGATAAATATTCTAAGAATATGATGTTAAGAATATCCTAAGAATGGGATGTGATGAATATCCTAAGAATGGTGATTTTATGAATAAGGTATGATAATGTTATAAATATCTAAGAATGGTGATGTGATAAATAACCTAAGAATGATGATTCTATAAATGTTCAGAGTACGATTATAAAGAATTGAATTGTTATTTTTAGCGTTATGTAAATAATGCAAAAAATTATTATGTAATTGGAAATTTTCATTGACTAAAATTTTAGAGTGATGTATATTGTTGTTAGATATTTAGACAATTGTCTAAATATCTAACATATAATAAAAGCTTTATAGTAAGGCGATTTATAACAAAGCAATATAACAAAGCAATATAACAAAGCAATATAACAAAGCAGTATAACAAAGCAATATAACAAAAGCGATATAACAAAAGCGATATAACAGAAGCAATATGACAAAAAGCAATATACTAAAAGCGAAATAACACAAAAATTTATAACAGCAAATTTGAAAAAGCATTTCAATTTGAAATTAAGAGGCTTTAGTAGCATGAAGGCTAGTGTGAAAATAGAAAACAATTTTCACACGCAAGTTTGTGCTTACACACCACAAACTTGTTTTGCCCAAAGAACCTGGGCAAGAAAGGGGATTATTATGTTAGAAATTAAAAATTTTACAAAAACTTATAACAATACGAAGAAGGCGGTAGATAATCTTACGTTAACTGTAGAGGCTGGTGATATCTATGGGTTTATTGGTCATAATGGAGCGGGAAAAACCACCACACTACGTGCAATTGCTGGAGTACTTGATTTTACGGAGGGTGAAATTTTAATCAATGGAATTTCTATAAAAAAAGATCCAGTTGCATGTAAAAAGCTAACAGCGTATATCCCTGATAATCCTGATTTATATGAACATTTAACAGGAATCCAATATTTGAATTTTATCGGAGATTTATTTGAGGTAGCAAAATCAGATAGAGAAACGAGAATAAAAAAATTTGCAGATGCTTTTGATATTACACAAAACTTAGGAGATTCCATAGGGTCTTATTCTCATGGTATAAAGCAGAAGCTCGCAATTATTTCTGCATTGATACATAAGCCAAAGCTTATGTTATTAGATGAACCTTTTGTAGGTCTAGATCCAAAAGCATCCCACTTATTAAAAACATTTATGAGTGAGCTATGTGCAGAAGGCAGTGCTATCTTTTTTTCAACACATGTTCTTGAAGTAGCAGAAAAACTTTGTAATAAAATCGCAATCATTAAAGGCGGAAAATTAATTAGTTCTGGATTAACCAATGATGTAAAAGGAAATCAAAGTTTGGAAGAAGTATTTATGGAATTAGTTGATGAAAAATAAGGATTGGAGATTGTTATGAAGCAAATTATAACATTAACAAGAATGCAGATTGGCTCTGCACTTGACTTTTTAAATATAAAGAAAAAAAAGGACAAGAAAAAACAAATGAGTGCCTTAGCTATATTAGGGCTAGGATTTCTTCTTTTTTCATTTATTTCCTTTTCCTATAGCATGTCAATGGGCAGTGTGATGCAAATGGTAGGAGAGCTTGATGTACTTCCAGGATTTCTGATGGCAGTTACCTGTTTAATTACTTTAATTACAACTATTTATAAGGTGAAAGGAACGTTATTCGGTTTTAAGGATTACGATCTTGTTATGTCCTTACCAGTAAAAACAAGTTCAGTAGTAGCAAGTAGAGTATTGCTATTGTATATCATAAATATTTATTTTACGATTATTATTATGATTCCGGGAATTATTGTATACGGATACCTAGCGCACCCTAACATAAGTTTTTATATCTTAACAATTTTGTCTGTATTTTTTATACCGTTAATACCAATTATACTTGCATCCGTTATTGGAGTTGTATTAGCTGCTGTTTCTAGCCGTTTTAAATATAAAAATGCAATCAATACAGTATTATCAATTTTGTTTTTTATGTTTCTTATGGTTGCCTTATTATTTATTCAAAATGAGCAGCAATTAGCTCAAATAGGGACAATGCTTAGAGATCAGATGAATCAGATGTATCCCCTTGCTGAACTATATTTACAAGGAATTACGGAAGGAAACGTTATTGCATATATAGGCTTTATTGCTATATCGGTAGTTGCATTTATTGCTTTTGCTGTAATTGTTGGTAAGTTATTTAGAAAATTAAATTCTGGAATTATGGCACAAAGAATCTCATCAAAATTTGAATTTAAGGAAGTAAATCAAGTAAGTTCGTTAAAGGCTTTGTATAAAAAGGAGCTTAAGAGATATTTTTCAACATCTATTTATGTAATGAATACAAGCTTTGGATTAATTTTTCTTATTCTTGGATCAATTATTATGTTTTTTGTTCAACCAGAACAAATTAAATTGATTCTTGAAACAAAAGAGGCACTTACAGTCATTCAACAAACTCTGCCATTTGGAATTGCTTTAATGGTAGCGATGGCATCCACAACATCTTCATCCATATCGCTGGAAGGTAAAAATTTATGGATTATAAAATCAGCTCCTATTAAAGCAAGTGATTGGTTTTTATCAAAGATGCTAGTAAACTTGACTTTAACGGTTCCAACGGTGCTAATTGGCGGGATTCTCTTAGGAATACAATTTAAATTAAATGCGGTTCAAATGCTTCTAAATATCTTGTTACCGCTTTCATATTCGTATTTTACTGCGGTATTCGGCTTATTTATTAATTTGAAATTTCCTGTATTTGATTGGACTAATGAAACAGTTGTTGTGAAGCAAAGTGCAGCCTCAATGATTGGAGTATTAAGCCCTATGGTAACAGTTGGAATTCCTACTGCAATGATATTTGTGTTTTCTTTTATTAATTATGAACTTTTAGTAATCACAACCATAGTTATTGTTTTGGTAGTTTCAATTTTAATGCATTTGAATTTAAATAAAAAGGCAGATCAACTTGTGGCTAAGTTATAAGGGGGAGATAAATTGAACGATGCGTTTAAGGCACTTTCAGATCCAACTCGTAGAAAGATACTTGAATTATTATCAGAGAAAGATAGAAACGCAGGAGAGATAGCAGAATATTTTCAAATTAGCAAACCTTCAATTAGTCATCACTTAAGTATTTTAAAAAATGCTGGTCTTGTTATTGATGAGAGACAGGGACAAAATATTGTTTATTCTCTAAATACAACAGTTTTTCAAGACATTGTAAAGTGGTTTTTTGATTTTAGCAATCATGGACAACAATAATTCAAACCGATAAGAAATAGTTGAATTATTATAGTAAACTACAAAATGGAGGTAAGTATCTATGGAGAATAAAAGAACAAAATCGGATGTGTTAATATACCTAATTGCTACATTATCATTTATAGGCTGTGCATTAAGTTATTTTTTCATTGATGGGAAGATAGGAATACATTGGAATAGTCAATGGCAAATAGATAATTACGTGGATAAAAAGTATATTTTTTTAATTGGTGCAGCACCAATTCTCATATTATTATTTCATGATTTTATTTTGATGAAAGATTCAGGAAACAGTAGTTTAATGAAACATCCCGTGGTAGGCAATAAGTTACGATGGCCATTAGTTCTTATGATGATTGTTTCTTCATGGGTAAGTGTTTCAACGGGATTATCAATAGATATCAATTATAAAATGATTGCTCCCATCGGGTTTGGAATTTGTTTCATTATATTAGGAAACTATCTACCAACGGTTAGAAGAAATTACCTTGTGGGAATAAGAACACATTTGACAATGACTGACAATAATTGTTGGAGGAAATCCAATCGTTTTTTAGGATATATTATAGCGATAGAAGGGCTATTGATGATTATTGCTGGAGTAGTACAAAATAAAATATTGAATCGGTTTGTTGTATGGTTTCTAATTGTGGGAGTAATTATTACAATGTATTATTCGTATTTTATTACTCGTAGAGAAAAGTATCTAAAATGAGATATGGAAAGTTTGATCAAATTTCTTAAGAAAAGAGTGCAAGATAAAAATATAATAATAAAAAAGCTGTAGCATAATAGTATTTATATTGATATGATACTTGTCTGCTTGACAGGCATCATATCAAAAATAATTCTATTTTGTTACAGCTTTTTTTATATTTTATTTACGTACTTTTTCCTGTTTTTCACAATGTGTATAACAATATTGTATAATATCTTTTCGAGTTATAATTCCAATAAATATACCATTGTCATCAATGACTGGTACAAAGTTTTGGCTCATCGCTTTGCTCACTAAATCTTCCATGTTAGCATCTGCTTTCACTGGTTGATTATCTTTTCTTCTTTGAACCTGCGTAATTTGAATTTTCTCAGGGTTTTGTACAGAAAGATCAAAGTCATTCTTAATTGCCCAAAGCATGTCACCTTCTGTTAAAGTACCAATATATTTACCATTTTTATTAATAATTGGTATTGCGGAATAACGTTTTTCTTCAAGTACATTTAATGTTTCGATGAATGAAAAATCATCATAAACATAAGTAACATCACTTTTGGGAGTTAAGAAGTATAAAATATTCATTGTGTTTACCTCCGAATAATAAAAGGCAGTTATTAGCTAGTTTACATTCATTTTATTTTGATAAATTATTTAAATACATTTCATTTGAAGATAATACTTCTTTCATTGCAATAAGACCAGGTGCTCCTTTGGTATTACGTTTTTCAACGCAGGTTTTAAGGCTAATTGCTTCATAAATATCATTCTCAAACACTGGAGAAATTTTCTTAAATTCATCAATGCTTAAATCATCTAAGGAACAATTTTTATCAATGCAATATAGTACAAGTTCACCAATAATACCATGGGCATCACGAAAAGCTACGCCGTGATTTACTAAATAATCAGCAGCATCTGTAGCATTTGTAAAACCGTTCTTTGCACTAGCAGCCATCACATCGTTACGAAAACGCATTGTAGAAAGCATCCCAGTAAATAATGAGATACATCCCTTTACGGTATCGATAGCATCAAAGGTTAGTTCCTTATCTTCTTGCATATCTTTATTATATGCCAAAGGTAAGCCTTTCATGGTGGTTAAAATAGAAATTAATGAACCATAAACACGACCAGTTTTACCACGAACTAACTCTGCGATATCTGGATTCTTTTTCTGTGGCATAATACTACTTCCAGTGGAGTAAGCATCGTCAATTTCTACAAAACGATATTCATTTGAATTCCATATAATAATTTCTTCACTAAAACGGCTAAGATGCATCATTATGGTAGATAAAGCACTTAATAATTCAATGAGATAATCACGATCTGCAACGGAGTCCATACTGTTATTCGTTGCGCCAACAAAGCCAAGAAGTGATGCTGTATATTCACGATCTAAAGGGTAGGTTGTCCCTGCAAATGCGCCTGAACCAAGTGGTGAATAATTCATTCTTGTATAAGTATCGTCTAATCTACTAAGGTCACGTTTAAACATTTCAAAATAAGCTCCCAAATGATGTGCTAGCGTCGTTGGTTGTGCCTTTTGCAAATGTGTAAAACCTGGCATATAAGTTTCAAGATTATCCTTCATAAGAGTATGAAGAGTTAAAAGTAAATTGTACACAAGTTCTTTTATCTCCGTAATCTCATCACGAATATATAACTTCATATCTAAAGCAACTTGGTCATTACGGCTTCTTCCTGTATGAAGTTTTTTGCCAGCTTCACCAATTCGTTTTGTAAGATTTTCTTCTACAAAGCTGTGGATATCCTCGCTAGCACCATCTATTAATAGAGTACCATCTTCAATATCTTTTAGAATACCTTCAAGGCCTGTAATAATTTTATCGCGTTCCTCGTTTGTTAAAATTCCTTGTTTTGCAAGCATTGTAACATGTGCAATGCTACCTTTAATATCTTGATGATAAAATTTTTGGTCAAAGGAAATGGAAGCATTAAAATTATGTACTAATTGATTGGTTTCTTTTGTGAAGCGCCCGCCCCATAGTTTCATATTATTACCTCTTTTCTAGTTTATCATTTCAGCCTTATCAACATAATTTGTATTTAGGTAACTTAACATAGTATCACTTCGCAGTTATAAAGTATTTAAAACAAGCAGCGAAGATGTATCATAAAAAAACTAATGTTTTTCTTGTATAATAGTATCTTGTTTTCAATGAATATGCAAGTTGAACTTGCTTTTTTAGTATAAAATTATTATAATTAATTATAGAACTATCTTAGTAATTGAATATACTAAGAGTAACGAAAATGGGTTATGATTATCCATAATAATTAGCAGGAAGGCGTGTGAATGTTATGAAAGTAAAAGCAATTATGAAACCTTTTGTTGATTTAAAATGTATATCTATAGATAATACAATAGAGGAAGCATTAGCTATTATAGATGAGCATAATCTATTATCAATGCCAGTTGTTGATCACAAAAAATTTGCGGGTGCTTTATCAAAACAGCATATTTATGAGACATTTTTTCGTGAGTTTACTGGGACGAAAGAGGAATTTGTTAAATTGCCAGTTCGTGAGATGATGCGTACTAAATTACTAGCGATTTCAGAGAATACACCAATTGAAGAAGCAGCAAGAATGTTTATATCTTCAAAATTTCGTTTTATTCCAGTTGTTGATAAGAAAGAAGAGCTCATTGGAATTGTAACACAGCAAGCAATCTTTAAAGAATATCAGAAATTATATGGGGAAAATTATAATACAATTACAATCTACTCTTATGATTACAAGGGAACACTTGCTAGAATTACAGAAACCATTGCTAAATACGATGGTAATATTAAGAATATTGTTATAATTAATACAGAAACAATGGGACTTCAAGAAATATTTGTACGTATTGATACGGAGCACTTTGATAGTGTAGTCAAAGGACTCGTTAAAAAAGGTTTTGATGTAAGAGTTAATACAAAATAAAATGCGAAATATTATACCTGCTTTTCTTTTTGTTACATATTTACAGGTTGCAAAAAGGAGGCAGGTTTTTGTTAATTTATCTTATAATGACGGCGAAGTAATCGGAGTAACAAGAGTATATACGCATTTTGTTCATGGAATAATAAAGTGTACTTTTATGATAATTATCAACATTACGGAAAGAATAAATATTATTAATAATGACAGTAGGATTACCATAAGAGAATCATGGTAGAAAAGCAACGAAAGGAAAATTATGATTGAATTTAGACCGATACAAATAACAGATAGAGAATGGATAGAAAAATGTTTACAACAAGGAAATTCACGTAGTTGTGAATATACATTTGTAAATAATTATATTTGGAGCAAACAATATCAACTTGAGATAGCAAATGTTGATGGTTTTTATTGTTCAAGAAGTGGCAAGGATGAGGAAAGATTTTATAGTTATCCAGCTGGCCAAGGAGATATCAAAAAAGTGATTGAAAAATTAATGGAAGATGCAAAGGAAAAAAACATTCCATTTATTTTAAGAAGTATGATAAAAGAGCAAGCGGATGTATTAAATGAATTATTTCCAAATCGCTTTGAAATTACTACAAATCGAGATGAGTCAGAATATATTTATACCGTTGAGAAGTTAAGTAATCTTGCAGGAAAGAAACTACATGGAAAAAGAAATCATATTGCAAGATTCAAAGACAATCCAGACTGGAATTATGAAGATATTTCAGATAGTAATATGAAGGATTGTCTAATAATGAATGATGAATGGTGCAAAATGTACAATTGCATTGATGATCCAAGTCTTAATCACGAGCTCTGTGCAGTAAAAGAAGCTTTTGCAAATTACAAAGAATTAGGTTTAGTTGGTGGTCTTATACGAAGAGAAGGAAAAGTGATTGCATATACGGTTGGAAGTCAAATTACGGAAGATACCTTTGATATTCATATTGAAAAAGCATTTGCGAATATTCAAGGAGCTTATCCTATGATAAATCAGCAATTTGTACAACATAATTGTCAGGAGTATATGTATGTAAATCGTGAGGAAGACCTAGGGGATGAAGGCCTTAGAAAGGCAAAGACGTCTTATTATCCTGATATTTTATTAGATAAGTATGTAGCAAGACTAATTTAGTTTGATTTGCTTACTAAAATAGTATTGAGGGTTTCTTAGAAAAGGAGATATTCATGATTACTTTTGCAACGGATGAGGACCTTAAAGGAATTAAAGAATTATGGAAAGAATGTTTTGGTGATAGCGATGAGTATATTGATTTCTTTTTCTCAGAACACTGTTTAGAAAAAGAAACACTTATATATAAAGAAGATAGTAAGGTTGTTGGTATGTTGAATTTACTTCCAGCGACTATGAGAACAGCGGATGGTTATATACCAGTCCGCTATGTTTATGCGGTAGGAACTTTGGTAAATTATCGAGGAAGAGGAATTGCTGGTAAATTATTACGCTATGCGAATCAGGAGCTTATAAGGCAAGGCATTGCTACTATTTTAGTACCTGCCAATGAACAATTATTTCAGTATTATCAAAAGCAAGGATACCAGACTTTATTCTATATGAAGGAAGAGCAAAAAGAATTCGATGATCTTTCAAATATGGTAACTGCAAGTAGTTTCAAAGAAAATGAGATTAATGAAGAAGTTATCATCGGAGATATCACTCCATTTGAATATAAAAAACTTAGAGACGAGTTTTTTGAAGGGCTTGGATATATTAATTGGGGGATATCTGAAATAGAATATGCCATAAAAGAAAATGAGTTTCTTGGTGGAAAAACTAAGAAAATTATAATTGGAGAGGACAATTATTTTATCATGTATTATATTCATGAGGGGATGATTGTTGTGAAGGAAAGTTCCTTAAGTGCTAGTAAAATTCCTTATGTATTTCAAGCTCTTGCAGATGATTTTAAATGCAATCAAATCAAGTTTCGCTCCTCTAAAAATCATTTAAAAGATGGAACACTAAGACCATTTGGAATGTTTTATGGAAATATAGATCATAGTAAATTGAAGCTAGGTGCTGGTGAAGCATATCTAAATTTAGTTCTGGATTAATAAAATGTTAACTGATTTGTAATAAAGTAAATAATATTTCATAATTCGACTTAGT
The DNA here is from genome assembly GCF_900078195.1 of Clostridium sp. Marseille-P299. NCBI lineage: Bacteria > Bacillati > Bacillota > Clostridia > Eubacteriales > Clostridiaceae > Clostridium > Clostridium sp. Marseille-P299. Next base: position 189,280 of record NZ_FJVE01000006.1, on the reverse strand, counting down.
TCAAAGCCTTATAAATGCTGGAAAATTATAAATCTTGTTCCAGAGGTTGACAGAATTTCATATGTTTGGTACAATAATCATGTAATAAATTCGTAACAATTCATTAGATTATGTAGTTGTTCTGTAACAAAGATGATATTTAATCTATCAGATATCATTTCAAGACAGCTATAAACATCGAAAGGAATAGTCAACCATGAATAAAAAGTATAAAATTACAACCTTGCTTGTAATTGGCATGTGTTTCTTCATCACAATGATGTTAGCAGATGTTTTCTTACTACAAAAGAACCAGTTAAAAAATAGAGATAAGAAAGTTTTTGCAGCAGACTATGAAAAAGAGAGTACAAGTGAAAAGCAGGAAGAAATTTTTACTTCAGTATTACTTAATCTTGAAGATATTACAGATACGAAAGATATAAATTCAGAAGAATTCGTTAACTTTCGTATGAGAGCTGTCTTAGAGGATAAGACAATAGATGATACTTACACAAACAATGAAGAACAAAATAATACCGATAACGAACAAACAACAGAAGTTGCTTCTGATGCAAACGAAGGAATAAGCTTAGCTTCCAGTGAAGATGAAATGGAGATTGGTCTTTTATCATTGGATACCGAAGAAACACCAGAAGAAGTAGAAGAAGTTGTAACCTTTGATAAAGTAATTGCAAATGTAAATGAATCTTTAAACATCCGTAAAGAAGCATCTTCAGATTCAGAGGTGGTTGGTAAATTAAATAAAAATGCATATGCAAAGATTATAGAACGTGGAGAAGAATGGACTAAAATTTCTTCAGGTAATGTAACTGGATATGTCAACAATGATTATTTATATTTTGATCAAGAAGCAATTGATCAAGCTACAAAACTTGCAGCTTTTAAAGTAAAAATTACAGCTGGTAAGGTGAATATCCGTAGTGAAGCTAGTACAGATAGTGAAGTTCTTGGAGAAGCAAAACAAGACGAAACTTACGTATTAAAAAGTGATTTATCTACTCCAGGTTGGGAAGCAATTCAATATGGAGAAACAGGTGTTGCTTATATCACTAGCGAATTTACAGAAGAAATTTTTGATTTAGACAAGGCTGTATCAAAAGAAGCTGAAGAAAAAGCAAAGAAAGCGGCAGAAGTTTCTAAATCCCTTGAAAATGCTAAAAAATATAAACCAGAAACAACAAATCGTGCAGCGATAAAAGCTACAGATGAAGAAATTTATTTAGTAGCTACAGTTGTTGCTATGGAAGCACTTGGAGAATCTTACGAAGGTCAACTAGCAGTTGCTAACGTTATTGTAAATAGATTATTAAGTGGTCATTGGGGCAACACAATTGAAGATGTTATCTATGCTCCTGGTCAATTCTCTGGTGCTAACTCAGGAAGAGTAGAAAAATTCAAATCTAAAGTAACAGAAAGCTGTAAAAGAGCGGCAGTAGAAGCTCTTGCAGGCAATAACAACATAGGAAATTATATGAGTTTTATAATGAAGAGTAGTGCTAAATATTCATCTTACTCAAAATACTATGTTCTTGGATGCCATGTTTTCTATACAAGATAATTAAAATCATAATAAAAAAACGTATTATTTCGTTTAAACTATTTGGGTTAAACGAGATAATACGTTTTTTTGGCTCTGTGTCACTGTTGGATTGCGGGTGTGCTAGGATGTATCCTAAACAGACTAAGGAAATCAAAGATTTGCATCATTCAATTGACTATCTAACATATTTCTATTTAAATTGCTACATATATTCTTAGGCAATACTCCAAATTCATTTTTAAAAGATTTTAAGAAATTAGAGTAATCTGAAAATCCACTGCTTATAAAAGCTGCTCGTACATTGGAACCGCTAATTAATAAAGATTTTGCTATAATTAAGCGCTTTTTCATAATGTATTGATAGATTGTCATTCCAACATTTTTCTTAAATAATCGACATAAATGATATTTACTTAAGTAAAACTTTTCGGCAATGTCATCCAGGGAGATTTGATCATGAAGATTGTCATTAATATATTTAATTATATCATTTATTCTAGGATCATACTCCGATGAACCTTCTGATTCGTACTGATTATCCATACTTACACGATTTAAATAAATTAGTAATTCGGTCAAGTAACTCTTTTGTAATAACGAATCGCCAAATTTACTATTTGAATTTGTTACTACAAGATTTGAAAATAAATTTGATATTAGCGTATGCATGGAACTAGAAGGTCTTAGTACATGATTATCACCTTGAGATACTTGTTCAAATAAAGATGATAAATTAACAAAATTATCACTTAGCTCCTTAATAAACTTAGGATGAATCCATAATACGTATCGTTCATATGGCTTTGAGGCATCCAGGATAGGTTTATGCATTTCTTTATTATGGGTTACTAAAATATCTCCTGGTCTTAAATTATAAACAGTACCTTCAATCATATATCTTAAACGTCCAGATACGAAATATAATATCTCATGATAATCGTGATTATGGTAAGTTATATGAAAAGGTGTTGTAGTTATAAGATAATTTAGTTCAAAATTTGGGGATTCCATATCATATCTAACAACAAAATTAGATGAATTGTTCATAAATATTGCTCCTTCATGAATTAATATATCCATATTAACATATATGAGCAAGAATTACCACATAAAATAGCAATATATATAAGGCATTAGTAAATATTAAGTGATATAATTTTAACATACTTAAATGATTTACTTACAAAAAGTACTTATACCATAGAACTTGTGACAATTATCTTGTGAGTGTTTGGATAAAAGCTTTGAAATTATTTATGTAAAATTAAATGGTATGAAGGAGTGAAAGACAATGAACCAATTTGGCATGAAAGACAAGCTTGGTTATATGTTTGGTGATTTAGGAAATGATTTATTTTTCTTGCTAATATCATCATATTTAATGAAGTATTACACAGATATTCTAGGAATATCTCCTGCAGCAGTTGGAGCATTGCTGGTCGTTGCTAGTATATGGTATGCATTTTCAGATGTTATTTGGGGACGAGTAATCGACTCAAGAAAGGCAACAAAGCAAGGAAAGTTTAGACCTTGGATTCGTAGAATGTCATTGCCACTTGTAATATTTGGCTGTTTAATATTTTTTGGATTACCGATTCAAAAAATGCCAGGAATCACAGGAACTGCTTTAATGTTTGCTATTTACCTTATTTGGGGAACAATTTATAGTTCAGTAAATATTCCATATGGTTCAATGGCAGCAGTTATTACAAGCGATCCAGTGGAGCGCTCTAGCCTATCAACGTTTCGTAGTATGGGTGCTGCAATCGCAGGTATTTTTATTGGTTTCATTGTTCCAATGTTTTGCTTTGTTGAAAAAGAAGTAAACGGAACGACTGTACGTGCACTAGATAAGACACATATGCGTTATACAGCAATTGCATTTGCTATCGTAGCATTTATTTGCTATATGATTTGTTATAAAAGTTCTACAGAGCGCATTGTTACAACAGAAAAAAATGAAAAAGTAAAATTATCAGCAACATTAAAAGGCTTAAAAAATAATAGAGCTTTATTGGCAATTATCGCTGCAGCTATTGTGTTGTTATTATCATCTTTATTAGGTACAGGTCTTAATAGTTATTTATTTACAGATTATTTTAATAATACAACTGCATTAACCGTAGCGTCAATCATACAACTTGGTACACCTCTTGTTATAGCACCTTTTGTTGGAGGCATTATTAAAAAGTTTGGTAAAAAGGAAGCTGCCTCTGTTGCAATGATTTTAGCAGCAGTTATCTATTTCATATTGTTTTTATTACCAATAAAAAATCCAGTGATTTATATCTCTATTATGTTCTTTGGTGCAGTATGTAGTGGTTTTTTCACAACAGTAATATGGGCATTTATTACAGATGTAATAGATTATCATGAATTTGTAACAGGAACAAGAGAAGATGCAACAATTTATTCTGTGTATTCCTTTGCACGTAAGATTGGACAAGCAGCAGCAGGTGGACTTACAGGTTTTGCACTAGGTGCAATCGGTTATGTTTCTGCTAAAACAGGAGAGGCTGTAGTACAAACTCCTGAAGTTGCACAAGGAATCAAGAATATTGCAACTTTAGTACCTGCGATTTGTTACGCACTTGTTGCTCTTATTTTAATATTCTGGTATCCATTGGGTAGAAAAAAATTAGAAGAGATAAATAAAAAATTAAGAAGCAATAATTAATTAGAATTATCAATAAATTTAAGAAAGAAGGGAATAACTTATGAAATTATCTTTTAGATGGTATGGTGAAGAAGACCCAGTTAAGATTGAATACATTAGACAAATACCTAAAATGAATAGTATCGTTACTGCAGTATACGATGTTGCAGTTGGTGAAGTATGGAGCGAAGAAAGCATTAAAAAATTAAAAGACAAAGTTGAAAGCGCTGGTCTTGCATTTGATGTAATCGAAAGTGTTCCAGTACATGAGGATATTAAGTTAGGTAAAGATACAAGAGATAAATATATTGAAAATTACAAAGAAAATATTAGAAGACTTGGTAAATATGGAGTTAAATGCATTTGCTATAATTTCATGCCAGTTTTTGATTGGACAAGAACACAGCTAGATAAAGAATTAGAAGATGGTTCTACTGCATTAGTATACTACAAAGATCAAATCGAAAAAATGGACCCTCTTACTGGAGAATTATCTTTACCAGGTTGGGATTCTAGCTACAAAAAAGAAGATTTAAAGAAATTATTTGATGATTATTCAAAAATTACAAAAGAAGATTTATGGTCCAATCTAGAATATTTCCTTAAAGAAATAATTCCAGTAGCTGAGGAAAGTGGCGTAGTGATGGCTATTCACCCAGACGATCCACCATTTGATATCTTTGGTTTACCACGTATTATAACATCAGAAGAGAATCTTGATAGATTTGTTAAATTAGTAGATAGCAAGAGCAACGGAATTACTCTTTGTACAGGTTCCTTAGGATGTGTAAAATCCAATAACATCTATTCTATGATTGATAAGTTCTCTAAGATGGGACGTTTACATTTCATGCATGTAAGAAATGTAAAAATCTTAGACGATGGAAGTTTTGAAGAAAGCGCTCACTGCTCCGATTGTGGTTCTTTAGATATGGTAAAAATTATGAGTATTCTTCACAAAAATAATTTTACTGGTTACTTAAGACCTGATCATGGAAGAATGATTTGGGGCGAAACAGGAAAACCAGGTTACGGATTATATGATAGAGCACTTGGTGTAAGTTACCTAACAGGTATTTGGGAAACTTTAGACAAGATGAAAGAACAATAAAATTTTATTTATAGCATGTTAGTTAGTATATAGATAGAAGTAAATAATAGTAAACATTTTAATCTGGCAAAAAGCACAGAATGTGCTTTTTCCAGGTTTTAAAAAAGCCGTAAGTGGCATCATGGAGGTAAGTATGAAAAATCCAATCAATATAGATTTAAATAATAAAGTAGCAGTAGTTACTGGTGCAGGTGGTGTATTATGTAGCATGTTTGCAAAATCACTTGCTAAGTGTGGAGCAAAAGTTGCTCTTTTAGATCGTAATCTTGAATCCGCTGCAAAGTATGCTGAAGAAATCGTAGCAGAAGGCTATGTGGCAAAAGCATACCAAGTAGATGTATTAAATAAAGAAAGCTTAGTAAACGCAAGGGAAGAAATTAGAAAAGATTTAGGAACTTGTGATATTTTAATTAATGGAGCAGGCGGTAATAATCCACGTGCAACAACTACAAAAGAATACTATTTCGATGGTGATTTAGAAAAAGATCTTGTAACATTCTTTAATTTAGATCCAGCTGGTGTTGAATTTGTATTTAACTTAAACTTCCTTGGAACTTTAATACCATCACAAGTATTTGTTGAAGATATGTTAAACAAAGAAGATGCAACAGTTATTAATATTTCTTCTATGAATGCATATACTCCATTAACAAAAATTCCTGCATATTCAGGAGCAAAAGCTGCGATTAGTAACTTTACACAATGGATGGCAGTACACTTTGCTAAAACAGGCATTCGTGTAAATGCAATTGCACCAGGATTCTTCTCAACAAAGCAAAACGCAGCATTATTATTCAATGAAGATGGAACTCCAACAGAAAGAACTGGAAAGATTTTAGCTGCAACTCCAATGGGACGTTTTGGAGAATCAGAAGAATTACTTGGAGCATTATTATTCTTAGTTTCAAAAGAAGCTGCTGGCTTTATCACTGGCGTTGTAATTCCAGTTGATGGCGGATTTAGTGCTTATTCAGGCGTATAAAAATTAGAATAGATAGGTAACTGCGAAATCATAAATAGAACAAATCATAATTTCGCAATGTATTAAAGTTACAGAAAGAGAGTGTGGACTATGCTATATCCAATTTTAAATGAATCGAGAAACTTAATCGATTTATCTGGTGTTTGGGAACTAAAACTTGATGACGGTACAGGTTTTGATAATGAATGGTATGCAAAAAAACTTGATAATCCTTACAATATTGCAGTACCTGCATCTTATAATGATCAAGTAGAAGATGTAAACTTCCGTGACCATTATGGTTATGTATTTTATCAAAGAAGCATTGCAATACCAAAGATAATTACATCTGAACGTGTAGTATTAAGATTTGGTGCAGTAACTCATTATGCAAAAGTATATTTAAATGGTAAATTAATTAAGGAACACAAAGGTGGATTCTTACCATTTGAAGTTGAAATCAACGAGTATATCAAAGCAGGAGAAAATCTATTAACAGTTGCAGTAGATAATGTTATAGATTTAAGTACATTGCCAGTAGGTAGTGAAACTGGTGGAAATATGTTAGGTTCTGCACTACCAGCTATGCCAGGGGTAACACCTAAAAAAGAAAATGCTCCTAACTTTGACTTCTTTAATTATGCTGGTATTACTAGACCAGTTAAAATCTATACAACACCTAAGAACTATATTAGCGATATTACAATTACTTCAAAAGTCGATGGCAAAGATGCAGTAGTTTCTTACGCAGTTGAAACAGTTGGAGAAGGTAATGTATCTGTTGAGATTATAAATGAAGATGGTGTTGTTGTAGGAACTTCCAACGGAGCAACTGGTGAAGTAAAAATTAATGATGTAACATTATGGCAACCATTAAATGCATATTTATATACAGCAAGAGTAAGTTTTGGTGATGATACTTATGATCAAACATTTGGCGTTCGTACCATCGAAGTAAAGGGAACAAAGTTCTTAATCAATGGGGAACCATTTTACTTTAAAGGTTTTGGTAAACATGAAGACTCTAACTTCCGTGGAAGAGGTATTGATGAGGTTCTTAATGTAAAAGATATTTCCCTTATGAAATGGATGGGAGCAAACTCCTTTAGAACTAGCCACTATCCATATTCAGAAGAAATGATGAATTTATGTGATCGTGAAGGTATCGTGGTAATTGATGAAACTCCAGCCGTTGGTGTTACAATGAACTTTGGTGCAACAAAAGGACCAGTACCAGTAGATAGCTTTAAAATATTAAGAACACATGAACATCACCATGATGTTATTGTAGATATGATTGCTAGAGATAAAAATCATCCATGTGTAGTTATGTGGTCTCTTGCAAATGAAAGTGATACAATCACCTTCCCAGATAGTGCATATGAATACTATAAACCACTTTATGACTTAGCTCACGAATGTGACCCAGAAAGCCGTCCTGTAACTATTGTAGGTGTTCAAATGGGATACGAAGGAGATAAGACATTACCAATGACAGATGTTATCTGTTTAAATCGTTATTATGGTTGGTACATCTATGGTGGTGACTTAAATGCTGCAAAACAAGCACTTCAAATAGAATTTGATTATTGGAAACAATATAATAAACCACTTATGTTTACTGAATACGGTGCAGATACTGTAGCAGGTTTACATTTAACAACACCAACTATGTTTACTGAAGAATATCAAGTAGATTATCTTGAAGCAAATCATGAAATCTTTGATAAGACTGATTTCTTTATCGGTGAACAAGTATGGAACTTTGCAGATTTTGCAACAATCCAGGGAATCAACCGTGTAGATGGTAACAAAAAAGGTGTATTTACTAGAGATAGACGTCCTAAATTAGCTGCTCACTACTTAAAACGTAGATGGAGTGAAATCCCTAATTTCGGATACAAGGAAAAATAATTACTAAGTATAAATAAGTAAAAAATTAATGGTATAAATAATTAATAAGTATAAATAGATAATGAGTATAAATGTTTAATTGGTTTAAATTATAAATATGAGTACTTAATAAGTATGTATGAATAAGTAATAAGAATGGGATTAAAAAAGTAAGGCAATTCATTTTTGAATTAGCCTTACTTTTTTACGTTATAAGTATAGTTTTCAATGGAATTGGATATAAATGAGAAGGAGTGAGTTTATACAGATTAATGAAAATTTGAAAGGCAGGATATACGATGAAACAGTTATTATGTATTGAAAAAGTTGTTGGTAGGGAAATCATGGATTCTAGAGGAAATCCAACCGTAGAGGCTGAAGTTGTAATAAGCGATGGTAGTAGTGGAACGGCTGCAGCACCGTCTGGAGCATCCACTGGGGCCTTTGAAGCAGTGGAATTAAGAGATGGAGACCAAAGTAGATATCTTGGAAATGGTGTTTTAAAAGCAGTGGAAAATGTAACAAACGAAATTTCAGAGGCTGTTTATGGTAGAAACCCGCTAAATCAAGTAGAAATTGATGCGGCAATGATTGCTGCGGATGGTACAGATAACAAAGGTAAATTAGGAGCCAACGCAATTTTAGCTGTTTCATTAGCAACGGCAAAAGCAGCTGCAGTTGCTGTTGGACTTCCATTATATCAGTATCTTGGTGGTACAAACGCTAGAACATTACCTGTACCAATGATGAATATTATCAATGGAGGAAAACACGCAGATTCAAGTTTGAATATACAAGAGTTTATGATTATGCCAGTTGGAGCAAAGTCATTTAAAGAAGCACTAGAACATAGTGCAACGGTATTTCATACTTTGAAAAAGTTACTAAAGCAGGATGGCTATGTGACAGCAGTTGGAGATGAGGGTGGATTTGCACCTAATTTTAGTTCGGATGAGCAAGCATTACAATATATTGTGGAAGCCATTAGAAAGGCAGGATACAATCCAGGAGATGATTTCTTAATTGCTATGGATGCAGCAGCGACAGAAATGTATGATGAGGCCAAAAAGATCGGAAAAGAAGGGGATTACCTATTCTGGAAATCTGGTGAAGTAAAAACTGTAGATCAAATGATTGATTACTGGGAAGGACTTTGCAATAAATATCCGATTATATCCTTAGAGGATGGTCTTGCGGAAGAGGACTGGGAAGGCTGGAAGAAGCTTACCGAACGTTTGGGAAAACGTATTCAACTCGTTGGTGATGATTTGTTTGTTACTAATACAAGCCGAATCTCAAAAGGAATTCAGATGGGAGTATCAAACTCAGTATTAATTAAGTTCAACCAAATAGGAACATTAACGGAAACCTTAAATGCCATTGAAATGGCAAAGAACGAACGCTGGACTGCTATTATTTCACATCGCTCGGGTGAGACAGAGGATACAACCATTGCAGACATTGCGGTTGCTATGAATGCTGGTCAAATAAAAACTGGTGCACCTTCAAGAACGGATCGTGTTGCAAAATATAATCAATTATTAAGAATCGAACAACAATTAGGTAAATCGGCAATATATCCAGGAAAAAATGCCTTTAAAGTAATTTAATAAATAAGGAGGAGATTTAATCTCCTCCTATTTTAGTTGCTTTGGTTATGTTACAAGTAGAGTATTTTACAATATTTCCGCTTTCCATATGTATCGTTTCTTTATTACATAAGTCATGGTCCCTTTGGTAGGTCGTATTATCATATATAACAAAGCTTTCTCCTAAGGTAATGTCATATGGAAGAATAGGTGTATAATCTTTTGAATCAGTTAAATCCATATTCTTTCACATCCTGTTCTACAATAACTATCAATTTGGTAATTGTATTTTACTACTTCCCTTCGATGATTACAAGCAGTCTATTGATAATTTAGATAGGCAAAATGTCTCATTTGTTATCGTCTCTTTCTTGTATTATGAAACAAATAGAGTTATAATTTTGTAGATGGCAAGTATAAGCCGTAGGTTATTGTTTAGTAGTGTGAAAAGAGGGATGACATGACAGAAAAGATTTCAGAAGATATATCAATGGCAGTCTTAGAGTTAATAGAAACAGCGAATCTTAAAAAGAATGATATACTAGTAGTTGGATGTTCAACAAGTGAGATTATGGGACATAAAATTGGCTCAGAATCTGTTCTTGAAGTAGCAGGAGCAGTATTTGCTGGTATCTATCCAGTGTTAGAGGAAAAAGGAATCTTTCTTGCAGCACAATGCTGTGAGCACTTAAATCGTGCAATTATACTAGAAGAGGAAGCTGCAAGATATTATCATTATGAGGTTGTAAATGTAAGACCACAAATAAAGGCTGGTGGAGCTTTTGCAACGGTTTGTTATGATGCATTTCAGTCACCAGTAGCAGTTGAAGAAATCAAGGCAGATGCTGGAATGGATATCGGAGATACTTTAATTGGAATGCATTTGAAAAAAGTAGCTGTTCCAGTTCGTTTACAGATAAAGACTATTGGATTGGCGAATCTTGTATGTGCAAGAACAAGACCAAAGTTTATCGGTGGAGAAAGAGCTTGTTATAATAAAGAGATAATGTAGATATTTTCAAGTATCTATAATGTAAAAGAGAGTTATAGGTTTGCTTTAATAAATTTAATAAACAAGATATTTTGTATGTTATGTATCTTTAGATAACTATACGTAAGAACAGGTTTCTTGTGAATTTATTAGAAGGGGTTATCACAGAATAGAGTTTTATTTCTCTATTCTGTGATAACCCCTTAATTATTAAAATTTATGTGATACTAGTTTTTGTAATTCTACAATAACAATTGGAACAAATGCCAAGGCAAATACAATACCCCATTGTAACACCGAAAGAGGGACTACATTAAACACTTCGGCAAGTGGATGAAATGAAATTACAATCACTTGTAGGAATGTACATACAACAAAGGAATATACCATCTTTTTGTTAGAGAATATACCGATTTTAGAGATGGAATGCTCGCTTCTCATATTAAACGCATGGAAAAGTTGAGATAAGCTTAAAACAGCAAAGCACATTGTTTGATTTCCAATTATGTAAGCAATAAGTGCAAGGCAGCCTATCATTGCACCTTCAAATATTATTTTATAGACTAAGCCATCAGAAAACATGCCTTTTTTCGGCGAAATCGGAGGCTTTTGCATGATATCATCTGGTGCTCTTTCCACACCAAGAGAAATTGCTGGTAAGGAGTCAGTAACTAGATTTACCCATAATAATTGAACGGCAACCAGTGGGGTAGGCAATCCAAAGAGTATAGCAACAAAAATAGTAATTATTTCTCCGATATTACTAGAGAGTAAAAAGTGGATGGACTTTCTAATATTATCGTAAATTCCACGCCCCTCTTTTACTGCGGAAACTATGGTAGCAAAGTTATCATCCATTAAAATCATATCGGCTGCATTTTTAGCAACGTCTGTACCAGATAAGCCCATTGCACAGCCAATGTCAGCTGCTTTTAGCGCAGGAGCATCGTTAACACCATCACCTGTCATTGCAACGACTTCGCCGCGATTTTGCAATGCTTTTACAATACGGACCTTGTGTGCTGGAGAAACTCTAGCAAAAACTCGGTATTGGTATATATTATCTTCTAATTCTTTTATGGAGAGTTGATCGATTTCTTCACCAGTAATGGCAGGTTTTTTTAAAGTATCCTTACGACCTTTTGTACCAAGTGTTTGTGTTACAGAACAATTTTTAAAATTCATATACTCAGCTTCAGTAAGAATCCCAAGTTCTCTTGCAATTGCACAAGCCGTAGAAACATGGTCACCAGTAATCATTACTGGGGTAATGCCAGCACTCTTACATACTGCAACAGCATCCTTAACTTCTTCACGAGGTGGGTCAATCATACCTAATAGTCCAATGAGCGTTAAGCCAGATTCAAGGTCTTTTGAACTAGTTGGAGTTTTACTTAAGTCTTTATATGAGATTGCAATAACACGTAATGCCTCTTCTGTAAGAGCTAGATTAATATTGCTAAGCCTAGTTCTATGTGCTTCTGTCATTGGAATAACCTTGCCATTGCTATAAATAAAGGAGCATTTTTTAAGTAATACATCAAAAGCACCTTTTGTAATAGAACGACAGGAACCGTCTTGTTTCGCATGTACTGTGGTCATTAATTTTCTAGTAGAATCAAAAGGAATTTCATATACTCGCTTATTTTTTCGTTCTAACTCAGATTTTATTAATCCGTTTCTTGCTGCTGCAAGTACGAGGGCTTTTTCGGTGGGTTCCCCTAAAACTTCATTACTTTTTTTCTGCATCTGTGCATCGTTACAAAGAGCAGCATGTTCTAGTAGGAAGTGGGCTAAGTTTGTTCTTTCATCTAATATCCCTTCAAAAGAAGCTATTTTAGTTACCGTCATGACATTTTGAGTGAGAGTTCCTGTTTTATCGGAACAGATAAAGGTTGCACTTCCAAGGGTTTCAACAGCGGGCAGTTTTCGAATAATGGCTTTCTTTTTCGCCATGCGCTGTACACCAAGTGAGAGCATAATTGTTACAATTGCTGGTAAGCCTTCTGGGATTGCTGCAACTGCCAAACTTACGCTGGTCATGAACATATCAAACATAGGGCGCCCTTGTAAAGTACCAAGTAAAAATATGATGACACATATTGATAAAGCAGCGATTCCAAGTGCCTTTCCTGTTTTGGCGAGACGTCTTTGCAAAGGAGTTTCTTTCGCATCATCCTCCATGATCATTTTTGCGATGTGACCAACTTCTGTACCCATCCCAATGTCAGTAACGACAGCTAAACCTCTACCATATGTAATAATTCCAGTAGCGGAGACCATGTTTTTACGATCTCCTAACATCGTTCCTTCTTTCAGTACGAGATCAGCATTTTTTTCAACGGGATGAGATTCTCCCGTAAGAGAAGATTCATCTACTTTTAAATTGATGGCTGTAATAAGTCTTGCATCAGCAGGGACATAATAACCAGTTTCAAGATGGATGATATCTCCAGGTACTAGATCTCTTGCAGGAATTGTTGATTGTGTGCCATCTCTTATAACCATTGCATTTGGGGCTGCCATTTTTTTAAGAGCTTCTAATGAGCGTTCTGCTTTTGTTTCTTGAATAACGCCTAATAATGCATTCACAATGATAATAGCAAAAATAATCAAAGGATCAACGAAATCAGCTTTGCCCTCTAGTAAGGAGACAATGAAAGATATAATTGCTGCAACAATTAAAACAATAATCATAAAGTCAGAAAACTGCGATATAAAACGTACGAATATACTTTTCCCCTTCTTTGATTCTAAGAGGTTATATCCATATTCATACTGTCTTTTTTGTGCTTCTTTTGTGGTAAGACCTTGCTCCTTTGAAGTTTTTAGTTCGCTTAGAGCTTTGTCTATGCTTAAGGTATGATAGCGCATGTAATCACTCCTGTTCTTTGTAAATTTCGTTGTTTGGCAAGGATTTTCACACAATATAGGTAAGTTGCATAATGTAGTAAATGGATTTCAAACAGGAAATTAAATTATTCTACCATGACACTACATGTGTTTTATAAATCCCCCTTCTAGCCTAATATATGTTTCAAGAAACAAAAGTATGAGACATGAGATAGAAATAAAAAGGAAAAGCTAACAGAGTTCATAATAATACAGATTATGTAAAACAATATTGATATACTATACTATATATAGTAGAATATATATTTAGAGCATATATTGTGTCTATTAAAAATGTATGCTTATTTTATGTAACTTACTGTAGTTATAACGAAAGAATAAAGAGGTGGAATAATGACAGAAGAAAAATCACAATTAGAGACAAAACCCATTGGGAAATTATTATTTAGTCTAGCAATTCCTGCGGTTTTAGCGCAACTCGTTAACTTACTTTATAATATTGTCGATCGAATTTATATCGGACATATGGGAGAAGGTAGCGAGAATGCATTAGCTGGTGTTGGTGTAACCTTTCCAATTATTTTATTGATCTCTGCTTTTGCAAGTTTAGTGGGTATGGGTGGTGCTCCACGAGCTGCCATTATGATGGGGAAAAAGGATAATAAAACAGCAGAAAAGATTCTAGGAAATTGTATTACTATGTTAGTAATGATTTCCATTGTATTAACAATTTTCTTTTTTCCAACAAAAGAATGGATTATTCTTAAGTTTGGTGCAGATAGTAATTCCTTGCCTTATGCAAATAGCTATTTAAGTATCTATTTAATTGGAACAATATTTGTACAATTTGCAATTGGCTTAAATACATTTATCACAAGTCAAGGTTTTGCAAAAATTGGTATGGCTACCGTATGTATTGGAGCTATCATTAATATAGTGTTAGATCCAATTTTTATTTTTGTATTTGGTATGGGTGTACAAGGAGCTGCGCTTGCAACAATTATTAGCCAAGCAGTTTCTGCTATTTGGGTCGTTGGATTTTTATGTAGTAAAAAAAGCTATTTAAAAATTAAGAAAGAGAATTTGAAATTATCAAAAGCTATTGTGATGCCAATATTGGCACTTGGCGTTTCTCCTTTTATCATGCAGTTTACAGAGTGTCTTGTACAATTAATTTTTAATAAAGGAATGTTACATTACGGAAGTACGAAAAATGTAGCTGTAATGTCTGTGTTATTTAGTATTATGCAATTAGTTTGGTTGCCAATGCAAGGTATTGCACAAGGTGCTCAACCAATTTTAAGTTATAATTATGGTGCAAGAAACATAAAGCGTGTGAAAGAAACATTTCGATTATTATTTATCGCATCATTGATATATTCAATATCATTAATTTTACTAATTGAGGTATTCCCACAATTATTTATTCGTATGTTTACTCCAAAAGAAGAATTAATTGCAATTGGTGTACATGGTATACGAATTTTTATGATTGGTATGGCGATTATGGGAGCTCAAAGCGCATGTCAACAAACATTTTTAGCGCTTGGGCAAGCAAAAATATCAATGTTTTTAGCACTGTTACGTAAAGTAATCTTAATTATTCCACTAGCTTTGATACTTCCAAAGATAGGGAACTTAGGTATTGAAGGTTTATATTTATCAGAGCCAATCTCTGATGTTATTGCAGTAATAACTACGGTAACTATGTTTTTTATTGCTAGCAAAAAACTATTTAAAGAAGCTTAATCCTTTTTTGAAATACATAATTTTTTTATAGGATATTATGCCTTATAAATTAATTTAAAAATAACAATGAAGGTCAAGGTATTATATGATATTTACAACGAAGAAGTTAGACCCGAAATATAACAATACCAGTGTTTTTCATTTAGCATTGTTTTCATTAAATACAGCAGCAGCAACGCTTTTTTTAGCCTTAATGGAATATACAACTTATTTTGTAAATGGTGTAATCGGCTTAGCAGTTGTTGCAGCGTCAATCGTGTTAACAGGATTACGGATATTTGATGGCTTAATTGATCCAATGGTTGGCTATATTGTAGATCAAACGAAAGGGAGATTTGGAAAGTTTCGTCCCTTTATGGTCATTGGAAATATCATGATGGCAATCAGTACATTGTCTATGTTCTTTTTTAGTAAAGAATTACCGAAGATGCTTAGACTTCCAGTGTTTGTATTTCTTTATATTATATTTGTTATTGGATATACGTTTCAAATGATCGTAGCAAAATCAGGTCAGACTGTTATGACGAACAACCCTAAAATACGACCACTATCGACGTATTTTGATTCTTTATTTACGACCTCTTGTTATGGTGGAACGGCATTGTATGTCTCGTATTACTTAATACGTAAATACGATAGCTTCACAAATGAAAAATTATATCAAGAGTTTTGCATTAGCGTTGTTATAATATCAGCGTTATGTACAGTTCTTGCTTTATTTGGTATATGGAAGAAAGATAATGAAAAATATTATGGGGATCATGCGGCGACTAAAAAAATAGGTATTAAGGAATATGCGACGGTTCTTAAAAAGAATAAACCAATACGAATGCTAGTTATCGCTGCCGCAATTAATAAATTTGCTGCAATGGTATACAGTAATATTACAGTTGGGGTTATGCTTTTTGGAATTATGATGCATAATTATGATATGTATGGCCAAGTGGGACTAGTTACAGCAATACCCAATTTACTGGTTGTATCTATAGGTGTTTTGATTGCACAACGAATGGGGCAAAAGCAAGCCTTCACAATTTTTACATGGTTGGCGGTTTTATTTCAAATATTCATGACAGGAGTTCTTTTAAATAATAATTTAACTTCCATAGGGCTTACTAAGTTTAATTTAATTTCTGTTGCATTCTTTGTAATTTTTATTTTGTTAAATGGTTGTAAGGCGGTTAGTAATAACATTGTAGTACCAATGATTGCAGATTGTTCTGATTATGAGGTCTATCGTAGTGGATTATACGTACCAGGGTTTATGGGAGCATTATTTTCCTTGGTGGATCAAGTGATTTCAGCATTAGGAACAGCTTTTGTTGGTATCCTAGTTGCAGTTATTGACTTTCATAATAAACTGCCACAAGTGGATGATGTTTTGACGACTCAAATAAAGGTAGTAACTATTATATGCTATTGCATTGTGCCAATCCTAGGTTGGCTAGCATCTTTATATACTATGAAGCATTATGAACTAGATAAGGAGAAAATGCGGGAGATTAATCATAAGCGTTTTCATTTACACAAAAAATAACTTCATTCACGCAAAAGGTATTGTCTTCCTTTTATATTTGCTATATGCTAGTGTTAGAAGTTGCGAAAGAAACTACGCTCGTTAGCCGTAAATAGCGGCTATCTATCTCACATAATATGAAAGGAAGTGATTGTATGGAGGCATTGTACTGGTTAATAGCTTTGGCGGTTCTTTTAGTAATCGAGATATTCACTCTGGGGCTAACTACAATTTGGTTTGCCGGTGGCGCGTTAATCGCATTTTTTGCTTCGTTGCTTGGAGCAAATCTGTATATTCAGATTATACTTTTCTTTGTTGTATCGTTTTTAATGTTGTTCTTTACTAGACCTGTCGCAATTAAATATGTGAATAAGGAACGAGTGAAAACAAATTATGAAGGGTTAATAGGAAAAATTGTTAAGATAACAAGCAAAGTAGACAATTACAATCAAACTGGAACCGCTGTAGTAAATGGAACAGAATGGACAGTGAGATCAGATGATGATGATAAAATAATTGAAGCGGGCACAAAAGTTAAGATTGTTGATATCGTTGGAGTTAAATTGATTGTTGCTGAGTATAAGGAGGAATTGTAATATGGGAATAGGAACATATCTATTAATTGCATTAATTGCAATTATCTTAATTATTGTAGCATCTTGTATTAAAATTGTACCACAAGCACAAGCATATGTTGTAGAACGATTAGGTGGCTATCAAGGAACCTGGGGTGTAGGTATTCATTTTAAGGCACCATTAATTGATAAGATAGCAAGAAAAGTTATTTTAAAGGAACAAGTAGTTGACTTTGCTCCACAACCAGTAATTACTAAGGATAATGTAACTATGAGAATTGATACTGTCGTATTTTTTCAAATAACAGATCCTAAATTATTTGCTTATGGTGTAGAAAATCCTATTATGGCAATTGAAAATTTAACAGCTACTACATTACGTAATATCATTGGTGATTTAGAGTTAGACCAGACATTAACTTCAAGAGAAATCATTAATACAAAAATGAGAGTATCTCTAGACACTGCAACAGACCCTTGGGGTATTAAAGTAAATCGTGTTGAATTAAAGAATATTATACCTCCAGCTGCAATTCAAGATGCAATGGAAAAGCAGATGAAGGCAGAACGTGAACGAAGAGAAGCAATTCTTCGTGCAGAAGGTGAAAAGAAATCAACTATCTTAGTAGCGGAAGGTAAAAAAGAATCCGCAATTCTTGAAGCAGAAGCAGAAAAAGAGGCAGCAATCCTTCGTGCAGAAGCAAAGAAAGAAGCAACAATTCGCGAGGCGGAAGGTCAAGCGGAAGCTATTATTGCAGTTCAAAAAGCAAATGCAGATGGTATTAAGATGTTAAATGAAGCTGCACCACAAAATGCAGTAATTCAGTTAAAGAGCTTAGAGGCTTTTGCAAAAGCAGCAGATGGCAAGGCAACAAAGATTATTATTCCTTCAGAGATTCAAGGAATTGCAGGGCTTGTGAAAGGATTAGCTGAAGTTGGGAAAAATGACTAAGGTAACAGCTTAATAGTTTAAATATTTTAATAATGACTGTAGGAGATGACACGATGTTTGATATATTGATTTTAGAGGATTCTATTGATACGAAAAATGCATTAGAAGCAATCATAAAGCCATGTTCATCAGAGATACGTGTCTTCTTCGCAGCGAACTTAAAACAAGCAGAAGAATTGCTAGACGAGCAAGACTTTTGTTTGTTTTTTTTAGATGTTAATTTATCAGGCAATAACATTGCAGATGCATCTGGTATAAAATTTGCAAAGTCATTGCGTAAACGTACGCAATATGAGTTTACACCAATTGTATTTGTTACTTCTATGTTAGAGTTTGAACTTTTATCTTATCGTGAAACACAATGCTACCGCTATATTATAAAACCGTTTCATGATTCAGAAATAAGAGAGTTAGTGTTAAAAGTAATCAATAATCAAAGGCAAAAAGAACATCCACAAGTAATTGTTAAAAAAGATGGAATTAATTATAGTCTTAATATTGATGAAATCATTTATATTGAAGCGATGCCACGAGGAATAATCATACACCTTATAGATGAAGCCCTAGAAGTGAAATATTTGTCCATTAAGCAGATGATGGAAAAACTATCGAATGAACATTTTATACAGTGCCATCGAATGTGTGTAGTGAATGTGAGCTATATCGATTATGTAGATCAGGTTAATAGGGTAATTAAAATGAAAGACAATTATGGAACGGTGGATATTGGAGTAACCTATAAGGCGGAAATCAGGAGATTTGTACATGAGTGAACTTCTTGACTTAAAAACATGCATTATTTTAGGATTTGTATTTCTTTTAATTCTCACATTTTTCATTGCGTGGAAAAGTAGAATGAAAGTATTTCAAAAACAATCAGAAGAACTTCGCATGTATTTAATGTATGCGAAGCCACTAGAGGAATTTATACGAGATATACGTGCGAAACAGCATGAGTTTGATAATCACTTAAATGCAATATTAAATATGCATGTAACAATTGATAACTACGATGAACTTGTTGCTTATCAAAAAAAGTATATTCATGACTTAGCCACCAATCGAGACAACAGCTATTTGGGCTTGCTTAAGATAAGCAATAAAGTTATTGCGGGTTTTATTTATAGTAAATTAAAATCGGTAGACAAAAATATAAACATTGATTTGTATGTTGGAAATAAAGAAATCTTTACAAATGTGCCTGAAAAAGAAATTATAGAGGTAATTGGAACCTTAATGGACAATGCATTTGAAGCATGCAAAGATGAAAATAATCACATTAAAATATATTTGACCTCAGAGAAGGACAAACTTGTTTTTGTCATTAAAAATGAACATGAAAAAATCCCAATATCCGAGTTGGCGCAGTTATTTGAGCGTGGATATTCGAAAAAAACAAATGGAATGAATCGCGGATTTGGATTATATAATGCGAAAAGCATTGTTAATGAGTGGAATGGGGAAATATTTGTTGAAAATGAAGAAGTGGATGGAAAAAACTTTTTAAGCTTTCGGGTAGAACTTTAGTAGGCTTGTACGATTTCTTATATTCTAAATTTGAGTCACTTGTACAAATAATATGAATTTTGTATCCATTTCAATGCTTGGTGCATACGTTGTAAGTAACATCAAAAGTAAGGGGCATAGTAAAATAGCAATTTAAAAATATTGCTATGATGCTAACGTCCCTTTTCGAGGGTTTATGCTTATTTCAATGGTATTACTTGCTTTTACTTTAAGTATCGATGCATTAGGAATTGGAATTGCTTATACGATAAGAGGCGTATATATTACCAATCCAGCAAAACTTATTATTGGAGTTGTTTCTATTGTAGTCATGAGAATATCTGCACTATTCGGAGCTTACCTTCATCATCTTTTTCCTGGAAAGGTTACGGTATATTTTGGTGCTGCCATCCTCATTGTCATGGGTATTATATTCATTGTAAAAAGTTTTAATACTTCAGATGATATTCCATATGATTTAGATCATTCTAGTTCTATTGAGGGAAAAGAAGCTATTTTACTTGGTATTGCTTTGTCAGCGGATTCAATTAGTGCAGGAATTGCGATTGCATCACTTGGTATTTCTGGTTTAGGAATTAGCCTTATGGTAGGTGTGCTACAATATTCATTCCTTGTTTTAGGTAAAGTTTTAGTTACTAAGGTTAAAAGGATAAAAACGCTCAATGGTAAAATGTGCAGTATTTTATCCGGAATTATCTTTATAGGTATCGCGGTTGCTAGGCTGATTTCTTCATAAGGGTGGTAGATTCATGAATTAAGTATATCTAAGTCGAGGGGAATTCTTAGTTTTGAGCCAACGGCTTATGGGCATTCATATAGTATATATTTATGATGTGTCCTCCGTGTTAATTCATATTTTAGTTCCCAAGTTTCGACTAAGATATACTCGTATTTCATGAGTAAATAATACAGTAGTTAATATATTAGAATACTCCATAGCCCTTAATTAAATGTGATAATTCAATAGTAAAAATCCAATAACTCAAATTAATAGCAAATTAAAAATGAAGTTAAAATCAATAATTCAGCAATATACAATAATTAAATCAATTCAATTTTAAATTTCTTTAGCCAATAATCTATCATTAAATAATAAGCTAATAACTGAGGTCCAGCCATTAATTGACCATACCAAGGTTTGCCGTAATCAGATGTAGTATTCATAAAACGATATGCTTTTTCTTTATCAATAAATGTTAGAATCGGTGAGCTTGGGTCTTCTATAATTTCTATAAAACGATTTCTTAATAAACTTTCATAATTCGGATCATAAGTTTTAGGATAAGGAGATTTTTTTCTCCATAGAACTTCATCTGGTAATAAATCTTTGCATGCATATCTAAGTAAGCTTTTCTCCACACCATCTTTACTCTTCATTGTCCATGGAACATTCCAAACATATTCAATGATTCTATGATCAGCAAATGGAACACGTGCTTCTAAACCACAATACATGCTAGTGCGATCCATACGATCTAATAAGGTTTGCATAAACCATTTTAAATTAAGATAGGAGATTTCACGTCTTCTGGCTTCTTCATTGGATTCTCCTTGTAAACGAGGGGTCTCTGCCACTGACTTTTCATAAGCTGCAAGGACATATTCCTCCATATGAAGTTCGTTTAAAACATCATCTTTTAACAAAACTTTTCTTGCATTTAAGTCCATTGTCCATGGAAAGGTATTTGCATGAAAACATTCTTCTTTATGAAACCAAGGATATCCTCCAAAAATCTCATCTGCACATTCACCAGTTAAAGCAACCTTGTTATATTGTTTTACTTGCTTACAAAAATGAACCATTGAGGAATCGATATCTGCCATCGCAGGCAGGTCTCTAGCATCCACAGAATCATATAAACGATCTGCTAAACTTACATTATCACATTCTAAGAATTTATGATTTGACCCTAAGTAATCTACCATCTTCTTTACAAAAGGAAGATCTCTGGAAGGCTGGAAAAAGTTCGATTTAAAATAGGTATCATTGTTTACAAAATCAAAGGAATAGGTATCAAGGATTTGATTTTTCTTTTTAAGTTCTCTTGCACAAACGGAAGAAACGATGGAACTATCAATACCACCAGATAAGAACGTGCAAATAGGAACATCGGATATCATTTGGCGTTTGATGGCATCTTCAACTAAAAAGGCAGTCTTTTCAAGAGTCTCTTCATAACTATCCTCGTGTGGCTTACTTACCAATTGAAAATATGGATAGGTTTTTAAAGCACCATCTCTAAAGTGTAAGGTATTACCTGGGAGTAATTCGTCTATACCATTGAAAACACCGCAGCCATAGGTTTTTGCTGGTCCAATACTAAAGATTTCGTTCAAGCCATTTTTATTTATTTTAGGAGTGATTCCAGGAAATTGAAAAAGAGTTTTTATTTCTGAACCAAATACGATAGTTCCATCTACAATGCTATAAAATAGAGGCTTAACGCCAGCTCTGTCACGGAATAAATATAAGGAATTCGTATATTCATCCATAATAGCATAGGCAAAAATACCATTCACTTGTTCTACGAATTTAGGGCCATATTCGATATATCCAAGGAGTAGCACCTCGGTATCTGAGGTGGTTTGAAATTCCCATCCTTTTGAAATTAAATCATCTTTTAACTCTTTCGTATTATAAACTTCACCATTATAAACGATTCCATAGGTGTAATTTCCAACTTTATGTAGCATTGGTTGCTGTCCGCTTAGTAAATCGATAATGGAGAGTCTTGCATGTGCAAGGCCAAATTGTTTCGTTAAATGAATTCCTTGTTCATCTGGACCACGGTGCTTTATACAATTTGACATATTCCAAAGTATATTTTTATGATATGATTCCTTGGCAAGATAATCTTGTTTTGCATTATAAAAACCAGCTATACCACACATGTAGTTCCTCCAGTCATAAAACATTAAAGTGTCTTTTAAGTAATATATTTTATTACCTGAAATTCTATGAATAGATTTAAATAAGGTATCTAAAGAAATATAGAATACAAGTATTTTCCATATAAATAGAATTATTGTAGTATTATTCTCAATAAGTTTGACTTTTCCATAACAAACTTTTGCTTGAAAATTACACTTTAAATTTTGCTTACTTTTTCAAGTAAGCAAAAAGCTACGAAAATATTATATCTTTTCATAAAATTTCGTATTTAATTATTAAATTTCCTTGTTATAAATATAGTACGGAATTGTAAAACCACGAAAAATGCTGGATTTTTATTTGGAGATGGTATATAATGATCTATAGTATAAACAACATTGTTATATATTTAACATTAATTTTTAATAATGTGTTGTTTTACTGTAGTAACGCAATATTAACGATTTAGTTCTAAGTAGTAACACTAAATCTTTAGTACAACGATTTTAATAAATCAGAAATGGGAGAATTGGTATGTACAAGATTACAAAAAAAGAACTTCTAGCGAACAATATTTATCTCATGGATATCGAAGCACCTAGAGTTGCAAGAAATTGTTATCCAGGTCAATTTGTTATAGTTAAAATGGATGAGAAAGGCGAGAGAATTCCTCTTACTATATGTGATTATGATAGGGAAGCAGGAACAGTTGCCATTGTATTTCAGGCAGTAGGAACATCTACAACAAGAATGGCTGAGTATGAGGTCGGAGATTATTTTAGAGATTTTACAGGACCTCTTGGTTGTAAATCAGAATTGATTGACGAACCGATTGAAGAGTTAAAGAGCAAGAAGATTTTATTTGTTGCTGGTGGTGTTGGTACAGCTCCTGTTTATCCTCAAGTGAAATGGATGCATGAACATGGTGTAGATGTTGATTGTATCATTGGAGCTAGAAACAAAGATTTAGTTATTCTTGAAAAAGAAATGAAAGCTGTAGCTAAAAATGTTTATGTTGCAACGGATGATGGCTCTTATGGTTTTAAGGGTAATGTGAATGATAAAATAAAAGATTTGGTACATAATGAAGGAAAAAGTTATGACCTTGTAATTGCAATCGGGCCAATCATTATGATGAAAATTGTTTCGATTCTTACAAAAGAGCTTGGAATTAAAACAATCGTCAGCATGAATCCAATTATGGTAGATGGAACTGGAATGTGTGGCGCATGTCGTATCACTGTAGGTAATGAAGTGAAGTTTGCATGTGTTGATGGTCCTGAATTTGACGGACATTTGGTAAACTTTGATGAAGCAATGAAGAGACAGCAGATGTATAAATCCGAAGAGGGTAGAAAAATTCTTAAAGAGAGAGAAGGAGATACTCATCACGGCGGTTGCGGCATTTGTAACGATTAAGTTTAATTAAATTGACTATGCAGAAAAGAGGTTTAACATGGACGTTTTAAAAAGAGTTCCGGTAAGAGAGCAAGATCCAAAGGTTAGAGCTAAAAACTTTGAAGAAGTATGTCTTGGTTATGATATAGAGGAAGCAAAATTAGAAGCTTCTAGATGTTTAAAATGTAAGAATGCAAAATGTATCACTGGATGTCCTGTAAGTATTGATATTCCAGGTTTTATAAAAGAAGTAGAGGCTGGCAATGTTGAGAGTGCATATCAAGTTATAAGTAAATATTCTGCACTTCCAGCCGTTTGTGGTCGTGTATGTCCACAAGAATCTCAGTGTGAAGCAAAGTGTATTAGAGGTATCAAAGGTGATCCAGTTTCTATTGGTAAATTAGAGCGTTTTGTAGCTGATTGGGCGAGAGAACATGAAATTAAGCCAGAAGCACCAACCGTTAAAAACGGTAAGAAGGTAGCCGTAATTGGTTCAGGTCCTGCTGGTCTTACTTGTGCAGGTGATTTAGCAAAGGCTGGCTATGATGTGACTATTTTTGAAGCGTTACATGAGCCTGGCGGAGTACTAGTATATGGTATCCCAGAATTTCGTTTACCAAAAGAAACAGTAGTAAAAACAGAAGTTGATAACGTAAGATCCCTTGGAGTTAAAATAGAAACTAACGTAGTAATTGGAAAGTCAATTACTGTAGATGAATTGCTTGAAGAAGAAGGATTTTCAGCAGTATTTATCGGTTCAGGAGCAGGTTTACCAAAATTCATGGGCATTCCTGGTGAAAATGCAAACGGTGTGTTCTCTGCAAATGAATATTTAACAAGAAATAACTTAATGAAGGCTTTTGATGCAGCATACGATACTCCAATTACACTTGGTAAGAAGATTGCAGTTGTAGGTGGTGGTAACGTTGCAATGGATGCAGCAAGAACAGCACTTCGTCTTGGAGCGGAGGTACATATTGTTTACCGTAGAGGTGAAGAAGAGTTACCTGCAAGAGTGGAAGAAGTACATCATGCAAAAGAAGAAGGCATTATATTTAATCTTTTAACGAATCCAAAAGAAATCTTAGTGGATGAGAGTGGATGGGTAAAAGGCATGGTTTGTGTGGAAATGGAACTTGGTGAGCCAGATGCATCTGGAAGAAGAAGACCAGTGGAAAAGAAAGGTTCTGAATTTACACTTGAGTTAGATACTGTAATTATGTCACTTGGAACAAGTCCAAATCCATTGATTTCAGCGACTACAAAAGGCCTTGATATTAATTCTCATAAATGCATCATTGCAGAAGAAGAAACTGGTAAGACATCAAAAGAAGGTGTTTATGCTGGTGGAGATGCGGTTACTGGTGCTGCAACAGTTATCTTAGCAATGGGAGCTGGTAAAGCGGCTGCTAAGGGAATTGATGAATTTTTATCAAAGCAAAATTAAGAATTATAATTCAGTTATTAAGACTAAATTTAATATATAAAATAGAGCAGATGTAAATAATAAATTTAATGTTATTTACATCTGTTTTTTACGAATAAATTAAGAGAATAGAAGCTTTTTATAGGGTATTTTTTATTAGGTGACATTTTTTTTAGTTTTGTACGAAGTTCATAGAAAAATGAAATAATTTGGCAATTATATTGCTATTTTAGCAAAATGTGATATACTAAAGGTGTCTCATAATGTAAAATTGCAAATAATGGTAGAACTAATAAGAATACAATTTTGGGAAAGGAAAATCTGTTTTTAACAGATACCATGGATGGAATGAAAACTTTTAAAAAGGAATTGCGGATAGTTTTTGGAATACTGTTCGAAAGTTTTTTCTTAGGTTTAGGAACGTCTACTATTGTACATGCTTCTTCACAGAATAATGGTATAGGACAAATAAAAGATAATAACCTAGTGAATAGGAATCTTGTGTATTTCTTGATTGGTGCTATCATAATTTTATTGATTTTATTTACTGTATTAATTGTGAATGTAAAAAGAAGAACAAAAGCTGAGAAAGCTGCTGTTTTAGCAAGACAAAAGTTGAAAGAAAGTTACAAGGAATTAGAAAAAGCGTATCAAGAAGTAACAGAAACGAAGAATGCGCTTTATTCTCGTTATGAAGAGCTTAAGATTAGTAAAGAAAAAATACGAAAAATTGCGTATACAGATTATTTAACTGAATTACCAAATCGTTTGGCATTTACCGAGATGCTTGACAGCGTGATGCTGACTTTAAGAAATGACGAGAAAATTGCTTTAATTGACATTGATTTAGATAATTTTAAAAATATAAACGATACATTAGGTCATTCCTTTGGGGATGAATTATTAATTGATGTTGCACACCGTTTGAATGGCGTTTTGGAAGAAGATGATTACCTAGCTAGAATAGGCGGTGATGAGTTTGTTGTATTGACTCAAAACATTCAGGATATCACTTCATATGAAGATAAGATAAAGAAAATACAAAAAGCATTTACATATCCATTTGTACTATCAACAAAGGAATTTTTTGTGACAGTAAGTATGGGAATTACGTTTGCACCTAAGGATGGTAAAACAACTCAGACCTTAGTGAAAAATATGGACTCTGCAATGTATGTTGCAAAAGAGAATGGAAAGAACGATTATTGTTATTTTGATGATTCCATCAATGCTCGTATGATGAAGAAGATTGAGATGCAATCTGAACTTCGTAAAGCAATTGAAAATAATGAGTTTGTTGTGTACTATCAACCACAAATGGATTTAGAAACAAATCGTGTTGTAGGATTTGAAGCTTTGGCACGCTGGAATCATCCACAGCGTGGTTTAATTATGCCATTAGAATTTATTCCTCTTGCAGAAGAGAATGGATTGATTGTAGGAATTGGCAAGAAAATCTTAATAGAAGCTTGTAAACAATTAAAAATATGGGAAGATGAAGGATTTAGAGATATTACGATAGCAGTCAATTTATCTGCTAGACAATTTAAAGACTCCGATTTCCTTTCAATGGTATATGAGGTCATTGAAGAAACCAAAGTAAATCCAAAGAAACTTGAGTTTGAAATCACCGAAACAATTGCATTAGACGATGTGGATTACACCGTTGCTACGATACATAAGTTGAAAGAACTCGGAATTACATTTTCGTTGGACGACTTTGGTACAGGTTATTCTTCCTTGAATTATTTAAAGCAGTTACCAGTAAATAATTTAAAAATTGATAAAAGTTTCTTAAACACTGTACTTGTTAATAAGAGTGATCAAAAAATAGTAAGTACTATGATTGATTTAGCAAGAGTACTTAATATTGACGTAATCGCTGAAGGCGTTGAAATTAGAGAACAAGAAGAATTTTTAAAAGATGTAAATTGTAATAAAGCACAAGGATACTTTTATAGTAAACCGTTGCCAAAAGAAGAAGCGGGAGAAATACTTAGGAGAAATTTATAAATATAACTTAAGTAAAATTATAAAGTTCAGTTTTTGATTACCGCAAAATCAAAAGGCAAGGGGATTAAAATGAATACGATGGCTAACAAAAAATTATTCTATTATTTTATTGGTATTGAACTTATTTTGTATTTTACATTTATAATACTTGATGTATTTGGTGTATACTCTACATCAGGTGTAATTAAGTTTGTAAGTATTTTGTTATGCCTTGTTATGTCGATTGTGATACAGTTGCGTTCTGAACGTTTTTTAGACAGAGTTATGTTAAGCATAGCTCTGTCTTTTACTGTCTTTGCGGATATATTTCTTCTTTTTACTGATGACTATGTTATAGGAGTTTGTTGTTTTTGTGTTGTACAAACACTGTATCTCGTAAGAATAGTGAATATGAAGGGAGAAGTAGGGCGTATTGAAGGAAGGATACGTTCTCGGAATTTGTATAGAAAGGGAAAACGTTTATTTTTGGAGCAATTCATCAAACGTATATTGATTAGTAGCGTTATAGTAGGAATTCTTTTGGTGATTAAGTTTCCAGTAGATATGCTATTTGGTATCACTACGTTTTATTTTATAAGTTTTATATGTAATATTATCTTGGTATTTCAGATTAAAGCAAAGTCGCATTATTTTCATGGTGATATTCGGTTGGGGTTGTTTTTGGTTGGTCTCGTTCTCTTTTTTTGCTGCGATATTATGGTTGGAATATTTAATGCAGCAGGGTATGTTTCTATACAAGAGGATCTTTATCGTACCTTATATCAAGTTTCTAGCATTGGGATGTGGGTGTTTTACTTACCTGGGCAAGTGATGATTACGTTAAGTTAGGAGAGAATTTTTGGTTATAATGAGTAGATAGAAGTTTCATAAGGGAATTTAGACAAAAATAGTATTGATTTTTCTATGTAAAGATTTAATAAATAGATTGTATCGCTTATGGGATTAGGGTAGAATTATTTTATCGAGATAGTTCAACCTTTTGCATTTTATGAGATGTTTTGAAGTTCTAAGTTTTAAAGTTCTAAGTTTTAAAGTTCTAAGTTTTAAAGTTCTAAGTTTTAAAATTCTAAGTTTTAACATTCTATGTTTTTTAATTTCTATGTTTTATAGTTCTTACTAATTAATATTATTTTCCTTATTCTAATATTTATTTTCTGTTCATGTATTAATTTTTCTATGATATCATTAAAAGATTCTTTTTGAAATCCATTCAGTACATTTTTATAGTTTTAATATTTTTTAGCTTTCAGGGGTCTGTTTGACTTTTTTCTTAAGTTTAAAGTATACTTTTTTAATTAATGATTCATTGTTAGTAAAAATAATATGTAATGTTTTTGTTTATAAGGGATCATTAAGATTTGTCATTGTATATCTGAAATAAGTATATGGTTCTTAAATCAAATCTGAATTTCTTGATTAAGTCTACAATTCTTAAATGGAATCTAAATTTCTTGAACAAGACTACAATTCTTAAATGAAATCATTCTTGAATCAAATCTAAATTTCTTGAACAAACCAATAATTTTTGAATCAAATCTAAATTTCTTGAACAAGCCAATAATTCTTGAATTAAATCTGAATTTCTTGATTAAGTCTACAATTCTAAAACGGTATCTAAATTTCTTGAACAAGCCAATAATTCTTGAATTAAATCTGAATTTCTTGATTAAGTCTACAATTCTAAAACGGTATCTAAATTTCTTGAACAAGCCAATAATTCTTAAATCAAAATTGAATTTTTTAAATAGCCTACAATTCTTAATTCAAATCTAAATTTCTTTAATAAGTCTACAATTCTTAAATGAAATCTGAATTTCTTGATCAAGTCTACAATTCTTAATTAAAATCTATTCTCGAATAAGTCTACACATCATAAATCAAATCTAAACTTCTTGAACCAAGTATTCATTTTTAAATCAAGTCTACATTTTTAACCAAGTCTATATTCTTCAATCATATCTATATTTTTATTCAAGGTATATTTTCTATATCAAGTCTATCATTCTTAAAATTATTTTTATATTAAAAAAGAAGCTGAAGAAACAACGATCTTATTCCTATTTTTAAACTAGAAGTGGTGATTCTAGTAATTGAAGATAGGCCAGTTTTCTTATGTGTTAGAGGTAAAATTTTTGAAAGTTATAGTTAAATTTATATAATCTAAAAGCCAATTTATAATTAAAGTTAAGGAGAGTTTATGCAGTTATCGAAAAAGTTGTCGTTTGAAGAGTTTGTATGTTTCGTAGAAAAAACATTGATGGAGCATTTGGGGAGTGAATATTTTTCTCAACGAAAAAAAGTAGTAAAAAATAACGGTGTGACATTAATTAGTTTGGTCATTCGTAAAAGGGATGAATTAATTGTTCCTTGTATCTATTTGAATACATATTTTTCGCAATATGAAGAAGGAAGGCAAATAAATGAAATTTGCGATGAAATACTAGATGTGTATTTATACTCAAAGGATAGTGAAAGAAATAGTTTTGATGAAATCATATTTCGGTACGATGAGATGAAATCAAGTATTATTTATCGTATTATTAATTACGAAAAAAATAAAGAACTGCTAGAATCAGTACCTTATATTAAAGTTTTAGATTTTGCAGTTACCTTCCATTGTTTGGTTAGGGATGATGAAGAAGGAATTGGAACCATTCGAATTACAGAGGAACATCGTAAACAATGGGGAGTGAAGCTTGAGGAACTATATATAATTGCAATGAAAAATACTCCGGAAATTTTTCCGGCATTGATTCGTCCAATGGAAGAGGTTATGTTGGAATTAATGAAAAAAGAAGTCATGTCTTTTGCTATGGATGATATTAACCATCTTGGTTTAGCAGAAGAGAAACATTTGGAGGCTGAACAAGCAGCGAATGAATTTATTCAGATGTTACACTATGAAAATCCAAAATGTAAAGTAGATATGTATGTGCTATCAAATTCAAGGGGAATTAATGGTGCTAGTTGTATTTTATATCCTGAAATCTTATCTGATTTTGCGGATCAGATAGACAATGATTTCTTTATACTTCCATCTAGTATTCATGAACTTATTTTAGTGCCTGTGGAAGAACAACTTGGTATAAAACAACTAAAAGAAATGGTAATGGAAATCAACCAAACACAAGTACCATTTGAAGATGTTTTGTCAGATGATATATATTGTTATTCAAGAAGTAATAAACAGATGATTGGAATTGCATAATTATTTTTAAGAATTAAGATTGGTAAGGTAATAAAAAAAGCATATGCAAAATAGTGACCTATTTTGCATATGCTTTTTATCTTCCTAATGTATCTGTATTTGCATTAGCAGAATCTAATGATTTCGATGAATCTGCGCTTTTATCAGATTTGGCAGCTTCTACAGAGCTATTTTGAATATTTTGATAAAATTCATTTAAATTCTCATCACTTGCACAAGCTTCTTCCAGACGAGTAACAACATCGGAGACTAATACTTCAACATCCTCACCAGTACGTAATTCATTAAGATACTTACTTGTATCTTCGTTTATATCGCCTAAATATACTTTAGGGGTCCCATCCACATAGGTAATTCTAAGCTCATCAATGGAAGGGGCATAGGTATCTATGGTAGCTAATTCAAGATCATAACTTACATAGACAACATAATCGATTTCATTGATCCCTTTTTTCGTATAGCAATTAATATTCTGATAGCTATTCACATACTCTATTTTTCTTTGTAAACGTTCCATATCGATTTGGTTCGCATTTGTTACAATAGGAACAAAATCTTCTGCAGAACAAGTTAATTTGGCTTCGTAAAAATCCTGAACAACTTTATTAATATCTGCGTATTTGTTTAATTCAAGATCATTTTCTAGCTCTGGTGTAGCAGTTGGAGCTTTTGTTATGATTGGATCCATTGCAAATGCAGAGACATCATCTTTACTATTTGCTGGCTCGATTGATCTACTCATAGGTTTTGGATCATCTGTACTCTTTTTATTTTCTAAAGTAAAAGAAAGGGTAACCATTCCAATACCCATAATACCAGTTGTTAATAATACTAAGATTTTTTTATATTTGATTTTCATAGATAGCTCCTTGTTACAATGAATCGATAACATAAAGTTCCCGTTACATTACAAACTTTATAAAATATGGAAATTTATATTTGTATCATAGCAAATTTTCATAAAAAAAGCAATGATTTTATTGCAAATTTGTAACTTATTTTAATATGCATGTAATATTTATGTAATAATTATAACTCAGAGAAGGTGGATTTAAACGAATTGAATGAGAAATGCTTAAAAAAGAGCGTAAAAAATGCACCTGATAGGATTCGAACCTACGACCTTCAGCTTCGGAAGCTGCTGCACTATCCACTGTGCTACAGATGCAAAATATCAATAAAATATTAAGTTTAATTTGTTATATATATTATTTAAAGTGCCAATAACGTTATTTTTTATCTGGCAGAGCTTAATGATTCTTATGCACTTATACATATGTAATGCTAAATGAATTTAGCTGTAATTTTTATTCAAAATATTTTCATAAAAATAATACATATAAAATTGCCACAATCCCTATTATATCTATAAACCGTATTTTTGTAAAGTTTAAAATGTTTAAAAATAAAGTCCGCTTGTTATGCGAAATTAATAAAATTTCTTATAAGTACGGTGCAAACATTTTCATAGTAATAATTCAAAAAACATGCTATAATAACTCATTAA
The DNA here is from genome assembly GCF_900078195.1 of Clostridium sp. Marseille-P299. Lineage (NCBI taxonomy): Bacteria > Bacillati > Bacillota > Clostridia > Eubacteriales > Clostridiaceae > Clostridium > Clostridium sp. Marseille-P299. The sequence continues at coordinate 156,943 of NZ_FJVE01000006.1, read as the reverse complement.
AGAGTTGTCTTGCGTAAGCAAACATTGAAAGGATAAATAGGTAAGATGAAGAAAGTTACGAAGCGTATATTCGAAGATGCAGATAAGAAACAAGAAGCAATTCGTATTAATAAATATTTGAGTGAAGCAGGTGTCTGCTCAAGAAGAGAAGCTGATACTTATATCGAACAAGGAAAGGTTTTAATTGATGGTGAAGTAGCGGTTATGGGAAGCAAAGTGTTTCCTGGACAGGAAGTTAGTTTCCAAGGAAAAGTATTAAACCGTGAAGAAAAATTAGTATTAATAGCTTTTAATAAACCACAAGGAATTGTTTGTACAACGGATAAGAGAGAGCCAGACAATATTATTGATTATATTCAATATAAAACTAGAATCTATCCTATTGGAAGACTTGATAAGGATTCTGAAGGCTTGATTTTATTAACGAATAATGGCGATATCGTTAATAAGATTCTACGTGCAGGAAACAACCATGACAAAGAGTATATTGTTAAGGTAAATAAGCCAATTACTGTAGAATTTTTAAAATCCATGGCGGCAGGTGTACCAATACTTGATACCGTGACAAGACCATGTACGATTGAAGCGGAGGATAAATTTACATTCCGTATTATTTTAAATCAAGGACTAAACCGTCAGATACGAAGAATGTGTGAGTATCTTGGATACCGTGTTGTATTTTTACAAAGAATTCGAATTATGAACGTTAATTTAGGTAGATTAAAAATCGGTGACTATCGTAATTTAACGGACCGAGAATTAGAAGGCTTAAGGGAATTAATCAAAGATTCCTCAAATGCTCCTATGAGTGATGAAATTGATGATGAAATGGTAGATGTTCGTGTTAAGGAAGAAAGTGCTAAGAAGTCTTCATCAAATAAAGGCAGCATTAGAACAACAGGAAAAATCACTGGTAAAGCAAGAAACAAAGCTAAGAATTTTCAAAAACAAGTGAGTCATAACAAGAAATCGGAATCAAAATCATATGGCGAACAAGGACGTAAGAAGGAGTTTTACAATGGAAGCAGAAAAGAAAGTAACAATGGAATCAAAAAAGGAAAGAATCAAAGAACTAACCAAGCTACTGGACAGGGCCGCTAGAGTTTACGAGCAAGAAGATCGAGAGATTATGAGTAACTTTGAGTATGACAAGCTCTACGATGAACTAAAAGCACTGGAAGAAGAAACTGGTTTTGTACTTGCAGGTAGTCCAACGATGCATGCAGGTTATGAAATCCTTAGCGAACTTCCAAAAGAAAGACATGATTCTCCAATGCTCTCACTTGATAAAACAAAAGATGTGGAAACACTTAAAGAATGGCTTGGTAATCAGGAAGGCTTACTTTCTTGGAAGTTGGATGGTTTAACCGTTATTTTAACTTACCAAGGCGGAAAGTTAGTTAAAGCAGTTACAAGAGGAAATGGTGAAGTCGGCGAAGTTATCACAAATAATGCGAAAGTATTTAAAAACATTCCTCTTAGCATTGCTTATCAAGGTGAATTGGTCATTCGTGGTGAGGCACTTATTAAGTACTCTGATTTTGAGCGAATGAATGCGATGATTGAGGATGTTTCTGCTAAATACAAAAATCCTAGAAATCTATGCAGTGGTTCTGTAAGACAGCTGAACAATGAGATTACTGCTAAGAGAAATGTTCATTTCTTTGCATTTGCACTTATTAAAATGGATGATATGAGCCAATTTACAACGAAAAAAGAGCAGTTTGAGTGGCTTTCTTCTCAAGGATTTGATGTCGTAGAGGAACGTTTGGTGACGGCAGATACCGTAGCAGATGCAGTAAAATACTTTTCTGAAAAGATTGTTACAAATGATTTTCCATCCGATGGTTTGGTACTTTTATATAATGACATCGCATATGGAGATTCTCTTGGTAGAACTTCGAAATTCCCAAGAAATGCGATTGCATTTAAATGGAAAGATGAAATCAAGGAAACGAAAATGCTTCAGATTGAATGGAGTGCTTCAAGAACTGGCTTAATCAACCCTGTTGCAATATTTGAACCGGTGGACTTAGAAGGAACGACAGTTAGCCGTGCCAGCCTTCATAATATTAGTATTATGGAAAATCTACAGATTGGAATTGGTGATACGGTTCAAGTTTATAAAGCCAATATGATCATTCCTCAAATTGCTGAGAACTTAACAAGAAGTGGCAATGTTGAAATACCAAAGACTTGTCCAGTTTGTGGCGGTGCGACAAAAATAAAACAAGAAAATGATGTGAAATCACTTTATTGTATCAACGATGATTGTTTGGCAAAACGTATTAAGTCCTTCACACATTTTGTAAGCCGTGATGCTATGAATATTGAAGGTTTATCAGAAGCTACCATTGAAAAATTAATCGCAAAGAAGATGATTCGCGAACTTGCGGATTTATTTCATGTGGAAAAATATAAGGATGAAATTGTAACGATGGAGGGCTTTGGTGAAAAGTCTTATAATAACTTAGTTGCTTCCATTGAGCGAGCTAGAAAGACGACACTTCCTAAGTTTATTTATAGTTTAGGAATTTTAAATATTGGCCTATCAACTGCGAAATTAGTGGCAAAGCATTTTAAAAATGATTTTGATAAAATTAGAAATGCTACCATGGAAGAGCTGGTTGAAATCGATGGAATTGGTGGAGTGACTGCTCAGACATTTATGGATTTCTTTCATAAAGAGGAAAACAATAAGATTGTTGATGATTTGTTAGAAGAAATTGAAATTGAGAGCAATGAAACGAGTGATGCTTCAAGTCGTCTTGAGGGTCTTACTTTTGTAATTACTGGTTCGGTTGAAAAGTTTGCAAATCGTAATGAAGTAAAAGAGGTAATTGAACAAAATGGTGGTAAGGTGACTGGATCTGTTACTGCAAAAACGAATTACCTTATTAACAATGATAATATGTCCAATTCTTCAAAGAACAAGAAAGCCAAGGAATTAGGTATTCCTATTATTACAGAAGATGAATTACTTTCTATGCTTTCATAAGGAATAAACGTAATATATAAATTAGGATTCGAGTGTCAAACTACAAATTAAAGTTTTGAATGGATATTATATACGATGATTCAAAACGATTTAAGTATGTAGTTTGACATTCGTTTCAAATATAAGGTTTAAACAGAAAGGAAGATGTAAAATGCCGATAAAAGTTCAAAATGATTTACCTGCAAAGAAAATACTAGAAGATGAGAATATATTTATGATGGATGAAAACCGTGCGATGACACAGGATATTCGTCCACTTAATATTGCGATATTGAATTTAATGCCGTTAAAGCAAGATACTGAGGTGCAATTACTTCGAAGCCTTTCTAATACGCCGATACAGCTAGATATCACGTTTTTAACTACGGGGTCTTATGTTGGTAAGAATACTGCTACAAGCCACTTGGAGAAATTTTATTTGACATTCGAGGATGTTAAAGATAAGAAGTTTGATGGTCTTATTATTACAGGAGCACCAGTGGAACAGATGGAATTTGAAGAAGTTGACTACTGGGAAGAATTGACTAAGATTATGGAGTGGTCAAAGAAAAACGTTACTTCAACTTTCCATATCTGTTGGGGTGCGCAAGCGGGACTTTACTATCATTATGGTATTAAAAAATATCCTCTTGCTAAGAAACGATTTGGTATATATGAACATACTGTAATGCAGCGTAAGGAGCCATTGGTACGTGGGTTTGATGATGTCTTTTATGCACCGCATTCTAGAAATACAGAGGTACTTAGGGAAGAGATACTTGAACATAAAGAGTTGAGGATTTTGGCTGAGTCAGATGAGGCGGGTGTGTTTATTGTTATAAATGTAGATGGTAGCCAGATTTTTGTGATGGGTCATCCAGAATATGACCGTGTGACCCTTGATAAGGAGTATAAGAGGGATGTGGAGAAGGGGATTCCGATGGAACTTCCGAAGAATTATTATCCGTTTGAGGATTCTAAGAACCGTCCGAGTTTGATTTGGAGAGCGCATGCGAATACGCTTTATAGTAATTGGTTGAATTATTATGTTTATCAGGTTACTCCGTATGAATTATAGGGGAAGTGCTTAAGAATGGCGTATTTACAAGGGTGTAACAATTTGATAGAAAGCCACAATCTATTAAAAAATGTTGTAATATAGTGTAAACTATTATCGTTTTGGAGTCAAAGTGGGGTAAATTACGAGCATATAGGAGTAAATTATGTTGTGATAAAAAGACCTGCTATTAAAAAAAATGGCTGCCCAATCTTTTCAAGGTTAGGGCGGCCTAATTGTTGTTTACATTATTATAAGAATTAAATAATAAATTGAAATAGTGTCTAACCGGATATGAATGAGGTTAATGTCTAGTTACAATAATAAGGAGAAAACTAATGAATAAGCATAAGATTATAAGCGAGAAAATAGGAAAAGGAAGTATTAATAACTCAAAAAAACTGATACAATAGGTACGTATTTATTAATGGGAATGGCACTGGTGGGATTGTGTATAAAATATTGACCAATACTGTTTTGAAAGACTATCTAGTCTCTTTAATTACTGGAAATGTATTGTTCATGATTTTTTATTTTTCATTTTGCTTTTTTGTCCCTATTCTATAGATGGATTATCAGAAATAAAAAAGGCATATGATAACGAAATTCTTACAAAAAGTATGGTATCTCACAAAGTAATGCCTGAACTGATTAATAGAATATATGAGAAAGCAGACGGAAGAACTATGTTAATTGCAATAATTAGTGGGGAATCTTGGAGGTGATTATATTTTTCTATATTTTAATGTTACCAAATATGCAGATGTCGGAGCAAACATTTTATCAGATATTTTAACATGTTTAGCGTTGACTCTAACATATAAAAATAATAACAATAATTTTTGTATAGTAAAATATTATCAATATTTACAACAATAATTGTCGTAATTAATTATTAATATACATTTCTCAATAGTATTGTAAGAGTTGGCATTACTATGGTATGACATATTGTACAATGTCACTGGGCACACCATTTTAACCAAAAGGCAACCCGGATTATCCTTGTCGACATAATAGAAGACATAGCTAAAAAAAAGAAAACAGACCTAGATGGTGGACCGCTACCGCCCTGTAATAGGCCTGTTTTTTTACCTATATCACGTTAGACCATCTAATAACATCTTAACAACAATATTAGAAGAATTGAAGAAAAGGCAGCTTCTATACAGTAAGGTATGGGGCTTCTTTTATATAAGGTTGTCCTAAAAAAATCCATATGATATACTATTATTAAGTGTTGCAGAAGAAAAATGCTAAAGAGAGGAGCATATTTATTATGATTTTTATTAGCTATAACCACAATGATGAAAACTTAGTTGATATGGTTGCTAGAAGATTAGAATTAGAATTTGGGAGAAATAATATTTTTTATGATAAATGGTCTATGCAACCGGGTGACAGTATAATTGATAAAATGAACGAGGGATTGGATAAGTTTACAACATTTTTCTATTTTTTATCCCCAAATAGTCTGACAAGTAAAATGGTAACTAAAGAGTGGCAAAGCGCACTGATGATAACAATTAACGAGAATTTAAAATTTGTCCCAGTTAGAATTGCAGAATGTAAACCACCGGCTATTATGACAGATGCATTATATATTGATTTGTATGGTATAGGATTAGATGATGCTGTTGCGCAGATGAAATGTGTTGCAAAAGGAACTAATACATACACACCATTAAAAGATGTTAATAATGTAAAAGCGATTGTAGAGCCTATATCTGAACTCTTAGCAAAGATAGAACTTAGGGCAACCATGTTTAGTGAAAACGATGCTAATTTTGCTTTTATATTTAATAATGAATATGATGATTTTGAAGTGAAACCTGAGGATTCTGCATATTATAGCAGTACGGGGGAAATAGATGGTTACAATAATGGAACGCCAATTAGGTTAAAAATGAAAACAATCCGTTTATTTAGACCTTTAACACCTAGTAATCCGGTGAAAGTAATAGTAAGGTCTAAAAATAAAAAATTGCAGTTTGCTGGAGTAATGCAAGTATTGTCAAATACAGAAGGTAAACATATTCAGGCAGAGCTTAGTAAATTAGCCTGGGATTTGTTTGATGAGAAGAATAAATAGTTTCTTGGATTTGTATGCATAATCTTTATAAAGTATTTTTTGGATTAACTAATAAGTATATATTCTTCACCAGAATATTATATGAGTTTTTAATTTTACCGCTGGTTATTAGATATAAGACATGGAGTTATCTTTTTGAAAGAGATAAACGTAATATACAAGTAGCTAACAAACTGTGTTTAGCTATAATTAAAATACACTTTAGAGAAACTTCCTTTAAATGGATAGAAGAAAATAGCAAAGATATAAAAAGATACCTTATCCGAATGAGCAAGAAAAAGCAAATTATATACAGGTAGCTGGTTTTGAAGTGAAGCAAGGATATATCAAGTTACGTTAGATTTTGATAAATGCGATCATATGTATGACTTACTCCAGGGTAAGATTAATGATATAAGAACTTCTATTAATGAATCAGAAATTATGTATAAAATTTTTGAAGAAGCTATTAGACACTATGGTGCTTATAAAAAAGTAATATTCAAAAAGAATCTAAAGAAGTAGAGATGTTCCATTCTTTTATGGATTTTGTCTATCTAGGAAGGAAATCTATGGATGAATAATAATATATAAAATAAGTTTATAACAGGCGTTACCCTAAACAGGATAGCGGCTTTTTTCTCAAACATCACCAAAGAAAGAAGTTGCCCCATGCAAGAAGAAGTCGAGAACAGAACTGTCATCTTAGTTATTAACTCAACCAAAAGAATGCTATCCTAAAAGCATCAGCTGAAATGAAAAATTGACGGGAAGCAAGAAATACCCCAGAGATTCCACACGGCAAGCAACCAAAGAAGCAATTAATTGCTCAGAAGCGAGGTGTTGCCAACATTGAAGTATCCAAGAAGATTATTAAGCCATTTGAAATGGTAGCAAGAAAATACGGTGTGGCTTTGACATAAAGAAAGATAAGAGCTAGACTACACCAAAATATTTGTTATTCTTTAAAGCACTGCAGATTTATTGTAGGGAATAGTAGTGAATATTCCTTAAGTAATATATAAGGTAAGACGATATTGAAAAAGAGCTGGAAAAATAAAGCGTTTTTATTGGTATATTTGGATATACTTATATAAGTCAAAGAGACTTTGATATATTAAATATCTTTTTCTTTGAGCGGATAGAATGAGAGAAAAAGGAAATGAAAAATGAATGTAATATTAACGTTAGACACGGTTAATTTAAAAAATTGTATTTATCGCTTTATTAATCAAAATAATGAAACTATTTACGTTGGAAAAGCTAAAAAACTGAGAGCTAGATTAAGAGGACACAATCATTTACCAGAACAATGTTATCAAGAAATAGACAGGATAGAATTTACTGTGTTTGAAACTGAGGATGAAATGAATTACGCTGAAAGATATTTTATTCCGATGTTCAAGCCAAAATATAATGAGATGATGATTGAAAGGAGTATAAATATTCCTATTGAACAATTTGATAATGCTAAGTGGTATGTTTACGGTACAGATGAGCAAATCAGACATCAAATTATATGTGCGAGTGAACCAAATCTGGAAATGAAAAAGGATAATTTATTAAGAGAAATAGAGGAGTTGAAAAATAAATATGAAAAAGTTAGAGAAGAGTATAGAAATTCACGTGTAGATGACGATTATGATAAAAAACTATTAAATGAAATAGATATAATTAAGCAGAATTTAGGAAACAAAAGAAGTGTCTTGTTTGAACTTATAACAGGGGAAAATTCTGAAAAAGTTAAGTATTATGATTTAATGGTGGAAAAGGATGTTTTTTCATTGAATGATTTATTGGAGAAAAATATTGCTGAAGTTACATCAGAGTATGTAAGGAAGTATTCTGAAAAAATTGATAAGTCTGGTTTTTTTTATGTTACAGAGTTATATCAATCTATTGCACATGAGTTTTATTTAGATAACCATCCCGGTAAAAAAATATATATGCAAGATATGATTATCAAGGGTATTGAGAACGGAAAAGGTACTGCTTTCGAAATTGTTAATCGTGTGATTGGCGAAGTAAAGTATAGACTTGAGAAAAAATATGGGAAAATGATAATTAAAGTTAAAGTGTTCACAAAAAATAATTGTTTGATTTTCGATTATGGGGAAGTTGAAATACCAGAAGCAAGATTAGTACAGTTTCCAGTAAGCAAAATATTTGATATATAGGATATTGACGTAAAAGGTTTAAATAATGTTTTTAATTATTGGGGCAATGTGGACATCAACAATAGATCGTTTGCTATGATATCAAAGAGCAGAATCGTTCCATGGGGAAGGCGACTTGTTACTACATGGATAAGATGCATACTCTTCTGAAGGAAGAGCAAACGGCAGTGTTTTTTAAATTCTGATTTTTCTACTAATTATTTGGCGAAAGAAATAACAGCATGTTATATTAAAAGATGGCCACTTTTTATTCAATACAGAGAAAGTTAATTATACAAACAATTTATAAAAGGCTTAAAGATATTGTTAAAATATTAGGATATCAACTAGAATATATCTCGACTGATGAGGAAGCTGAATTAGTTGAAGAGTTTAATGAAAGTATTGAAGAAATATAATGAAATTATTTATAGTTTGATTCTTAAATGATTGTACAGCTTAATGGGACTAACCTTAGTTAATGAGGTGGTTATTTTAATGAAATACCCTGTCCACGGTGAATTTTTTAATTTGAAACCTAGTGACTTTTACAAAGATTGAATATTTGAAATTTGTTAGCCTTGTTTGAGATTAGGTAGTGAAAATTATATAACAAATGATGATATAAATTATTGAATAAAATCAATTTTTAGACAAATCAAGAGCAATGTCTAGTTTTTAGACACTGCTCTTTTTTTGACTATTTGAAACGAATAAAAAAACGATTAATATAATGGCAAGCAGAAAGAAAGCGAAACAAGATGAGAAAAACTAAGATCGCAAGAATACCTACAGCGTACTTGTGGTGAGTACTGTAATTCTTTGTCTTGTAGTATTGTTCTGGAGATGATATTAGTAATATATTGGTGTGACTGTTATTGGAATATTGATTATTACCATCCCATTTCTAACAACGGAAATCAAGATTAGACTAAATTGCACAACTTACGTCTAAATGGATTCTTTACAAAATACGGTCATTATAATAAGGAGGAATTATATATGAGTAAGAAATTAGTAAAATTAGGTGCAGCTTCATTACTAGCAGCAGGCGCAGGAGCTGCAGTTATAGCAAAAAACAAAAAGAATGAACAAAAAAAGGAACTAAAAGAACAAAGAACCAAAGAGCTTGAAGCTTATCGCAACACAGAAAGAGGAAAAAACACTAAGAACAGCAAAGGAATCTATTATTCCAAAGGTAACTACGAAGCATTTGCCCGTCCAGAAAAGCCAGCAGGAGTCGATGACAAATCTGCTTACATCGTAGGTAGTGGACTTGGTGCATTGGCTGCAGCTTGCTTTCTTGTAAGAGATGGCCAGATGAAAGGCGAGAATATTCACATTTTAGAGGCAATGGATATTGCAGGTGGTGCCTGTGATGGTATCAATGATCCAACAAGAGGTTACGTAATGCGTGGTGGACGTGAGATGGAAGATCATTTTGAATGTTTATGGGATTTGTTCCGCAGTATTCCATCCCTTGAAAAACCAGGAGCTTCCGTACTTGATGAGTATTATTGGTTAAATAAACATGATCCAAACTATTCTCTTTGCCGTGCAACGAAGAACAGAGGGGAAGATGCACATACCGATGGTAAGTTTAATTTAAGCCAAAAGGGATGCATGGAGATTATGAAATTGTTCTTCACAAAGGATGAAGACCTTTATGATAAGACAATCGAAGATGTATTTGATGAGGAAGTATTTGATTCTACCTTCTGGTTATACTGGAGAACTATGTTTGCTTTTGAAAACTGGCATAGTGCGTTGGAAATGAAGTTGTATTTCCAAAGATTTATCCATCACATTGGCGGACTACCTGATTTCTCAGCATTAAAATTCACAAAATACAATCAGTATGAATCTTTGATTCTTCCAATGCAGAAATACTTAGAGGCAGCAGGGGTACAGTTCCAGTTCAATACGGAAGTTACCAATGTTTTATTTGATTTTGTTGGAGATAAGAAGATTGCAAAATCCATTCAGTGTAAGGTAAATGGAGTTGAGGAAGAAATCGCTCTTACAGTAAATGACCTAGTATTTGTAACAAACGGTAGTTGTACTGAGGGAACAATCTACGGTGATCAGGATCACGCACCAGTTGGTGATGCAGAGGTTCGTACCAGCGGTTGTTGGAGTTTATGGAAGAAGATTGCTGCACAAGATGAGGCATTTGGTCATCCAGAGAAGTTCTGCTCTGATATTGAAAAAACCAATTGGGAATCCGCTACGGTAACAACTTCTGACGACAAGATTATTTCTTATATTGAAAATATTTGTAAGAGAGATCCAAGAAGCGGTAGAGTAGTTACTGGTGGTATTGTAAGTTGCCAAGATTCTAGCTGGCTTCTTAGCTGGACTATCAACAGACAGGGACAGTTCAAAGAACAGAAAAAAGATGAAGTTTGTGTATGGGTATACAGCTTATTTACCGATGTACCTGGTGACTACATCAAGAAACCGATGAAAGAATGTACTGGTAAAGAAATTACAGCGGAATGGTTATATCATTTAGGAGTTCCAGTAGATGAGATTGATGATCTTGCTGAAAATCATGCAATTTGTGTTCCAACCATGATGCCATATATCACAGCATTCTTTATGCCAAGAGCAAAAGGTGACAGACCAGACGTTATTCCTGATGGCTGCGTAAACTTCGCATTCTTAGGTCAGTTTGCTGAAACACCAAGAGATACTATTTTTACAACAGAGTATTCTGTTCGTACGGCAATGGAAGCAGTGTATGGATTACTTGGCGTAGACCGAGGAGTACCTGAAGTATGGGGAAGTGTATATGATATCAGAGAGTTACTAGACAGTAGTGTAAAATTAATGGATGGTAAATCACCTCTTGAAATCGAACTTCCTGGACCTCTAAATGCATTGAAAAAGCCATTGCTTAAGAAGATTAAGGGAACTGTGATTGAAAAGGTTCTTAGAGATCATGATATTATTAGAGATGGAATGATGTAAAAATAAAATACGGATGAAATAATGAAAGAGGAGGATGAACGCGTATTGTTTTGTCCTCCTTTTTTGTGCAACAAGCAATGGAAAACCTATCAAGCAATCTGTAGTTATCATATCGAAAACCGAGGTAAAATGGGTGTTGTGCAATCACAAAGATAGAGACACATATGAAGTACCAGACGGTTATCGGGAAAAAGAGTATATATAAAGTATTGCGAAGCGGGAACTTTACGAGGAAACAGGTGTCATACCTCCTCAGTTACCGAATAGATTATTATAACTGACAACTTTATGTGGTACCAATATGAAGACATTGAAGGCATGTATTGAGGTCGATAATGTAAGTAAACAGTTTGGGAAAGCGAAAGCGGTATCGGAGATTAGTTTCACAGTCTTGCAAGGACAGATTTCTGCATTTCTTGGACCAAATGGAGCAGGCAAGAGCACGACTATGAATATGCTCTCTACTTTGTTAATACCTACGAGTGGGAAGATTTCGATAGAAGGTTATTCTATGGAGGAACAACAGGAACAAATTAAATGGTTGATTGGGGTTGTTTTTCAAGAGGATGTCTTAGACAGTGAGCTTACAGTGTATGAGAACTTATATTATCGAGGAAGTTTATATTATGAAAGAAAGCAACAAGTATTAAAACGCATTGAAGAAGTCATTTCTTTATTATCGCTAGAGAAATTAGTTCATAAGAAATATGGAACTTGTTCAGGGGGACAAAAACGAATTTGTCAGATTGCAAGGGCATTAATGTCAAAACCAAAGCTTCTATTATTAGATGAACCAACGATCGGACTTGATCCGATTGCTAGAAAACAGGTGTGGGAAGCGCTAATGAAACTTAACCGGTTACTTAAAATGACAATCTTTTTTTCGACACATTATATAGAAGAGACAATGAATGCCGACCACATTTGCATGATTAATCAAGGACGTATTTTAGTATGTGGAAAAAAGGATTGGGTATTAAAAGAATACCAAAGTCAAGGAAGCTTAACGATACAGGATATTTATATTGATTTGTTAAGTGAGGATCTTCGATTATGAGGCGGATGAAGATATTAGTAGGTCGGAATTTAGCTCTCTTTTTGAAAAACAAGAGCACTGTATTGTTATCCTTTATTTCCATTGGAATTGTAATGGGATTGTATGTAATTTTCTTAAGGGATTTTATCATGCAATCGGTTGAAGGTGCTGGTTTGAAGCTTAGCTATGTGAAGGAATTTACAGATCGTTTGATGGTGAGTGGCTTATTAATTGTTTTGAATACAACCACCTGCTTTGGATTGATGCAATTAAGTGTAGCAGATGCAGCCTCAGGAATCCAAAGAGATTTTTTGGTAGCTCCAGTTACAAAGTTTCAGTTGGAAGTTTCTTATTGGGTAAGTAGCATTTTTATATCCTTTTTCTTTACCATTATGACCTTAGGTGGCGCAGAAATCTATTTTATTATTTCCTATGGAAGCCGAGTATCAATTATCGCATTGATGAAGAGTATTGGTACAATATTCTTTTCTTCTTGTATGAATTCAGGACTTCTAATGTGTATTATGAAATTTATTAAGGATACCACTTCATTTTCAACCTTTGGAAATTTATATGGTATGATGTGTGGTTTTTTAGCAGGGGCATACCTTCCATATACGATGTACCCAAAGGGACTAAGGAATATATTATTTTATTTTCCACCGATGCAGTTAACGAGCATCATACGTCAACTATATTTATCCGTGTATATGGAAGGTGAAAGGACTATTGGAGAACCGTTGTATGAGACGTTTGGGGTTATATTGACGAAAGGAAATCGATTAATAACACAACGTGAGCAATGGAGCTATCTTATTTTTGCGTTGGCAATTGTTTTACTGATATTAAGGATGGAATATAAGGAAGAGAAGAGATAGATTAATCGAAATTATATGGTATTTCACTAGGAAAAAAACTTTATTAATTATCTCATAAGATTGCATTAGCGATTGAGAAGGTTTTTAGAGATCATAATATTATTAGAGATGTAATGATGTAAAGAAAATACGGATGAATCAAAGAAAGAGGAGGATTAGCGCACGTAGTGTGTACCTCCTCTTTCTTTGTATTAAGAAAAGAGTGGTTGTTATTGTTAAAAAAATGAAAATATGTTAATATTTGTAGAGATTATGAAATGTAAAAAATTAATATATTATGCTTGAAATGCTATTAGAACTAATTTTACTTCCAGTGATGGTAAGCAAAAAGTTGTAATTAATCAGAAAAAGGTAACGAAATCCAATGGTAATTTCACAATGCCAGAGGAATTTGATCAAATTTTCAATACGTTTATGCCAAATGTAATGAATACCGTTCAAAAACAAGAAGAAGTGGTAAGCTGTAAAGGTTGTGGAGCAAGTAATAAAATAATTGTTGGAAAGATACAGGAATGTGAGTTTTGTGGGGCATTACTAAATAGTGAAGATTAATAAGAAAAGCCGTTAACTCATTGTAATTTCGATGGTGTGACGGTTTTTCAATTTTGGCATAAAAGATTGATTTTCTAAAGTAATGAAGATTGGAGAAACCATACATGGTACAACTAGAAATACTTAGCAAAGAAAATGAACAAAAAGTACTTGCTATTGAACGAGATGATATACCAGAGTGCTTTGCAGAGAGCATGGCTTACACGATTCAATTGAGCCATTATGGAACTCAATATGGTATGAAAGGTTTTTGTTTTGCTATTAAGTATTTGGAAGATTACGTTGGTATTCTTTTAATTGGTGAAGCAATCCAAGATGATGCCGATCCAGACGAAGTTAAAAATAAATCCTATTTCAGAGTAATTGGTTTTGTGATTGACCGGCGTTATCGTGGCAGAGGAATTGGCAGTCAAGCTTTTTCATTAGCGCTAGAAATGATTTATAAAGAATATGGAAATGTACCTATACTTTTAGAATGCCATCGTAAAAATCAGTCCGCAATGCGATTTTATGAAAAAATGGGATTTAAAAACACAAACAAATTACATAATAATGACTACTATATGGTGAGGCTTTAAATTTTAAGTATAATTTAAATCATTTTAGATATAATATCTACTGGATATTGAATCACGTTCTAATCGTAATGTTAATTACGATAGAATTTGTTTGGGGTATCCATATTAATGTCTTATATATTGCGAAAGTTTATTCAACAGAATATAGGAGATGGTATGATGGAGGCTTTAGGAGACAACAGAATTACTATTAAAAGATTCAGGTAACCAATTGATTCACCAGAATAAGGAGATGGTAACGATGGAGGCTTTAGGAGACAACGGATTTACTATGGAAAGATTCAAGTTGTAGATGAAAATCGAAAAAATTTAAGCAATATGATGAGACATTAAAATGAAAATAGCAGGATTAATTCCTGCTATTTTTTAAAATATATTTTATCTTAATAATAAAAAAACGTTCTGCTTAGAATGTGCACTCGTACACATGGAATTGTGAAGTTTTCTACTGAATTAAAGTAAAGGGAGGAACAATAGGGATGGATAAAGAATGTATTTGAGTTTTACCCTTTGTAGCCCAAGGAAATGAAGCTCGAATAAATATCCAACCATATGATTTATCACATCCAAAATGTTCACATAACATCTCAGCTTCAGAATCATTCTTTGTACCCTCTTCTAAACAAGGGTCCCAATAGGAGGCACAGTAACTATTGTAGTGAACGGTTTTACCATTTAAAATGATGGGAAAATCAAAATTAGCGGATAGAGGATTTTCTGATTGCATTTGTTCTTGTAATTCCTCGGATATTTCATAGTTCTGCAAAACATCATGCCATTTATCGAGAAAATCCTGAATGGAACTAGGAGTTATTTGAACACAGAAATCTATCACTAAACCATCGTTACAAGAATAGATGGAAGGTATGTGCCAGGTTTTATTTTCCCAGGAAAAGACTTTGTTTATCGATATTTCTTTACCAGCTGTTCGGCCATTGGCAAACTCGTAAAAGTTCCCCCTATAAAAAACTTGCCACTCTGGAATAGCTAAGCTATCTTCTCCAATTATTTCATAATATTCTTTGGAATATCGTAAGGAAGAGTAATCAAAATTTTCTTGTAATGCTTTTACATATTCATAAGGGTGTTCTAACGGTGAAATCTGGAAGTGACGCTTTATTTCTTCTAATACAGAAGATTGTTCCGAAGTTTGTTCATTACTAGAGGTTATTTGAATAAACTCTGCAGTATCTAAATTATAAATTTGTTCTATAATAGTTGTATTACCACATGCAAGTAATAATCTTAAAAAATCTTTAAATGTAGAGGCGATGGGGTGAACATATTGATTAACACTTTCCATTGGATTTACTGAAAATACCATGTCTTTAAATCCACGAATCATGCAATAGTGAATTCCATCCACACCTTCCCAACCAATTACCTTAGCACCTAATGGCGTACAGAAGTATTCACTTGTTTCAATCCCTGGGATAAGACCAAGGCAAGAGGTGTCAAGATTAAGTTCTTTGTATTTTTTATAAAGATTCATATGTAATACTCCTATTTTTTGATTTATAAGTCATTAACTATTTACATTAAGAAAGTCCGTAGTCTCCATTCATAGTAACACAGTATATATTGTTTATCAATTAGTCTAACATACTATTATAAATGCAATAAATAGACAGGGATAAAAGGGAAGAGTATAAGATCCTGTTTAAATATATCTGGATTAAAAATTGGTAAAAGAGATTACTTATAAAATTGCATTAGAAAGAGTTTCAAGGGGAAGTCATTTCGATTTAATTATTTCAATTATCTCTCTTGACTCTCCTGTTAGGGGAGAATTTAAGATGGATTTACAAGAAGGGAGTGAGCAAATGTATCGCATCGGTGAATTTTCAAAAATGAGCAAAACAACAGTAAAAGCTTTGTACTATTATGACGAAATTGGATTACTAAAACCATGTAGAGTTTTGTGAAGCTGTTGAAACATTGGAAGAAGATTTTGATGACATAACATTCAAAAAAATCGATTCTGTTTTAGCTGTGTCTGTTATGCATAAAGGACCGTATTCAGAATTATCAAAAGCGTATGCTTTTGTGTTTGATTGGATCGATAAAAATCAATATACAGTAGCAGATTATCCAAGAGAAAATTATATTGATGGTATTTGGAATAAAGAAGATCCGAAGGAATGGTTAACCGAGTTACAAATTCCTATCATTAAAAATAAATAAATGAAAAAATTAAATCTTAATTTAAGCAAAAGATGATTAGAAGTTTAAACTTAAACAAATGATGATTGGAAATCTTAAACTTAAAAAAATGATGAGTGAAAATAGTTTAAAATACTTTACAAAAAATAGCAATTATATTATTTTATCATTATATTATAACCTTATATATAAATGCTGAGATAAGAGATAGTACTTATTTTTGATTTGTCAGAGAGAAGTCGGTTGGTGTGAGGCTTTAAAGAGAAAATAGGGAACCAGTCTTGGAGCAGTGAACCGAACAATTACGATTAAGTAGGCTTCAACGGGTACCCACCGTTATTTGGGAACAATATCGGTCCTTTGACCCGTATTGAATGAGAGCAGAGGAAACTCTGAAATTAGGTGGTACCACGGATTATATATTCGCCCTAAGCTGATGCATAGCTTGGGGCTTTTTTATTTATAAAATAAAAACAAACCAATCTGCAGAAGTGTTAGTGGTGGAGTTATATCAAGCATAAAGTGATAAGATTATTTTGCTGAGGAGCAGAAAGGAGAAAATATGAAGTTAGAAAAATTAGTTGGCGAAAGATTTAAAGAAAAACCAGCAGATTGTGTAATTGATAGTCATGCACTTATGATGAGAGGAGGCTACATGAAATATGTTGCAAGTGGAATCTACTCTCAAAATCCTGCGCTTAAAAGAATTACAAGAAAAATAGAGCAAATCATAAGAGAGGAAATGGACGCGATCGATGGTCAAGAAGTGCTATTTCCAGTTGTTATGCCAGGGGAACTGTGGAAGGAGTCTGGTAGATTTGATGCAATCGGAAGTGAACTTTGCCGTTTTAAAGATAGAAATGATACACCAATGGTTTTAGGTATGACTCATGAGGAGGCAGCAGTGCACTTGGTCCGAGAGTATGGGAATTCTTATGAAAAATACCCATTTATGATATATCAAATTCAAACCAAATTTAGAGACGAGGCGCGCCCAAGAGGAGGTCTAATTCGTGTTCGTGAATTTACAATGAAAGACGCCTATTCTTTTCATACATCCCAAGAAAATTTGGAGCAATATTATGACAAATGTTATAAGGCATATGAAAGGATTTTTGAAAGAGTTGGAGTACCAGAAGTAATTGCAGTTGCAAGTGATTCGGGTATGATGGGCGGGAAGGTATCCCATGAATATATGTTATTAACCCCTATTGGAGAGGACACATTGGCAATCTGTAAATCCTGTGATTATCGTTCAAATATGGAGGCCGCTGAAAGTATTGTTCATAATGATAACATGTTACCAAAAGCTGATCTAGAGCTGGTTTTTACGCCACACGCATCAACGATTGACGAGGTGTGCGCTTATTTAAATGTACCAGCAACACATTCCTGCAAGGCTGTGGTATATCAAAAGAATCTATCGGATGATTATGTAATTGTATTTATTCGAGGTGATCTAGATGTAAATGAAACCAAACTTCGTAATTATTTACAAGAAGAAATTCATCCAGCAACGATAACAGAGGAAAGTGGAATTATTGCAGGTTATATTGGTCCAGTTAAATTGGAGGGACAGGTAACTATTTTATTTGATAATTCTCTTCAAGGAATCGATAACTTATGTTGTGGTGCAAACAAGAAAGATTATCATTATATAGGTCTTAATTTGGAAAGAGACTGTGGCGCAATAGAATATCATGATTTTGCAAAAATAAAAGAAGCAGGAATTTGTCCTCACTGTGGGAAAGAATCAATAACAATTTCAAGGGGGATTGAAGTGGGGAACATCTTTCAGCTTGGTACGAAATATACGAAGTCTATGGGGATGCAGTATGTGGATCATGAAGGCAACCTACAATATCCATTAATGGGATGTTACGGGATAGGTGTTGGCCGTTTGGCGGCATCCGTATGTGAAGCCCATCATGATGAATATGGACCAATTTGGCCTATTTCAATTGCGCCATGGCAAGTTCATTTGTGCTGCCTTCGTTCTGATGATACAAAAGCAAAAGCATGTGCGGATGATTTATATGAGTTATTGCAAAAAGAAAAAATCGAAGTTCTTTATGATGATCGACAAGTCCGTCCTGGTGTTATGTTTTCGGATGCAGATTTACTAGGAATACCAGTTCGTGTAATTGTTAGCCCACGTAATTTACAAGAGAATTGTATAGAACTAGTAACAAGAGATAAAGTGATTCAAGAAAAGGTTTCATGTGAGGAAATAGTACCTAGAATAAAGGGATTAATTGCAGAGTTACTGAGAAATGGGAAGTAGCAATATGTAATACATGTTTATTATATAATTATGCTATACTAATTAAAAAAGATAAAGTAGACGGAGTTAGCATATCCTTTGTGGGGAGTACTAACTATGTCTACTTTATTTCACCATTATAACTAATTTTGGTTTGTTGCAGCTTCTTCTTTCATTACAAAACGAAGCTCATAGGCTATATCATTTTCATCATTAACTTTAATAAAATTATCTAACAAGGCTTTTAACACCTGTTCTGTGTTTTCTTCTGCTTTCATAAGCAAGCCATTGTTAATCGCCTTTTCTTCCATAAGTTTTTGTTGCGTTCCAAGAAACGCTGTTACATCTTCTGCGGATAGTCCGTTAAAGATGCTATTTTTCTCATCATAGAAAATTACAGAATCCATATCTACATCGTGGCTAGTAATGTAAGCAGATGGAAGGGTTACTGTTATTACGGCATCAGTTATGTTAACCTCAACCTTAGAAAGATCAATACCTGCCTTAATATTGCCATCATAAGAAACGATAAATGATTTTGTAGTAAAAGGCACATCATGTGAGAAAAACTTCAATGCGTCTTCAAATTTACCCATATTCGTATAATAATAGTTAACAGTTGCCAATTCACCAATTTGTTCGATTTCTTGATGCAAAGCATCTGAGGTAATTTGTGTGTGGTGATTTTTTTTATCTGCTTTCGTTTGTTGCCATTTTGAACCTATATTTATACCAAGAATTATAGATAGAACAACGATTGCGATTACTAAAATTGCAGGTAATTTTGAATTCTTGCTACTATGAATTGTTTTTTCTTCTTTCTTTCGTATTATACCCATTCTTGTTTCCTTTCTTTTGTATATTGCATTTGTATTGAGATTATACAAAAAAAGAAGGTGATTTTCAATGAATTTCCAGAGGTTTTGCCATAATTTTCATCAGTTATATGTAAACAAACAAAAATTAATTGTTAAAAAAATTTGCAAAGTTGTGTTATAATAACCCAGGCAGGAAATACAAGCGGTATACAAAGGGTATACAAACGGTACAGAAACAGTGTAGAACAGGAGGAATATTATGTTAAATGAAATTATGCACGTTGGCATTACCGTCAGTGATATGAATAAATCCATAGCTTTTTATCGAGATATTTTAGGCTTATCTTTTCAAGGAGAACTTCTTATGGAAGGAAAGGAAACCGATTTGCTGTTTGGACGAGAAAACTGCAAAGTTAGAGTTGCATACTTAAATGGAAGTGATTCTATGATGGCACCACCGGTGGAATTGATTCAATTTATTGGTGATGAAGCTGAAAAAACAAGCAGTGATTTGCATAAGACTTCAATTTCTGAGATTTGTTTTAAAGTTACAAATATTGATGAAGAATATAAGAAACTCATAAAACATGGAGTTGAGTGTTTATCAGAACCTCAGTTTTTTGATTTTACGGATAGTGGATTTGGTAAAAGTAAAGCTTTATATTTCAAAGACCCGGATGGGATTATTTTAGAACTTATGGAAACCATTGATGGATAATATGTGTGATTTAAGTATCAAACATTCCATCTTCTTGATGATATACTATATGGTGAATAAATTTCTAAATAGCATAGGAGATTATGAGCTGATTATAGATTATAGCTAAACCTATTATTAGATTAATTAATAATATTTATAAGTTTTATAAAAAGAAATAATAATTTTATCCACTTATTTTGTTGACATTTGTCGAATCGTAACGTAATATAAAAATGTGGTATCGTTACCGCTAAATTTATCAAAAGCATTTAGGGAGCTAAACCCAAGATGCCAATTATTTTATAAGGTAAAATGAATGGTGAAAATGATATTTTACATTCATAAAACAAGTAACAATAAGCAGGTATCGGGATTAGCCACTAGATATAAGTTAAGCTTTTAGGAGGAATAATGAAAAGATTAGTTTTATTATTAACAACATTTATTTTAACTTTAGGTATGTTAACTGGATGTTCAAGCAGTGAAGGAAAATCTGATGAATTTTCAGTAGCATTATTAATTCCGTTTCAGGGTGACCAATCTTTCTACGATTTAGCAGTAGAAGGCATGAACTTAGTAAAAGACCAAGTTGAAGGTGTAAGTACTAAAGTAATCGAAATTGGTAACGACGAATCCAAATGGGAATCTTATTTTATTGATGCAGCAGAAGCTGGATATGATGTAATTCTTAGCTGTAACTGGCAGATCACTCCATATATGAATAAAGTAGCAGAACAATATCCAGAACAAAAATTCATTAACTTCGATATTGAAGAAGGTTCTGGTTTAGAAAATGTTTACTCTATGTTCTATTCCACAAATGAAATCGGTTTTCTTTGTGGTGTAGTAGCAGCAGCAACAACTACTTCTGATATGGCATTAGCAGATGAAAATGCAAAAATCGGTTTCATCGGTGGTATGGACATCCCTGGAATTAACGATTTCATGGTTGGTTATATCGAAGGTGCAAAATATGTTAACCCAGACATCAAAGTTTCAGTATCCTATGTAGGAGACTTTACAGATGTTGCAACTGCAAAAGAAATTGCTTTAAATCAATACAAATCTGGTGTTGATATCATCTTTGCTTGCGCAGGTAACTCTGGTAATGGTGTAATCGATGCAGCAAATGAATTAAATAAATATGCAATTGGTGTTGATAGTGATCAAGCAAAACTTTATGCAGAATCTGATCGTGCAAAAGCTGAAAAGATTGTAACTTCTGGTTATAAAACGATCGATCAAACAATCCTTAGAGCTGTAAAAGAAGCAAAAGAAGGTACTTTAGCTTATGGAACTCACGAACAATTCGGTGTGAAAGAAGACGGTGTTGGTATCGTGAAAAACGAGTTCTATCAAGCAGCGGTAACTGAAGATGTAAACAAGACAGTAGAAGCGGCAGAAGCAGCTTTAAAAGCTGGTGAAGTTACAGTTTCTACAGCATTTAAAATGGATGACAAAGCAATTGTTGAATTAAGAGAAAGCGTTCAACCATAAGAACGTATAAAGATAAGACTTAAAAGGTCTGCTTATGAGATAGTAGGCAGACCTTTTTTTGGCTGTGTATCGCTATTGTGACTATGCAGGGTATGTTAGCTTATGGAGGGTAACTAATGAGTCATGAGTATATTTTAGAATTGAAGGACATAGCGAAAGTCTATGACAATGGTGTAGTAGCGAATAAGAACATCTCTGTTGGCTTTCGTAAGGGTGAAATCCATGCCATTGTAGGTGAAAATGGGGCGGGTAAATCTACATTAATGAAGATTATCTTCGGTCTTCAAAAGCCAACAAGTGGACAAATTTTATTTAATGGAAAAGAGATATCATTTCAATCTCCGCTAGATTCCATTGGAATCGGAATTGGGATGGTACATCAACATTTTATGCTAGTTCCTTCCTTTACAGTGCTTCAAAACATTGTATTAGGAGATGAACCTACGAGATTTAGCTTTATTGACTCTAGAAAGAGTAAGAAAAAAGCAGAAGATTTAGCAAAACAATATAATTTCCAATTGTCCATGGATGAAAAAATTGAGAATTTAAGTGTCGGAATGAAACAAAAAGTTGAAATTCTGAAACTTCTTTATAAAGGTGCTAAGGTGCTTATTTTAGATGAGCCAACAGCCGTATTAACTCCACAAGAAACAGAACAATTATTTGTTGAGTTAAAGAAATTTAAAGAAAGCGGACATACCATTATCTTTATTTCACATAAGTTAAACGAAGTAAAAGAGATTAGTGACCGTATTTCAGTTATCCGTAAGGGTGAGCTTATTTCAACTCATAATACAGAAGATGTAAGTCTTGAAAGCATCTCTGAACTTATGATTGGACGCCGCGTAGAGTATGAATATAGTCATATTAAGAAAGAAGTGGCGAATAAAAAAATCACCTTAAAAATGGATCAGGTTACCTTACAAGACGGAAAAATCAATGTACTAGATAACATTAATTTGATTGCAAAATCTGGTGAAATTTTAGGCGTTGTAGGTGTTGAAGGAAATGGTCAGTCAGAGCTTGTTGAAGTATTGTTTGGCTACAAACAACCAACTAGCGGTACCATCGCTGTAAACGGTATCTCTTTACTAGGTAAAAAGGTTAAAGATATTCGTGATAATGCAAAAGTTGCCTATATTCCAGAAGATCGTATGAGACAAGGAATTGCAGGTAGTGCAAGTATCAAAGAAAATATGATTTCTAGCTTTTTTGATGCGAAGGAATTTAACCACAAGTTCTGGATGAATCATAAAGCAATTGATGAACTAAGTGATTCTTTGATTAAAGAATATAGCGTAGTTTGTCAATCAAAAGAAACGGAAATCGAATCCTTATCTGGTGGTAATATTCAAAAGGTAGTTGTTGCTAGAGAATGTTATGCAAATCCAGAGTTATTAATTGCAGAACAACCAACCCGTGGTGTCGATGTAGGATCTGCAAGCTTTATCCATGAAAAGTTAATTGAACTTAGAAATAGCAACAAAGCAATTGTACTCTTAAGTGCAGATTTAGGAGAAGCTCTTGCTGTAAGTGATAAATTAATTGTTATGTATGAAGGCCAAATCGTTGGATTCTTTAATGATTTATCAGAATTGACAGAGACAGAGTTAGGTCTTTATATGTTAGGTATTAAGAAACAAAAGAAAGAAGATATAGAGAGGGTAATGTATGAAAAAGCTTAGTAATAAAGTAAAATATGAAATCGTTCAAATTACTACAGCCATTGTAATTGCCCTTCTTATTACATTGGTGGTATTATTTTTAACGAGTGATGAACCAATGCTTGCATTTACCAAATTAATCACTGCACCACTTACAAATATGAGATACTTTGGTAATGTACTTGAGTTGATGGTTCCCCTTGCATTTGCAGGTATTTCTGCATCACTTTTATTTAGAAGTGGATTGTTTAACATGGGTGGAGAAGGTATTTTCTACATTTCAGGTATTGTAGCAACGGTATTAGCTACTAGAAGTTTAGGAAATTCATTTGTACATTCCATGATTGTTATTCTTGGAGCCTCCATTTTTGGTGGTTTAATTGCTTGTATTTCAGGCTTTTTTAAAGCAAAATATGGTGCAGACGAACTTGTTACATCCTTAATGTTAAATACTATTTTATATGGTATTGGTTTTTATATTTTAAAAACTTATTTAAAGGATATGGCAGTGACTGGTGTAGCATCAGAAGCGTTTAAAGACACTGCGAGATTAGATGTATTAATTCCTAAGACAAGAGTAACGACTGGTTTTATTTTATTAATTATTGTTACCTTAGTGATTTGGTTTATTTATAAGAAAACAAGACTTGGCTATATGATTAAAATGACTGGTATCAATAAGGAATTTGCGAAATACTCTGGTATGAGTTTCTTTGCACTTACTATGATTGTTCATTTTATGTCTGGTTTTATTGCAGGTATGGGTTCAAGCGTTCATCTTATGAGTATGTACGAACGTTTTACTTGGTCAGCGCTACCAGGGTATGGTTTTGATGGTTGTTTAGTAGCGATGTTAGGTAAGAACCATCCAATTGGCGCATTTGTTGCAGCCTTTGGTCTTAGTTATTTAAGAACTGGCTCTGATATTATGGCAAGAAGCACAGATGTACCAGTTGAAATGATCGCAATTGTTGAGATGTCATTGGTATTATTAATTACAGCAGACTTCTTGGTTAAACGTTTTAAACGTAAAAAAGCAGTAGAAGGAGGACGTACGAATGGATAGTTTTATGGCTTTATTTTTAACACCTGCATTTGCATATGCGATTCTTCGTGTAACGACTCCAATTTTATTTGCCTCCCTTGGAAATGTAATTTCTAGTAAGGCTGGCGTAAGTAATATCGCCATGGAAGGAACCATGCTTACTGCATCTTTAGCAGGAGTTTTAGCTTCCGCTTACACAAAAAGTGCGTTTATTGGATTACTCGCAGCACTTTTGGTTGGAATGTTGTTTAGTGCATTTATGGCGTATTTAAGTTTGTTTTTAGGAACAAAGATTATTATGGCCGGTATTGCCTTAAACTTATTTGCAAGTAGCTTTACCGTATATATTTTATATTTGTTTACAGGTCAAAAAGGTAATTCTGCTTCTTTAGCAAGTAAGCAATTACCGACTATTGATATTCCAATTATTAAGAACATTCCTGTGATTGGAGAAATCTTTTCTGGACATAATGTTTTAGTATATGTAGGATTACTTTCTATCGTTGTTATTTATGTTATGTTAAATAAAACAAAGCTTGGTACTCATATCAAAGCAGTTGGTGAAAACCCAGAAGCGGCGGCGAGTGTTGGTATTAATGTACGTAGAGTTCAGTTTATCGCATTATGTCTTAGCGGTATTTTAGCTGGTTTTGGTGGAGCATTTATGTCCATGGGATATTTATCCATGTTTACTAGAGATATGATTGCAGGTCGTGGTTGGATTGCAATTGCTGCATGTGCCATGGGTAAATCTATGGTAATTCCAACGGTGATTACTTCCTTCTTATTTGGTATCTTTAGTGCAATTGGTAATGTTCTTCAGCTACAAAATATGCCATCTGAATTAATTACTACATTACCTTATGTTGCAGTTTTAATCGGAATCATTGTTTATTCCATTCGTAAATCCAAAGGAGAAAAATAAATGAGACCAATTTTAATTGATTGTGATCCAGGGCATGATGATGCAATGGCAATTATGCTTGCACTAGCGAACAGTGACCAATTAAAAGTACTTGGTATTACATGTGTTGGTGGAAATCAAACCTTAGAAAAAGTTAGTGAGAATGCCTTAAAGGTCCTTACTGTAGTAAATAAAAACATTCCAGTGGCAAAGGGTATGAAATCTCCTTTAATTAAAGAAATCGCACCTGCGCCAGAAGCTCATGGAGACACTGGAATGGATGGCCCAATTATTGAAGAAATCACAATGGATTTTGTGAAGCAAAATGGTGTAGAGTTCCTTAGAGATAAGATTTTATCAGAATCAGAGAAAGTAACAATAGTTGCTTTAGGACCTCTAACCAATATTGCGTTATTATTGAAAATGTATCCAGAAGTGAAGGAGAGAATCGAATGCATCGCTATAATGGGTGGAAGTGCTACGTCTGGTAATTCTACTGCAGCGGCAGAGTTTAATTTCTGGATTGATCCACATGCTGCGCATATGGTATTTCATTCAGGAATTCCTCTTATTCAAGCAGGGACAGAAGTGAGTCTTGCAGCAAGTATTCTTCATACTGAAATAGAGCAGTTTAAAGGAAAAGGCCGCGTTTCTAACTTTGTATATGATTTGTTAGAGTTTTATTCACAGTTCTCAAAACGTTTGGGAATTGATCGCAGTCCAATCTTTGATGCTTGCCCAGTGATGTATTTGCTACACCCTGAACTATTCGTTGCCAAAGACTATTATGTAGACATCGAATTAAATGGAGAATTGACAGCGGGAATGTCTGTGACGGATAAGCGTGTTTGGTTTGATATGAGAGAACCAAATACAAAAGTGCTATTGGATGTTGACCGAGAAAAATTTGTTGAATATTTAGCCGAAGCGATTTTTACGTTAGATAAAGAGTTAGCGTGTTAGATTTAGAACTTAAGAATGGAAGAAGAACTTAAGCGCTAATAGAAAGCGTAAGAGATAATTAAGAGTTTAATACTTAATTAATCGAATAAGAGTTAATTAAGGAACTTAAGAGTGAATGAAAAACTTTAGAGTTAATAAAAGAGCTTAAAAGTTAACTGAGGAGCTTAAGTGTTAACTATAGAATTTAAAGGCTATATAAAAGCAGGGATTAAAATAGGGGGCGCTTTGCGCTCCCTCTGTTTATATATCGGGGATTTCAGATTGATATATAGACAGAATAAGCAATTAAGATATAGAAGCTTCTAAAAAAATAAGAATCTTTATGTGGGAACGTGATGTATACTGCATGACATAAGGTTAGCTATTGTTACGGCGATAACTTGTCAATATGAATAAACACATTAACTTAATATAAATACATCAATTTTATATTAATACAACAAAATAATATTAATACATGTACATGACGTACTAAGGTAATAAAAGTCTTAGTAACAGTACATATCGAAAAGTATTTTATAGTCTTTTATAAAAAACTTATGATAGAAAGAGGGTATGAAACATGATTCAAAGAGATTATATAAAAAGAACTTATGCCGGTTGGCTTGGTAAAGTAATTGGTATCCGTATGGGCGCACCTATTGAAGGATGGCAAAGAGAAAAAATAGAATTATTTTACGGCAAAGAAATGAAAGATTATGTAGTAGATTATAAAGACTTTGCCGCAGATGATGATAGCAATGGTCCAATCTTCTTTATTCGTGGACTAGAACATTATAAAAATTTAAGTGCAAGAGAGATGGGATATACTTGTCTAAACTATATCGCAAAAGAACATGGATTCTTTTGGTGGGGAGGAGAACTATCTACAGAACATACTGCATTTAAGAATTTATTTGCTGGTATGGAGGCTCCTGAGTCTGGAAGTGCAAAAGTAAATGGTATGGAGATGGCAGAACAGATTGGTGGTCAAATATTTATTGATGGTTTTGGTTTTGTTGCACCTGGTAAACCTGAACTAGCTTGCCAGTTAGCAGAAGCAAGTGCTAGAGTAACTCATGATTTTGATGGTGTTGCAGGTGCTAGATTTATTGCAGCATGTATTGCACTTGCTTATGTGAAAAGTGATATCAAGGAAATCATGGAAGAGGCATTAACCTTTATTTCAAAGGACGGAAACTACTATAAGGTAGTAAAAGAAATGATGGACTACTATGAAGCAGGAAAAAGTAGCGATGAGGCATATCAATGTTTACGAGATAAATATTGGATCGATTGCTATAAAGGTGTTTGCCATATCATACCCAATGCAGGTATTATTGCGATTGCACTTTTATATGGAGAAGGCAACTACTTAAAAACAATGGAATTAGTGAATTTACTAGGCTTTGATACCGATTGTAATGCTGGAAATGTAGGTGCTATCTTAGGTGTAATTTGCGGAACCTATGAAGAGAATGAAACAGATGGAATACCAAAGTACTTAATTACTCCAATTAAAGATATTATGATAGCTTCTAGTGTAGTAGGAAGTTTAAATATTTCTACTCTTTCAGAAAACACATTATTATTCTGCAAGATTGGATATGAACTTGCGGGAGAAGAGATGCCAGAACCTTTTAAGAGAATTTGGGATGGGTTAGAAAAAGAGGTGAAACGTATTTCACATTTTGAATTCACCGATGCCATTCATGGGTTCCGTATCAAAGGCAATTATAAAAATGCAGAGTTAAGTGTAGTTACAACAGATGAAGATGCCTACCTTGGAGAGCGTTGTTTAAAGGCTAGAATCAATAATATTCATCCAGGCAATCAAGTATATATTTATCAAAAGACATACTATGAACCAGAAGATTTACACGATGCAAGATATCAACCATGTTTTTCTCCAATTGCATACACAGGGGATCAAGTTTCTTGTCAAATTAAAAATGTGACCGGGCAAAAGTTAATGGCATACTTATATTGCTATGATACGGTATCAGGGGAAAAATATCGTTTTGCTAGTGCTGAAATTAGTAGACAAGGGGATTCTTCCAAGTGGATTTCATTAGCAGGGCAAATTCCTACGATTCCAAATGCTAGAATTAAAGAAGTAGGGATAGAAATCGTATCAACAGAACCAGAAGATATTTACTTTGGTGAACAGGTTATTTTATATATCGATGAATTTGTAATACAAGGAAAACCAAACCTATCCATTGATTTTTCAACTTTATATTTAGAGGATTATTCTTTACACAGTACAGTACAAAAAGAGTTAAGTGGATTCACCCATTATCAAGGTAACATAGATGGTATTCAGTGTACGAAAGAAGGAGTAGAATTATCTAGGGAAGAGAGGATATTTACTGGAGATTACTATTGGAGAGATTATAGCTGCACGCTTAGATTTGCTATGAAAGAAGGAAAGCGATTCGACTTTTTACTTCGTGCCCAAGGTAATTTACGATCCTATGGAGTCCAGATTGCGGATAATGAATTACGAATCGTGTGTAATGCAGAGAATAAGGAAACGGTACTTGCTAAGGCTTCATTTGTACCTGAGTTAGAAAAAGAGTATTTACTATCCACGACAGTTAAGGGCTCTACGTTACAGATTGCATTAGGTGAAATAACGTTGTCTGTAGAAGATGCAACTTATGAGTACGGTATGATTGGGATGCAAATAGATGAAAGTTCCGTTGTTCTGTTAAAAGATATGAAAATTGAAAGCAAACTTTAAAGATAGTTTAACCCTACAATTGTAATCGTAAGGTTTATGTTATATAATATCATGATTACATTACCCTAAAAGTTTAATAGACAAAATGGGTGTAATGAAAAGATTTAGAAAGGATGCCATATGTGTTTTTTTAACATGCAATGGTGAAATTATGAAATCATTAGTAATCGCTGAGAAACCCTCAGTTGGTAGAGATATAGCAAAAGTTTTAAAATGTACTAAAAATATAAATGGAGCAATCGAAGGGGAACGTTATATTGTTACCTGGGGACTAGGCCATCTAGTTACTCTAGCAGACCCAGAAGCTTATGATGAAAAATATAAGGAATGGAAAATGGAACATCTTCCGATGTTGCCAAAGAAGTTTGAGTTAGTTGTCATGAAGCAAACTGGGAAACAATATCACGTAGTTAAGACACAAATCAACAGGAAAGATGTATCAGAAATTATTATAGCCACCGATGCAGGTCGTGAAGGTGAATTAGTCGCAAGATGGATACTTGAAAAGGCGAATAATAAAAAACCAGTAAAGAGATTATGGATTTCTTCTGTTACAGATAAAGCAATCAAAGAAGGGTTTGCACACCTAAAGGATGGTAAAGAGTATGAAAACCTTTATCAAGCAGCAGTAGCCAGGGCAGAATCAGACTGGATTGTTGGAATGAATGCAACAAGAGCACTTACTGCGAAATATAATGCAAGTCTTTCTTGTGGTAGAGTTCAAACGCCTACTCTTGCAATGATTGCAAAAAGAGAAGAAGAAATAAAAAGTTTTCAACCTGTTCCTTATTATGGTTTAATTGGTAGAGCAAACGGAATGACGATTACCTGGAAAGATAAGAAATCTGGTAGTCATACTACCTTTGATAAGGGAAGAATTGAAGAGTTGTTAAGGGCAGTAACAGGAAAGAATGGAATCGTTACAGAAGTAAAATCTACAATGAAAAAGTCCTATTCACCTGGGTTATATGATCTTACTGAACTTCAAAGGGATGCAAATGTGCGATATGATTTTTCAGCAAAAGAAACTTTAAATATTATGCAACGTTTATATGAAAATCATAAAGTATTAACCTACCCAAGAACGGATTCAAGATACCTTAGTACAGACATCGTTGGGACTTTAAAGGAACGACTTGATGCAATTACAATAGGGCCTTATAAAAAATTAGCAAGTAATATAGCGAGAAAACCAATCGTTACGAATTCAACCTTTGTAGACAATAAAAAAGTTAGTGATCATCATGCCATCATACCAACGGAACAATATGTTCAACTTGATAATATGAGTTCCGATGAGAGAAAAGTATATGATTTGGTAGTAAAAAGATTTTTATCTGTATTATATCCACCATGTGAATATGAAGAAGTTGCAATAAAAGTACAAGTAGAAAATGAAGAGTTCACAGTAAAAGGTAAGGTGATAAAATCACTTGGATATAAAGAAGTTTATGCAAACTCTAATGATGAGGAAAATGAAGATGAATCTTTACCAAAGTTAAGCAAAGATGATGTATTAGACAATATAAAATTCTCTATCACTGAGGGAAAAACAAAACCGCCAGCACCATTTAATGAAGCAAGTTTATTATCTGCCATGGAAAATCCTATCAACTTTATGGAAGAAAAACAAAAGGATATGGTAAAAACTTTAGGAGAAACCGGCGGACTTGGAACGGTTGCAACCCGTGCGGATATCATTGAAAAACTTTTTAATTCCTTTTTGATGGAGAAGCGTGGAAAGGACATTTTCGTTACTTCCAAGGGAAAACAGTTATTAGAATTAGTTCCAGATGATTTAAAGAAACCAGAATTAACTGCAAAACTTGAAATGAAATTATCCCAGATAGCAAAAGGAAATCTAAAAAAACAAGTTTTAATGAATGAGATGGTGGATTATACAAAAGAGATTATAAATGAAATCAAAGACAACGATGGAAAGTTTCGTCATGATAATTTAACAAATACCAAATGCCCGAAATGCGGTAAAAGGATGTTATCCGTAAATGGCAAAAACAGCAAAATGTTAGTATGCCAGGACCGTGAATGTGGACATAGAGAAACGATAGAGAGAACGAGTAATGCAAGATGCCCTGTATGCCATAAAAAGATGAGTCTTAGAGGAAAAGGGGAAAGTCAGATATTTACCTGCTCTTGTGGTTATAAAGAAAAACTTTCAGCATTTACAGAAAGACGTAAAAAAGAAGGTGCTGGAGTTAGTAAAAAAGACGTTGCTAAGTACTTGAATAAACAAAAGAAAGAAGCAAGTGAGCCATTAAATAATGCATTTGCCGAAGCTTTTGCAAAAATTAAATTGCAATAATATGGGGCTTGTTACTTTATAGTGTATTATTTATACCTTTTTATAAATAAATTTTAAACAATAATAGCTCCATATTACATCCATAACTCTATTTTACAATATAGGTAATTAAAATAATAAGGAGGCAGTTAAATGCATTGTAATGTGGACAAGGAAGAAAAAAGGAGCTAAGCATAGCCCATTAAAACATATGCTTATTTGTTGTGGACTACCAATACTCATTATATTATCACTACCTTTTATAGGAAAATGTAGCCCAGTAATTGCTACATTATTAGGAACTATAGCACCATTTATATGTCCTATCATGATGGGTGGTATGATGTATAAAGGAATAAGAATTCGTTCGTATTGGGATGCTAACAGACAAAAATTCTGTCGTACTACTTAAAGATGTACGCATAAAAAGATTGACCGTTTGCCCAATGTCATTAAGTTAAGACATTGGAAGTGAACTTCTCAGAGAACAGAGTATGTAGAAATACGTACCCTGTTCTTTTTTAGCAATATTTTTAAAAAGTTCTTGTTAAAGATAAAAAATATGTTGAAGCCTTAAATTAATTCAAAAAGGATAATCTTATTATTAAAACTGAGTTACTAAATAAAAAGGCCGATATTGATGTGAAGATTAAACTGACTCATAAAAATTTGAGATTGCATTATTGAAATGAATTACAAGAAAATATAAAGTGACAATAAGACTTTTTTCATTATCAATATTGTTCAAATATTGTAGTTTTTAATACATTATTAAATTATCTTTAATATTTTTCAAAACAGCGATAATACTGCCTATTTATTAAAATTTAGTATAAAACTCCTAAATTGCTAGAAAATATTGACAACAATATACAAACAAAGTATATTATATAGTGACACGAGGGGAAACTAATATCCAAACATTTTGAAAGGAGTTATATAATGAAAATTAGAAAAGTAGTGCTTAGTACTTTAGTACTTAGTTTAGTAGTTAATATGTTATTCTCGTTCAATTCTAATAATGCAAAAGCAGAATCTAATGAGGTTTTAAGTTGGGAAGAAAATCTAATAAATTCATTAATTCAAAGCGGTGAGTTAACTGATAAGGATTATACATACTTAGGGCATGTAGAATTAAATGAAACAGGAAATGCAACAATAAGTAGAAACATAAATGACGATAATGCAGAAACAAACAATACTGAACAATATGCAATTTCACTTTTATCTCAAAACGATGATAATACTGTAGAGCAAACCATAATCGTTCCTTATGCTTATGATGATTCAGACTCTCTTGTGAGCATGTTATCAGGTTATACTTCTAATACAGATTCGTATAAACCAACAGATATACCAGATGTAACATTAGTTGTTAATGCGATTTATAGATATTATCCTCAGGAGAATTATGATTGGGCAGGTCCATATTTTAATCCATATCAAGTTACTGCAAGATGCTCAGTTACTGATTCCAGTAGCAAAGTTAGTATTTTAAAAGGTATATTTCATACAAAGATGGTATATCATTATTTAGCAACAGGATCACAGGTTAGTAATACTATTACGGAATTAAAGAGTATTGCTTCTCAGTCAAATCCAACTTATAACTATAGCTATCCTGGAAATATGCTCTCCATACCTACGGATAGAGCATTTTTAACATCAGGAAATGGTGTTACCACAGGAATTGGAGTTGGTTATTCAGTAACTGTAGTTAAAAATGGTGCGAGCAAAACATATGAAAATACAGTGGATGTTACTTTTCCTGGTCAATAATAATGAAGGTTAAATGCAACTTATAGATAGAATTATGTTCGAAATGTACTCTTTATACCAACGGATATAGCATTTCTAATGACGAAAAATGTTCTAACACATTAATTGGATTTGGCTATTTCGTAATTGTAACTAAAAGCGGTATAAGAAGGAATGTAAAGTACAACGGATGCTGGGGTTGTTGTTTGGTGTTAATTTCTATACGTGTTGCTTAAGTTTTAATTAATTTAAAAGCTTTGACATTGGATTTAGTTATTGAATTTTTTTGAAAGGAGTACCATATGTTCCAAAAATTCAAAATAAGAAATAGAATACTTCTAATAGTAATTCCAATTATAGTTTTAATTATTGTAATGTTTTCCTTCCGCTATTACAGTAATAAACAGCCATTAAAGGTTAATACCCTTGAATATTTTATTCAGGGAACTACTATAGAGCAAAAAGGATTACCATGGGGATCAGAACCATCAGAAGCGATTAAATACTTTGGAAAAATGGATGAATCGTATGAAAGATACCTCTCTTACAAGCAAAGATTAATACCGATAAGGCAGATATATTTTAAAGATTTGGATTTGAATACAGAGAGTATTGGAATTATGTATACAACAGAGGGAAAACTTAAAGAAGTAGTGTATGTATTTCGATTTGATACTGTTGAAGATTCTGTTAAAGCGCATCTAAAATTGTTAAATTGTTTTTCGGATAGTTTTCCGTCAGAAATAGAATATGAAGAAGTTGATAATGGAGTACTTGTGACGAATCAGAATGGCGAACTTATCTCGAATCCAGAATACTGGTGGAAAGATAAGAGTGGAAATTCCATACAACTTGTTAATTATAGCTATAATCAAGAGTCGCCTTCTATATCACTCACACTTTATTCCTCTAAATATTAGTTATTACGAGGGAGAAAATATAGTTAAAGCATAAAATCTGGCTTTAAAAAGCGATAAATTATAGAAAAATAAGAGTTTAATAATAAAAAAATGGTATTAAGCTAATGTCATTAAGTTAGAGATATTGAAGTGGGTGTGCTTTTCTTGGAAAAGACATATGAAAACTATGATGGTTTTCATATGTCTTTTTTTGATATCATTGCCATCGTGTAATATTAACACTATTTTTTGACTATTGTTAGCACAAAAAGTCGAATTATAACATATAGTATCTTGTAAGGTTAACCTTTACACAGTTATTTGTGAGAAAGGAGTGATTTTATGTGGCGTCATAGAAAGTTTTTCAGGCATAGGAAGCGTAGACATCATAGGTGTAGACGTTGGTTTGGTAGACGTTGTTGCTCGTAATGCTATATAGTTCTTAGGATAAACTTATTAAGTCCATCATCCATAAGGTGATGGACTTAATAAGTTGTATTGAAATGAAAATTTACTACTAGCTTTGCTGATAGTCCTGATTGTAAATATTTCTTTGCTGTAATATGGATGGTTACCTTTTAGTAACTATGTAATAAAAAGGTGCGTACTTTTACTTTGGGTTTTCCTTTGGTAAGATATATTTGATAAGAGGGAAGTGTAGAGATCTATATTAAGAGAGGACAAGATATTTATGTCATTAAGAAATATACAAACCACCCAAACGAAAGATTTAGTAAAAAAATTAATATGGGAAATTGATAGGGCAGATGCAATCGTAATTGGGGCAGGAGCAGGACTTTCTACTTCAGCAGGGTTTACCTATTCCAGAGAGCGTTTTTCTAAATATTTCAGTGATTTTGAGAAAAAATATGGGTTTCATGATATGTATACTGGTGGATTTTATCCTTATCAGACACTGGAGGAGTATTGGGCATACTGGAGTCGATATATCGAAGTCAATCGTTATCAGGATATACCAAAGCCAGTTTATAAGGACTTGCTCGGGCTTATAAAAGACAAGGAATATTTTATTATAACAACCAATGTAGACCACTGTTTTCAAAAAGCAGGATTTGATAAGAAAAGGCTATTCTATACACAGGGAGACTATGGATTGCTGCAATGTTCAGTACCTTGTTGTCAAAAAACTTATGATAATAAGGAAATTATCAGCCGTATGGTTAAGGAACAAAAAGACATGCGTATACCAACGGAGTTAATTCCTAAATGTCCAGTATGTAAAAAGCCTATGACAGTAAATTTACGTTCAGATAATCATTTTGTGGAGGATGAGGGATGGCACAAAGCAGCCAGTCGGTATAATAATTTCATACAACAATATAAAAATAGGAATGTTCTGTTTTTAGAATTAGGAGTGGGGTATAACACGCCGGGTATTATAAAATATCCATTTTGGCAGATGACTGCTCAAAATCCCAAAGCTGTTTATGTATGCCTGAACAATGGAGAAGCTGTTTGTCCACAGGAAATTGAAAAACAAGCAATTTGCATCAATAGCGATATCGAAGATGTGTTAAAATCAATGAGATTGATAAAAAATATAGACTTGTAAATTGTTCTTACTGTGATGTATCTAAACTTTTTAAAATATGGCTTAGATACATCGGAATATGTAGACTAGTTTTAGAAAGGTGTGGATGATGTGAATCAGAATGAGAGATTAGAATATTTGCTACAAAAATTCAAAGAAGATTCTATACAATATAAAAATTTAGAGATTAAAGGAAACTATGATGAAAAAAGG
Source organism: Clostridium sp. Marseille-P299 (assembly GCF_900078195.1). Taxonomy (NCBI): domain Bacteria; kingdom Bacillati; phylum Bacillota; class Clostridia; order Eubacteriales; family Clostridiaceae; genus Clostridium; species Clostridium sp. Marseille-P299. Next base: position 121,199 of record NZ_FJVE01000006.1, on the reverse strand, counting down.
ATGGTACTTCGTTCTCTTATGAACATTCGTATGCATAAGAAGATGTCGAATGAAATACTAAAAGTACAAGATGAGTTTTTGATGGAAGAAGCAGAGAATAAAGGAATTGTCCAGCTTTCTAACATACCAACAGTGGAAAAACAATATGGAAGCAAACATCCATATGCTGATAAACTTTCCATTTGGCAGGGGGATATTACTAGACTTAAAGTAGGGGCGATTGTAAATGCTGCCAATTCTCAAATGCTTGGGTGCTTTATACCATGTCATCGTTGCATTGACAATGCGATTCATTCTGCAGCAGGGATTGAACTTCGGGCAGAGTGCCATAGTATGATGAACCGTAAAAGAACACAGTTTGGATTAGAGTACGAAGAACCAACAGGAGCGGCAATGTTGACCAAGGGATATAATCTACCTGCACAGTATGTGATTCATACGGTGGGACCAATCGTAGAAGAGAAAGTCACAGATGACCTTTGTTATGCTTTGCAAAATTGTTATGAAAGTGTTTTAAAATGTTGTATGGAAAATGGTATTCGATCAGTTGCATTTTGCTGTATTAGTACCGGAGAATTTAAGTTCCCAAATGATATAGCAGCAAGGATTGCAGTGGAAACAGTAACACACATTTTACATGAACATTCAGAATCATTTGAAAGGGTGATTTTTAATGTATTTAAAGATTTGGATAAAAAATATTACGAGCAAGAGTTAGTAGATGGAAAAAAATATTTAGATGGTTATAAATAATTGACGCTAAATATTGCATAAGTAATGTATCATGCTAGTCTGAATACCGTCAACGTATAGTGTTTCTGAAATTTATACAATCTTATTTCATTTTAGGTATGATAATAAGAAATATAGTATTAATAAAATGATACTTAAGGGATAATTACATATTTAAAAATACCCAGTGTGCCTATAGACACAACTGGGTATTTTAGATATATAGGAAAATCTGCATTTTGTATCTTTACATCCAGGAAGAACTCCATTTTAAACCCAAAAGCTCAGATTCCGATATACTCCTGTAAAGTTATAATATATTTATTATTCGCAGGAAAGAGTTGCCTGAATCAAACCGTTATTGTCAAGTTTGGCAAGTTCCTTAACTTTGTCCATGGATAAGCCAACAGCCTTTGTAAAGCGTTCGCCGTATTCTGGATCAGCAAGGTAGCAGTGAACCGCATGACGATATTTGATATTCTCAGTAACAGGAGCGATATCAGCGGCAGTATTTTGAATGAGGATTTCTTTTTTGTCTTCAGTTAATACACGCCATAAATCTCCACCAGCACGGAAGCAATCATCTGTTGGGTCATCCTTTGGATCATAACGGTACATTGCACCTTCTAAATCTAGAGGTGGCTCCATAACATCAGGTTGAGCAGTCCAAGCACCGTAGCTATTAGGAGTATAAGCTGGAGTGCCACCGTAGTTACCATCTACACGCATAGCACCATCGCGGTGATATTCATTCACTTCAACCTTAGCACGGTTAACAGGAATATGATTATGATTTACACCCAAACGATAACGCTGTGCATCGCCGTACGCAAATAATCTGCCCTGTAAGAAACGATCTGGACTAAATCCGATACCAGGAACTACGTGAGCAGGTGTGAATGCTGCCTGTTCAACTTCAGCAAAATAGTTTTCTGGATTGCGATTTAATTCAAGCTCGCCAACTTCGATGAGAGGATATTCGGCATGACGCCAGATTTTTGTGATGTCAAATGGATTCTCATAGTGATTTTTCGCCTGTTCTTCTGTCATGATCTGTACATACATAGTCCATTTAGGGAAATCGCCACGTTCAATAGCGTCATATAGATCCTTTCCATGGAACTCACGATCCATACCGTTGATTTTGGCTGCTTCTTCGTTACTAAGGTTTTTAATACCTTGTTTTGTTTTGAAATGGAACTTACACCACACGCGCTCGTTCTTTTCATTATAGAAGGAGAAAGTGTGCTCACCGAAGAAATGCATATTACGGAAGGAAGCAGGAATGCCTCGATCACTCATAACTACAGTAATTTGATGGAAGCACTCAGGAAGCAAGGTCCAGAAATCCCAGTTATTTTGTGCGGAGCGGCGGCCAGTACGTGGGTCACGTTTTACAGCACGGTTTAAGTCTGAGAAATTATGCACATCACGTATGAAGAAAGTTGGAGTGTTGTTACCAACTAAATCCCAGTTACCTTCTTCTGTGTAGAATTTAACGGCTACACCACGGATATCACGTTCACAGTCAGCAGCACCACGTTCACCTGCAACAGTAGAGAAGCGAATAAATAGATCGGTTACTGCGCCAGGTTGTAGAACCTTTGCTTTGGTGTACTTAGAAATATCATGGGTTACAGTGAGCTTACCATAAGCTCCCCAGCCCTTGGCATGCATACGTCTTTCAGGAATAACCTCTCTATTAAAATGAGCCATTTTTTCCATTAGCCATACGTCTTGCATTACGACAGGCCCACGTGGACCAGCAGTCATACTATTTTCATTATCAGCGACTGGAGCGCCAACTTCATTCGTTAATTTCTTATATTCGTTCATGTTAAATCTCCTATCATTTTATTTTTTGTTTTGTGTAATATCACAAGGATACTAACAGCTAAATAATTTTAGTATATTTAGGGGTTTTGTAAGATTGTAATTCGATGAGAAATACAAATACAAATAAATAAAATTTTTAATTTATAGAGACAGACACATGGCCAGCATCCATAAATAGCAACAGGTTTTTGGTAGCATAAGCATACCAATTTTAGGGTTACGGTTTGACCATAGCACTACTGGAAGATAAAATCCAAAGCTAAGCACAATGGCGAGCCACATGAACCCAAATCCCTGTGTTATATTTCTTTGTAAGAAGAAGAGTAAAGCGACGACAGCACCCTGCAGAAAAAATGGAATGTTGCGCCAAATTCCCCAACTAACTGGAGGATATCGATCCTGCCATCTATTCTGTGGTAATAGACAGAGTAGAATTCGTACAGCGGCTAGGAAATAAACTAAATATGTCCATAAATTGCCGACGTTTGGGGAGAAAATCATCAGACCAATTTGCCACATAAACAGATAAAATACTGTCATAGTGATTGAGGTAATCTGCTTTCCTATACCAAGAGATCGGCGTAGGCGTTCCTCCTTATGTGTAATTATCAATAGGATTCGTGGCAAAAGGTGAAATGCATCACCACAGGCTAAAACTATAGCCATGATACCAGCTAGAATGCGTGCGTCATTATCTAATTTAGACGATATAAGAATGAAACCAAGGATTAAGGCAGCAATGAGATAAAGTGCATCAAATACAGCTTCAAATATTCCAAATACTCGTTTCATTCTCAAAATACCTCCTTTCCTATTTTTAAATCCAGTGAATGTGGATTGTTTACAAATCCAAACATGATTACTTTCTATGTATTAAAGATTTTTAATGTTATTAATAATAGTAATCATTACTGTTATTAATATATTATTTTATATGTGAAATGTCAATAGTAATTTAAAAAAAAAAATTAGTAAAAAATTTAGAAGGTAAAAAATAATAAAAAAACTAATCTTTCAAGGAAAATAGGAGAACAAGGAAAGAATTCTACAGGAATGGGGATTTACCAAGTAAAACAAGTAGCGGATACTCTCAAAGATTTATGTTTCAAAGGAGTATATCGAGAGTTATGAAATATGTTTTGTGTTTCCAAGGATGGGTAAATAATAATAATACTCTCTAGAGCGATAGGAGAAAGAAAATAGAAGCTGCTATTTGCAGACAGCTTCTATTTTTTACTAGTGTATAATATGTAATTAAAACTCTTTTAAAAAAATAATTTATTATATTTCACTTGTAAGAGTTGCCTGAATCAAACCGTTATTGTCAAGTTTGGAAAGCTCCTTAACTTTATCAAGGGACAATCCAACAGCTTTTGTAAAGCGTTCTCCGTATTCTGGATCAGCAAGATAACAATGAACAGCATGACGATACTTGATATTCTCAGTAACAGGAGCGATGTCTTCGGCAGTATTTTCGATAAGGAGTTGTTTCTTATCTTCTGTTAGTACACGCCATAAATCACCGCCGGCACGGAAGCAGTCATCCGTTGGATCATCTTTCGGGTCATAGCGGTACATAGCACCTTCTAATTCAAGAGGTGGCTCCATAACATCAGGCTGAGCAGTCCATGCGCCGTAGCTGTTAGGAGTATATGCTGGAGCGCCGCCATAGTTACCATCTACACGCATTGCACCATCACGGTGATACTCATTTACTTCTACCTTGGCACGGTTAACAGGGATAAGGTTGTGATTTACACCTAAGCGGTAACGTTGCGCATCGCCGTATGCAAATAATCTACCCTGTAAGAAACGGTCAGGACTAAAGCCGATACCAGGAACAACATGAGCAGGAGTAAATGCAGCCTGTTCTACTTCAGCAAAATAGTTTTCAGGATTACGATTTAATTCTAGCTCACCAACTTCAATAAGAGGATATTCGGCGTGACGCCAGATTTTGGTAATGTCAAAAGGATTCTCGTAGTGGTTTTTTGCCTGCTCTTCAGTCATAATTTGCACATACATTGTCCATTTTGGAAAATCACCACGTTCGATGGCATCGAATAAATCTTTACCATGGAACTCACGGTCCATACCATTAATCTTTCTAGCTTCCTCATTACTTAAGTTTTTAATACCTTGCTGTGTTTTGAAATGGAACTTGCACCATACGCGTTCATTCTTTTCATTATAAAAGGAGAAGGTGTGCTCGCCAAAGAAGTGCATGTTTCGGAAGGAGGCAGGGATACCTCGATCACTCATAACTACAGTAATTTGATGAAAGCATTCTGGAAGTAAGGTCCAGAAATCCCAGTTGTTCTGGGCAGAACGTCGACCAGTGCGTGGATCACGCTTAACGGCACGGTTTAAGTCTGAGAAATTATGTACATCGCGTATGAAGAAGGTAGGAGTATTATTACCAACTAAGTCCCAGTTTCCTTCCTCAGTATAGAATTTGACAGCTACACCGCGAATATCACGCTCACAGTCAGCTGCACCACGTTCACCTGCAACAGTGGAGAAGCGAATAAATAATTCAGTTTCTGCACCAGGTTGTAGAACCTTTGCCTTGGTGTACTTAGAGATGTCATGGGTTACGGTAAGTTTACCGTAAGCACCCCAGCCCTTAGCGTGCATACGGCGCTCAGGGATAACCTCACGGTTGAAATGGGCCATTTTTTCCATCATCCATACATCTTGCATTACGACAGGTCCGCGTGGACCAGCAGTGATGGCATTCTCATTATCGGCGACTGGAGCGCCAACTTCATTTGTTAAATTTTTATACTCTTTCATGTAAAGCTCCTTTCATCTTTTGATTTTTATGTAGATATCTTAGAGATATTTACAGCAAAGTTATTTTTTAGAACGTTTCGGGTTTTCTGGAAACCATCCTTTTTTGACTCTTTGAGTCTGTTCTTTAAGTTCTCCAATACTCCAAAGCATGGTGAAACCTATCACAGCAAATGCAGCTGATAAGACTATGTGATTCATAAAAAGCGACAAAGCGCAAAAAATTAGACCTCCAATTAAAAAAACAGGCCATATCTTGTCTGAAAAATAGTATTCGCATTTGATAACAATTGGATGAAATAAACCAATAATAAGAAATGAAATGGCACCAATTATCAATCCAGACCAAATCATGAAGTTACCAATCCTTTCACAGTATAATCGACGATATAGTGTCACTTATAGAGACAAGCACATGGCCAGCATCCATAAGTAGGCGCAGGTTTTTGGTAGCATTAGCATACCAATCTTAGGGTTTTTGTTTGACCAAAGCACCACAGGAAGATAGAATGCAAAGCTAAGGACAATGGCAAGCCACATAAAACCAAGACCCTGCGCGTGATTTCTATTTAAAAAGTACAGCAAAGCGACGACAGCACCCATAAGAAAAAAGGGTATGTTGCGCCAAATTCCCCATTTAATCGGAGGATATCGATCTAGCCATTTATTTTGTGGTAGCAGGCAGAGTAAAATCCGAATAGCAGCTAAAAAATAGATCAAGTAAGTAAAGAAATTACTGAGCTGCGGGGAGAAAATCATTCGTCCAATTTGCCATAAAAATAGGTAAAACACGGTCATTGTAATTGATGTAATTTGTTTTCCGATACCAAGAGCTTTACGTAGCTTTTGCTCTTGATGGGTAATGATTACCATTATACGTGGTACAAGGTGAAATGCGTCGCCACAGGCCAAAACTATTGCCATGAGACCTGCTAGCAAACGGATGTGATTGTTGGATTCCGTCAAAATAAGAATGGAACCAAGGATTAATGCAGTAATAAGATAGAGTGCATCGAAAACGGCTTCAAACATTCCGAATACTCGTTTCATTATCTAAATATCTCCTTCCTCTTTTATCTTTTGTTATTCTGAGGATATGGATTGTCATAGTAATAAAAATATGAAAAGTAAAATGACATCCAGAAGCTATAAATCCATATGCTACAAAATATCCTCATAAGATTTAATTATGTTGTTAATTGTTACTAATCTAATACTAATAATATACAATTTTGGAAATAAAATGTCAATTATATTTTATCGGTAGTGTTGTCTATTAATAAGCTATTCGATCAGATTATCTCTGCCTTTTTTTCTATACTGCAACGCAGTCATTCCATACATTTTTTTAAACATCTTTGTAAAATTCGTAGAATATTGATATCCGATTTTTAATCCGATTTCCTCCACTGATAAATCCGTGGTAAGCAATAAATTCGCCGCAGTAGCCATCCGAAGTGAATTCGTATATTCGCCAATGGACATATGATAATAAAGTCGAAATCCAGCCTTTAACTTCTGCTGATTTAACAAAACCTGTTTACTCAAACTTTCAATTGTTGGTGGATAAAAAGGATTCTCAGTTAGGATCTCATGAGCCTTTTGTATCCCTTGAATATCGGAAGAAGTTAGATTAAGTGTTCTATTCTTACCAATTGTAATCGAACCATAATGAAGTTGCTTCGTAAATGCATTATCCAAAGAATGATTTAATTCATTTGATAAAATAGCTACACACTCAAGGATCTTACTTTCTAAATAAAGTGGTGTTAATGAGTTATTAAATGCAAGATTTTGAAGTTTTTGAATCAATGTTACTATTTCAATGGGTAAAGAACGATACGTGTAATTTAACTTAAATTTATTAAAATCTAAACTATTAGGAAAGGAAGGAAACACAATATCGTCAAAATATTCGCGATGTATGGTTATTTCTGCACCATGAAAGTGTTGACCTTTTTTCCATACTTGCTTCCCACAGATATCTTTTTCTAATACAAAGAAAGAAGATGGTGTAAAAGAAGATATCGGTTGATGAACTAAACGAAATTTCGTGCTGCCTTCATATACCGTACCAAAGCGCAATAGTAAAGAAGGGTTGTGAAAGCTTATGTCAAAATCATTTGGAATTGTATAATCTGCAATTCCAAATTGATAATAACCTGGTCGATGAAATTGAATACAATATCCGTTTTCGGGGGATTCTTTACTTTGATAGAGTGTATAATTGTCCATTTTATATGGGGTAAAAGAGAGTTGGCGAAATATTTCATTTTGAAATTCTTCAATGGTTGTTACAAGCATAAGTCACCTCCATATTGTTTAATGTAATTATATAATAGATTTTGTAGAATAAACAAGAAATAATTTAAAAAGATGATAAAATGATTAAATTGGGTGCGTTTCTTGTAATGAAAATGAATCTCATGTACAATACAGTCGATTGGTTAGCATGAGCTAACACAAAAGGGAAAAATATATGCAAAAGTAAGCATTTCAAATGGCAAAAAAGTAGAGAGGATGCTTTTTGCTCCTACTTGGAGCTGCCGAAAGGAAAGATGGAGGTTAGAATGAAAAATAAGTTATTCGTTACAATGCTTGTACTTACTTGTATCTTAGCAACGGTGTTAACAGGTTGTAAAAGTAAGGACAACAATAATGCAGAAAATGGTTCTATAAATAATGAAACCGTTGATAATGCAAATCAAAGTGGAACAAATGATGATTCAAAAGATACATCACAAAACAATGATGAAACTGTAATTGTAAATGATGTAAGAGGTGAAGTTGAAATACCAGCAAATCCTCAAAGAATTGTTGATTTAAGCGGTAATAGTGATATTTTATCCATCCTTGGATATAAAGTAGTTGGTACTGCAAACAGCGATGCCTATGATTATACAAAGTTCCCTTCTTATTTAGAAGATGTGTTAGAAGGCGCAACAATTCTAGGATATAGCATGCAGGATACCATGGATATCGAAGCAGTAATGAACGTTGAACCAGATTTAATTATCATTTCTACAGTTCAGGAAAAAATGTATGACCAATTAAAAGAGATTGCTCCAACAGTTATGATCGAATTAGAAGCGCTTAACTGGAAAGATGATATTATGACAATCGCTAAAGTTTTTAATAAAGAAGATGTTGCAACTGCATGGATTAAAGAGTATGAAGAAAAAGCAAAAGCTGCAGGAGATGCAATTAAGAGCATGAACGGTGAAGATAAGAGCTATTTATCCTTCTTAGCAAGTAACGGTCAATTCTTTGTGTTTGGTGGTGCAGGATTTGGTAGTGTTTTATATGAAGATATGGGATTAAATATTCCAGCTGGTATGCCAGAGCAAAGTAATATTAGTCTTCCAGTTGTTACCTATGAAGGTTTAGCTGCAATTGATGCAGATTACATCTTCTTAATTGCAACAAAAGAAGATTTAGCTGAACTTGAAAGCAATGCGATTTGGAACAATCTTAATGCAGTAAAAGAAGGAAATGTAGTCGTGTTAGATTCCTCTCCTTACTTTAATCAAGGTTATAGCCCAATCGGAAGAGAATTATTATTAGATGAAATTGTGGGGATGCTTGATGAAATCAAAAAATAAACATATAACTTTTATAATAGGAAGTTTATGTTTACTACTTGTAGGTTTATTTCTAGCCATTACCCTTGGAGCATCTAAAATAAAACTGGTTGACATTTATAACAGTATCTTTCATTATTCACAAACCACTGAAATGATGTTAATCAGAGATGTAAGAATTCCAAGAGCCCTCTGTGTGTTAATCACAGGGGGTATTCTTGGAGTTATAGGGGCAATGATACAAGGAGTAACAAGAAATCCGATTGCAGAACCTTCGCTACTTGGAGTAAGCCAAGGAGCGATTTTAGTAATCGCAATTCTATATGCTATAGAACTTCCAATTACTCAAGTAAATGTAATGATTGCTGCATTTATTGGAGCTTTTTTAAGTGGATTATTAGTCATAGGATTTACATTAAAGAAGGCTAGTAATATGGCTATTTCAAAGCTTCTACTAGCAGGTACATCCATGAGTACATTTTTTATATCATTAACTACAATTATAGGATTATTAACAAACCGCTCACAACTCATAGCATTTTGGGTTTCGGGCGGATTTCGTACTGCGTCCTGGAATGACTTAAAATTACTTTTAATTGTTGGAATCCCAGGTTTATTTATAACGTTTTTATTAACATCTAAAATTAACTTATTAAGCTTAGGTGATGATGTTGCAATTGGACTTGGTGTAAATCCTTACCAGATTCGATTTTTTACTTTAGTCGTAATGATACCATTATGTGCGGTTTCCGTGGCAGTAGGTAAAAATATTGCCTTTGTCGGATTATTCGTACCTCAAATTGTTCGAATGCTTTTAGGCGAGGATTATCGTAAACTTATACCATGTTCATTTTTACTAGGGGCAGTTATTTTAACATATGCAGATGTTGCTGCTAGACTCGTGTATGCACCATATGAAATGCCAATTGGTATCTTTACTGCTTTAATTGGTATCCCATTTTTTATTAAAATGGCCAGAAAGGAGAGAGGATAAATGAGAAAGAAAAGATTTATTATCTCCTTAAGCATTCTAAGCATATTGTTAATTTGCATTGCATCCCTATGTTTAAGCATTGGTACCTACTCCATATCGATTCCAGATATTTTAAAAACACTTGGCGGTAATGGTAGTAAAATGCAAAACACAGCAATTTTTAGTATCCGTATGCCTAGAATTTTAGTTGGTATGTTTGTTGGTATTGCATTATCAACGGCGGGATGTATTTTACAAACGGTAACAAAGAATGATTTGGCAGATTCGGGCATCATTGGAATTAATGCAGGTGCCGCAGTTGCTGCTATTTTATTTATTTCATATCAAACAAAGAGTTATTATAGTGAATTAGGTGAATTTTCAATTTATGTATTGCCTATTTTAGCTATTATTGGGGCATTTGTGGCCGCATTCTTTATTTATATCTTGTCTAGTAAGAATGGAATAAAACCAAAAAGACTCCTTCTAATTGGTATTGGTGTAAATACTGGTTTAAATGCATTTATCACTTTTTTTACTTTTCGTGGTGGTGTCGGTGATTATAACAGAGTTCTCATTTGGACATCTGGTAGTTTATGGGGTTCAGGATGGAGCTATGCAAAAGTTATAATCCCAATTGTTACTATCGTATTCTTGTTAGTTTTATATCATCATAAAACATTAGATGTATTACATTTAACGGATGAAACAGCAACGGGAATCGGAGTGTATGTAGAAGGACAAAGACGTAAACTATTGCTATTTGCTGTTATCCTTGCAGGTACTGCAACAGCATTTGCTGGAAATATAGGTTTTATTGGTTTAATAGCACCACATATTGCTAGAAAGCTAGTGGGACCATTTCATAGATATTTTATTATAATATCTGCGTTTATCAGTGTTAATATTATCTTAATTGCAGACTTAGTCGCTAAAAATTTATTTTCTCCAATTGAAATTCCAGTTGGAATCGTTGTATCCATATTTGGAGTACCATATTTTATTTATTTGATGTTAAAGGAGAACTAATGGAAGCAATACAAGTAAAAGACCTGTCAGTGGCCTATGAAGAAAATTTGATAATAGAGAATATGAATTTGTCGATCCCTAAAGGTGAAATTTCAATTATAATTGGAGCAAATGGCTGTGGAAAATCAACCTTGCTTAAAACAATTGCTCGTATTCTAAAACCGAAAAAGGGAAACATATACATCAATGGAAAAGATGTAAAAACGAGTAAGGCAAAAGCTTTAGCCAAAGAAGTAGCAGTATTGCCACAAAGTCCTGTATGTCCAGGTGGGCTCACAGTAAAAGAGCTCATTGCTTATGGACGCTTTCCACATCAAAAAGCCATCGCAGGATTATCAGATCGTGACAATGAAATAATTAATTGGGCAATCAAAGAAACTGGACTTTCAGAGTTTGCCAATCGCCCAGTGGATAGTTTGTCTGGTGGACAAAGACAAAGGGCTTGGATTGCAATGACTTTAGCTCAAGAAACGGATATCATTTTACTAGATGAACCGACTACGTATTTGGATATGTCATATCAATTAGAAGTCTTACAATTACTTAAAAAATTAAACGAAGAGAAGAAGATTACAATTGTTATTGTTTTACATGAATTAAACAATGCCTGTCGTTTTGCAGATAATATCATTGGACTTAAGAAAGGAAAAATTATCTGTGAAGGAAAGCCAAGTGAAGTAATTACAAATGAATCTTTACAAAAAATCTATGGAATCGATGCTGTTTTACAAATGAGTGAAAGAGGAGATTATCCGATCTGTATGGAATTTGAATTGGCAAGATAGATTATAGACAAAGATTGAATTGAGAATCAAGGAATTCGACGTTACTTAGTTTGATATAGATTAATTCGAAAGCATTAGATTTATTCAATAGAATTAATACAGTATAGAATATACTTTTTCGACATTAGTTTTGAAAAGATATACTGTACTATTTACTGGTATTATTTTGTTGCGCATTGCAGGGCTTTCCTATTATATATGTAGACCTTTTTTAAAAAAATAATTTTATTTTCAATAAAAAAAGACACTCCATTGATATTCTCATATTTTTTATGATATGCTCCTACTTGATAGAATAGGCTAATGTTTAGCTGTTAATAACAAGAGAAGCATATCAATTATGAAGTGTCTTTTTATATCTGTATTATAATATTATATCTGTATTATAATATTATATCTGTATTATAATTATCTGTATTATATTTATTATATCTCTATTAAGTCTCTATTATATCTCTAGCTCTATATATCAATCTGTACCCCATATCAAGGACACTTAAAAGTAGAGTTCCTACTTCTCGCAACTTCCTTGCATGTAATTGTAGGAATCAATGTAATCATCTATTGCTTCTTTGATTTTTAGAAACTCTGTTGCATCTACAATTCTTTGCATCACATCATCTTTCATTTGACCAAAGAAGCTTTCCTGTGGCACATTATCCCAACAATCACCTCGTCTTGACATCGAACTGCTAAGATTACTACCCACAACGATCTTTATTTTACTTTCTTAAACGCTTTATTTTTTTCTCTTATATATAATAGGGTCATCGTATCCAAATGTTCGTTTTCCATTGATCTCCATAACTTCAGATACTTCTAGCTTTTCTTCTGAAAAACGTTCAAATAATGTAAATTTAAGAACTGGAGAAAACATACTAATACTTCCCCCCTCCCATACATTATCTTTTAAAGTATAAATCGCTGGTGTGAATTTTTCAGACACTTTTAAATCCGTGTAATTAACGGTTTTTAACTCTTTATATGTGAAATTTGATTTATCATAACCATCTGGAATTTCATAAGAAGTTAGTTTTATCCCATCATTTTCATCCGTAAATAGAAATAGATGCGATGATGCATGGGTTTTTCCATCTGTGTTATAGTAACTTTCCTCAACAATAAATATGCCTTTAAAATCCGCTGGCAAACCATTGATTTTATCATTAGAAACAGTGTTCACATGTTCAGCAAAAGGATAGTTTGTAATACCCTTCGCCTGTAAATCTTTCACTTGCTCACTGTTATCAAAATTTCCAGTTAAAATAGCTATAAATTCATTTAATCTGCTCATATATAATTCCTCCTTAGTGCATTTTAAATTATATGCTAATAACATAGTTTTTTGTAATGTATAATATACTACTTCATTTAAAATATGTCACCTATTTTGTCTGATTTCACATATATTTCACAAAATGAAATAGACAAGTTATTTAATTAGAATTATTTACTAATTCAATAGTTAAGTTGTTTAATGAGAATTATTTGCCAATACAATAGTTGCTAATTCGCAAGTTTTATAGTATATTAGTATATGTATAAGTTAGCTAAAGCTAACCAACCAAATAAATAAAAAAAGTGAAGGTGATTGTATGAGCGTTGTAATCGTTGGTGGTCATGAGAGGATGGAAGTACAATATAAAGATATATGTAAAAAGTACAAATGCAAGGTAAAAGTATTTACTAAAATGGCAGGCAATTTAAAAAATCAGATTGGGAATCCAGATTTGCTTATTTTGTTTACGTCAACTGCATCTCATAAAATGGTATATTGTGCAGTAGCCGAATCAGAACGCAAGAATATTACGGTTGAACGTTCTCATAGTAGCAGTTCCAATGCGTTAATTAATATTTTAGAACGTTACGCATAGGTTTCTATTTTTTTGTTTACGAGTTAGCCAAAACTAACTAATTTTAAGGAGGATTTTAATATGGACAAAATATATGTAGTTTACTGGAGTGCTAGTGGAAATACACAAGAGATGGCAGAGAGCATTGCAAAAGGAATTAATGAAGGAGGTAAAAGCGGAGAGGCAGTGGAAGTATCTGCAATTACACCAGATGTGTTAGATGATGCTAATGTATTTGCACTTGGCTGTCCAGCAATGGGAGATGAAGAGTTAGACTCTGATATGGACAATTTTGTTTCAAAACTTGAGGGTAAAGTATCCGGTAAGCATATTCTTTTATTTGGTTCCTATGATTGGGGCGATGGTGAATGGATGCGTAATTGGGTTAGCAGAATGCAAGACGCAGGAGCAGTAATTGTAGGTGATGAAGGCCTTATTATCAATAATTCACCAGATCAAGAGGGAATTAAAAATTGTATTGAGGCAGGTAAAACGCTTGCTAGTTTATAATTTTATAAAATAAATTTCTATATTTGATTGCTTTCAATTCGATACATAGCATTGATATGGGACTGCTAAAAAACGATTACGTTTTATAGCAGTCCCATTTTTGTAAAATAGAAGTTATCTTGATGTGTACTCTTATTCTTTGCATAGCGTTTAAATCATCGTAGTCTAGTAGCTTAGCAAAATATTTCTAAAATTATTCCTCTATTTATTATCAAAAGGCTAAATGGATTGACACCGTTATTAAAAAGCTTTATTATTATTTATAATAACTATATAAAAAGTTTATTTAAAAAGATAAGCTTAACTTAAAATATAGTTATTAATTCATAAAAAATGAATGAAAAAAGTGTATAAGAGAAGGGAAGTTTTATGAATTTAGAAGCTTTGAAAGGAATATTGATTCCATTTTTAGGTACATCACTAGGTGCAGCCTGCGTATTTTTTATGAAAAAATCATTGAATCCAATGTTACAAAGGGCATTGACAGGATTTGCTGCAGGGGTAATGGTAGCAGCATCTATTTGGAGCCTTTTAATTCCTGCGATTGAACAATCAGAATCATTAGGTAAATGGTCATTTGTACCTGCGGTGGTTGGATTTTGGGTAGGAGTATTGTTCTTATTATTATTAGATCATATCATACCGCATTTACATATGGCTAGTGATACGACAGAGGGACCAAAGAGTCATCTAACGAAAACAACCATGCTAGTACTTGCAGTAGTATTGCATAATATACCAGAAGGTATGGCAGTTGGTGCAGTTTATGCTGGTGTAGTTACAGGAAACAGTCAGATTACCGCAATGGGAGCTATGACATTAGCAATTGGTATTGCAATTCAAAACTTTCCAGAAGGTGCTATTATATCCATGCCATTGCGTGCAGCAGGTGTTAAAAAGGGTAAAGCATTTTTATATGGTATTTTATCAGGTGTTGTTGAACCAATAGGAGCCTTGCTTACTATTTTAGCAGCAGGATTAATCGTTCCTGTATTGCCATATTTATTGAGCTTTGCAGCTGGTGCCATGATGTATGTAGTAGTTGAAGAGTTGATACCAGAGATGTCAGAAGGCGAACATTCTAATATAGGTACTATTGTCTTTGCATTAGGATTTACAGTTATGATGATGTTAGATGTTGCATTAGGTTAATTAAAATTGAATAACTAGAAGATACCTAAAAAGTAGGAAATAGAATAAGTTAAAATGACACAGATTGGATTAGCTAGTCCAATCTGTGTTTTTTCTTGTATCGGAATTAAAATAAACCGTCGGCTAAGCCAGTGGCCCTGATTTTCATCTAAGATATAGATAAGGAGTAAAAAATATAGAAAAATATATTTTATGACAAGTTATAACATTGAAAATCTAGGAAAGGTGATTTATAATTACAAGTCAAAAAGAATAATCAAATTAAAATGAATAGAACATTATTAGAAGGTAATAACCAATGCTAAAAGTTTTTGTTAAAAGTATTCGTTAAAAACATCTGCTGTAAATATATTGTATAAACAAAAGGAGGTAGGTATATTACATGTCATTTGCTGTTATTTCAGATATCCATATCGATCGTAATAAAAATTACGATGTAATCAATCAAATAGTAGAAAGTGTTGCTAAGTCAAACGCATCTGCGCTTTTACTTGCAGGAGACATTAGTAATGAATATAAAAAGACAATTGATACAATTGAATATTTAAAACAACAATTAAAGATACCAGTTTATTATGTTCCTGGAAATCACGACATGTGGAGTGAGGATTTAGAACATACTTCAACACAGAGTATTTATGAGGCTTATGAACAAGATAGCAATTGTTTATTGCATGGATTTGTTCAGTTAGACGAGGACACCACTTTAATAGGGGATATCGGTTGGTATGATTATTCTTTTGGTTCTTCAAAATTTTCAAAAGAGGATTTTGAACGCATGAATTATTTAGATAGAACCTGGCAAGACAAATTAAAAAATCAGTGGACAGATAATAATGAGGTAGCGAATCAACGGGCTCTTGAAAGATTAGAGGAACAATTAAAACAAGTCAAAACAAAGCGCATTATTGTTATGACTCATATGGTACCAATAGAAGAATTTACTGTTACAAATCCAAACGAAATGTGGCTATATTTTAATGCATTTATTGGTAGTAAAAAACTTCATGAATTATATCAAAAATACAATGTGACATATGGGATATGTGGCCACATTCATTACCGTAAAAGAATTATTAAAGATGGAATTACTTATATATGCCCATGCTTAAATTATGAATCTGAGTGGGTAGAAAAAGACTGTAAGATAGAAATTCTAAATGCAATGCAGTTTATAGAATAATTTTATATGCTTTAAAACGATTAATAGAGTAGTTACAAAAGATGATCCAATAAAATCATAGAACTCCCATAGCTCGGTTAATTGCTATGGGAGTTTATTTTATCGCGATAAACGTAAACCCGCTAAGCTAGCGGTTACGAGCAATCGCTGATTGAATAGTAATTTTTAATTTTATCTTATGTTAAAATCGCCGCCCCATGCTCACAACGATTCCCCCAAGCATCAATTAATTTTTTATCTTTATAAAAGCAAATAATTTCACATTCATTTGCACACTTATTGCATTCTTTACCGATCGTTTCAAAACTTAAATCGGCAATATCAAAATCAAATGCTTCACTTGTCTGTGCATTTTTTGAAAGAATCGCAACACCAATGGCACCCATAAGATGAGCGTTAGGATCAACATGTATTTTTTCTCCTGTAGCATCTTCAAATGCCTTGATTACCCCTACATTTTTACTAACTCCGCCTTGAAATACAATCGGAGCTTTGATATTCTTCCCTTTACCAACATTGTTTAAGTAGTTTGTAACAACAGCCATACATAGGCCAGCAATAATATCTTCTTTTTTATGTCCAATTTGAGCTTTATGAACTAAATCGGATTCGGCAAACACAGTGCATCTTGCAGCTATTTTCGTAGGATTTTGAGATTTTAGTGCCATGTCGCCAAGGTCTTTGATATCAATACCTAAACGTTTGGTTTGTGAAGATAAAAAAGAGCCAGTGCCTGCAGCACATAAGGTATTCATCGCATAATCCACAACAATGCCATCTTCTAATAAAATAATTTTAGAGTCTTGTCCACCAATTTCAAAAATCGTGCGAACGTCAGGAAACACGGATAGTGTACCTATTGCATGGGCAGTAATCTCATTTTTCACTATATTTGCATTTAGCATACTACCGATTAATTTACGAGCAGAGCCTGTAGTTCCAACAGATTTTATTACAATGTCTTGATTTTTTGTTTGCTCCTTTAAGTCTTTTATGAGATTTTTTACAGCATTGATTGGATCACATTCGGTCCAAATATAATTTTGGGCAACTAGATTATTATTTTCATCAATAATAACACCTTTTGTAGAAATAGAACCAATATCAACGCCTAAATAACCAACTTTCATATTTATACCCATTGTATATCGTAAGAATACGATATTGCCACAAAATAAGTTGAAAGAATTATAAGCTTACATTTCAAACTGTTGGTGTGGCAGACCTTTCTATACTCATATTTTCTTTTAATCTAATTTTTTATTTTATATTGTTTCAGTGCCTTATCTAAATAAATTGATAAACAGATATTAATAAAGAAATTACCAAAGTATTATAAAGTTAGTAACCCTTAAATTACCAAAGTTTATAAATATAGAAACCCTTTAATTAACTAAGACTTATATATAGTAATCCCTAAATTACCTAAGACTTAGCAATCCGTAGAATACCTAAGAATTATATGGCAGTAACTTTAAATACTAAGCTCTATTTAACGTCATTTCTAGGAACATTGAAAATTTATAACTCAATCATTATTAAGTGTAGGAGGATTCATCTTTTTCAAAGATTTCCTTTGTCTTTCTCATTAAAATCATATCATAAAATGCTTCCAACCTCGTTTTAACACCTGTTTCAGATGTCTGAGAATCGAAACTAAAATAAAGAATAGGTATCTTATAATCTTTATTGATATTTTGTAACATTGGCATCGAATTCACTTCTGGTGTACAACCAAAGGGTTTTAAGTGAATAATGCCATCATAATGTTTCTTTGCAAGCATGATACCTTTTGCCACACTATCTGTACCATCAGCTCCAATTGCATACTTTAAGTACCCGTTAGCATCTCTTATTGTTTTCTTCCTTTGTCTTGTTTTTTGGAAAAGCAAATACGTTACGTTAATATATCTGCTAACTACAATGTTTTTCTCGGCAAGCTCTTTTTCTATAAAATAATTACTAAAAGGTTCCATTAAAGAATACAACTCACCAATAATGCCAACCTTTAAAGGATGATTTGGCTTATTAATTTTAAGGTTATGAAATCTTTCATTATATTCTTTGTAGGTTCGATGTAATGATTTAAAATTAGTTGTTAGTTTCAACTTATTAAAAAATTCAGCTTGAAGTTTATGAAAACTATTGGCTTGTACCTCAAATCCAATATTTTCACGAATATAAAAATCTATTTTATCCATAATGTTTATCATTCTAATCGTTAGTAAGATGTAATAAGAAAATATGGGAAAGGATAATTTAGAGCCCATTTCCTTACACTTTTTATACATCTCTAATATATTAACTTTAGCGTTATTAACCAAATAGATGAATTCAAAATCATATCCTAAATCCTTTAAAATCTGTTCTTGTGCCTCGCCATAATATCCAAATCTGCAGCCGCCACCTGCTTGAATTAAAACATTAGCTCCGTTTTCTAAGGCTTCAATATAATTTCCTAAATTATATTTAAAAGGTACACATACAAAATCAGGACTGTATTTGCTTCCTAATTCCAAAGTTTTTTTGGTAGTTGGAGGGGGAACTAATATTTTAGAGTCTTTAAAAATCAATTTAAGTAAAAACTCAATGGGAATATGATAATTCGCCATATGGGGAAAGCTAAATATTTTTTCTGTATTTTTATCCATTGCACAGTATATTGCCAGAAACAAAAGGGCTCTAATAATTTGTGGCAATCCTTTCTATAAATTTATTTGTACGAAAATCAAAGATCAATTTTAAATGATTGATGACTCAAGCTTGCCTTGATGTAAATCTTTACTATCCTCATGTGTTGCCTCATTCATTGTGTGTTTCGCTCGAATAATATCAATAAAACTCTCAATTCTTGTCTGTAATCCTGCCTCTCCTTGTAATTCATCTAAAATAATATTAGCCATCGGTAATTCTTTGAATTTTCTAAGTACAAGTTCATTTACCAAAGAATCTGGTCCACATGGAAATGCAGTGATAAAAATAATCCCATCAACATTATCTTTATAAATTTCAATCGCTCCAATTAGTTCCTTATTAAAGGTCCAATATAAGCATTTTGAAAGTTCTTTTGAATGTTTTATACTTTCTTTTGAGTTACATAAATCAGCATAAATAGGGATAACGTCTAATTCTTTTAAGTACTTGATAATTGGATAGCCGATGAGCTTGTCGTAGGTATTGTAGGGGTGTGAAACAATAAGAATTTTCATTTGCTTACTACTTTCTAATACCTTACTTTGTAGACTTATTTTACTTTTATGATAAATTCTATTCTGTTTTTTTGCATTGATATAAGCCTTTAATGTTTCTATATTACCTTTGCCAATCACTTTTCCCATATGAAGAAAACCTTGTAATTCATGGTTTCCATTATTAACATCAATATTGTAATCAATTAGGTGAATCCCTTGAAGCGTATTTTTAACAATGTCATACATTGCATTAAACTTCGTACAGGCCATTTCACCCTTACCAAAACTGGCGATACGAGGAACTAAAATATAATCGCATTTACCAATAAGTGATTGAACATGTCCCATGTATATCTTTGACGGTAAACAGCTTTCGTCGATTGAAAGGTTAATTCCATCGCTTAATATTTTTTTATTGCTTTCCTCGCTTACTACGATTTGACAACCTAGTTCTTCAAAAAATACTTCCCACAATTTTTTATATTTATAATAAAGAAAAGCCCTGGGCAGTCCGATTTTCAAAATTAGTCACTCCTTTTTTATGGTATCATATAGACGGATTATTCCATTTATTCTCCAACTTTATTCCAATTTTGTAAGAAAGATGGAATTATCATAAAACAATTCTGTGATATAGGATTAAAAATGGATAATCGTATCCCTATAACCTATTTAGGTAAACAATTTAATATCAATCATGTAATTCATGAAAAAGGCGTATCTAAACTTTTGTGCAACATCGTTAACTAAATAAAAATAAAATGCACAATAAATGTAAAATGAATGATAGCTCACATTGACATTAATTGTGCATATTTGGTATAATTATGAAAAAAAGTACTTGCTCAGTGATTCTCAAATAATGTAAAGGGTAAAAATAAAAAATGTATGGGAAGGCTGGTTTAATTATGGGGATACAATATTTTGAAGAAGAAAGAATATTTCGATTATGTACAAAGAATACGATGTATTTAATTGGAATTGTTGACGAGGAAGGCTTTATTGCACACATTTACTATGGGAAGAACTTTAGTGATTATCATTTATCACACCTAACTAGAATTGAGGAAGCACCATTTGTTCCATCAAAAAACAATAGGGACCGCTTATCGTTTCTTGACACATTTCCTATGGAGTATTCCACACAAGGGATTGGAGATTTTAGAGAGAGTAGTTTGATGGTGCGCACGGAAAATGGACATCGAGCTTGTACCTTATCCTATCGATCCCATCAGATTTTAAAGGGAAAACCGCATTTAAACGGGCTCCCTGCTACGTTTGGGAATGAGGATACATGCGAAACATTAGAGATTACTTGCTATGACTGCATTTTAAACTTAGAAGTTGTATTAAGTTATTCGGTATTTCATGATGTAGACGCAATTACAAGAAGTGTTCGTTTAAAAAATGTAGGGGAGGATTCTCTTTATATCGAGAAAGTGTACTCTGTATGTATGGATATGGACAATGATGAATTTGACATGTTAACGCTTCATGGTTCATGGGCAAGAGAAAGACATATACAGCGAAGAGCAATTAGACTAGGAAAACAAAGTGTTGGTTCGATTCGAGGGGAATCCAGCCATCAAGAGCATCCTTTTATGGCGATACTATCTAAAAATGCAACACAGGATATTGGGGAAGTATATGGCTTCCATTTCGTTTATTCGGGGAATTTTTTAGCACAAGTGGAATTAAACCAATTTGATAGCATTCGTGCAACCCTTGGCATTCATCCAGAGGGATTTACGTGGAAGCTAAACAGTGGTGATGAATTTGTGGCACCAGAAGTAGCTATGGTATATTCAGAACATGGACTTGGTGGAATGACTAGAAATTACCATGATTTATATCGAAAACATTTAATTAGAAGTACATATAAAAATAAAAAACGTCCAATTCTTATTAATAATTGGGAAGCAACTTATTTTGATTTTAATACAGAGAAATTAGTTGCTATTGCAGAAGAAGCAGTAAATTTAGGAATAGAAATGTTAGTTATGGACGATGGTTGGTTTGGAAAAAGAAATAGCGATAATTGCTCTTTAGGGGACTGGGTAGTCAATGAAGAAAAAATTAAAGGTGGACTAAATCAGCTAGTGAAACAAGTGAATAAAAAAGGTCTTGAGTTTGGAATTTGGTTTGAGCCAGAAATGGTATCTCCTGATTCTGATCTTTATCGTGCACATCCAGATTGGGCAATCCAGATTCCAAATCGAGTGGCAGGGCTTTGCAGAAATCAGTATGTGCTTGATGTTTCAAGAAAAGAAGTTAGGGACTATGTATTTGAGTCAGTAGCAAACATTTTAAGAAGTGCAAACATCCGTTATGTAAAATGGGATATGAACCGACAACTTAGCGATTTAGGAAGCTTTGCTCTTGGAAAAGATGAGCAAGGAGAGTTATATCATCGTTATGTGCTTGGAGTTTACGAATTACAAGAACGTTTATTAAAGGAATTTCCATATTTATTGCTTGAAAATTGCTCTGGAGGTGGTGCTAGGTTCGATCCTGGTATGCTATATTACAGTCCACAGATTTGGTGTTCCGATGATACCGATGCGATTGAACGTTTAGCGATTCAAGAGGGCACTGCATTACTGTATCCTTTATCAACCATAGGGGCTCATGTAAGTGATTGTCCAAACCATACGGTAGGTAGAGTGACACCATTTGAGACAAGAGGATATGTTGCCCTTGCTGGAACCTTTGGTTATGAACTTGATGTATTAAAGATTCCAAAGGAAGACAAGGAAATGATCCCATCACAAGTAGCTATGTATCATAAATACAATGACTTAGTGAGAGAAGGGGATTACTATCGCATCGCTTCTTATCAAGAGAATCACGAATTTGATTGTTGGCAAGTGGTTTCAAAAAATAAAAAAGAAACTTTGGTTACATATATACAAGTACTTCGTAAGCCAAATTACCATAGTCGTAAAATTAAATTAAAAGGGCTTAATGAAACAAAATGGTATTACTTAGAAGAAACAAATGAGAGGTATTACGGCTCCACCCTAATGCATGCTGGAATACTAGTTCAGAATATGTGGGGGGATTTTAAAGGAAAGCTATTGCATTTTATCGAAGAAACATAAAAATCAGCAGTAAAACTATTCGTATTCATGGAGGACTATTTTATGAATTTAGTTAGCCAGTTTATTGGGAATGAGGAAAGATTTATATCTCCTGATCATAATTCTTTACAGTATACCGGTAGAATTGATTTTGATAACAAGTTAGCACCTATCTTAGTCTATCCTTGCAGTAGCATTGGTCTCAAATTTAAAGGGACTACTTTAAAGCTTATTGTTCAAAATCATCATAGCTGTTGGGATAATTACCTTGGATTTATCTTGGATGGTAAACAAGAAAAAATTTTATTAAAAAATGACGGAATTGAATGTCTAACATTAGCAAAAGGCTTACAAGATAAGGAACATAACTTATTGTTATTTAAAAGAATGGATTCTTGTCATATGATAACATTTCATGGCTTTATTTTAAATGATGATGCCAGAGTACTAAAATTACCAAAATTGCCAGAAAGAAAAATTGAAGTATATGGGGACTCTGTTTCTGCGGGTGAGGTTTCTGAGGCTGTTTCATATACTGGATGCGTGGATCCAGTGCATAATGGTGAATACTCAAATAGCTGGTATTCCTATGCCTGGATGGCTGCAAGAAAGTTAAATGCTAGAATACATAATATAGCCCAAGGAGGCATTGCACTTCGGGAGAAAACGGGTTGGTTTGGAGCACCGAATTATATTGGCATGGAGCAAACCTTTGATAAAATTGAATACCATCCGGATTTAGGTAAGATAAAGAAATGCGATTTTTCAAATTATAGGCCTCATGTAGTAATCATTGCAATCGGTCAAAATGACAGTCATCCAATGGATTACATGAAAGAAGATTATGATTCGACGTTATCAAAAGAGTGGAGAGAACATTATAAACAATTTGTACTTGAAATCAGAAAGCAGTATGAGCAGGCACTTATTATATTAGCAACGACGATTTTATACCACGATTCCGATTGGGATAAATCAATTGCTAGTGTTTGCAAAGATATCAATGATGAAAAAATTGTACATTTTATGTATACGAGAAATGGTAGTGGAACCCCAGGTCATATCCGCATTTCAGAAGCGGATGAGATGTCGGATGAATTAGTTAGGTATATTAATACCTTTGGAGAAGAAATTTGGGAAGATTATTAAAATATTTTAAAGCTTATTTTTTGTTAAAAATGCTGTAAAATAACTCAAATTTTCTAACACCCTCATATGTGTTGGTTTTAATGATTTGTAATAAAAATTTGATTTAAACCAGCGTATATGGGGGTTTTTTAGGTGAATATATAAATTTGCTTTTCTTAATATTTATTCTTTCAATTTTTTTCTTTTAACATCAATAACTTCGTTCTGATAAATTCAACAATAATATCCAATAATATGATGTAGTTTACACAATTGACAATAAAAACCAAAAATGATAATATGTGAATATATTGAAAATACAAGATTAAACCTTAAGAATTTAGTCAATATGAATAAAAATAGATGAAATTTTAACAATAGATGCTATTCGGCAAGTTATACAAGCAATAACAGCAAGCACAAGCAATGTGGATAAAGAGCAAGTACAAGAAATAAAGAAAAATAGACCGAAGGAAATAAGTATAATGAAAAATTAAAGGAATAAAGGGTATAAGGATTAAAGATAAAAAGAATTCAAGCAATAAAGAATGAAAGGAATTATGAATATTGAATATAAATATCTGGTATAAAAATACAACTAAAAATAAATAAATATAAAGGAATTTAAACTAAGGAAATATAAAAGAACAACGCGAAGAAGTGTTATCAAATATATAACCTATACCTTCAATTAAATTTATATATATCAGATTTAGCAATACATGCATAGGTAGGGAGGAATCTGCATTGGGAATATGCGGGCTATCTGAACGTGTGTAAATATTGAGGGGAGATGTGTGGATAATAGTATCTCACATAACATTTAAGGAGGTTAGCATATGCGAAAACACATTCGTAAGAAAGTTACTGCAGCGGTAGCAGTAGTTGCTATTTTATTTAGTTTACTACCTAAAACTCCGCAGTTAGCGGTTTTAGCTGCATCTGAAGATGCTTATCAGCAAAGGTTTCTAGATTTGTGGGGAGATTTACATGATCCTAATAACGGATATTTTAGCGATCAAGGAATCCCTTATCATTCCATTGAAACTTTGATTGTAGAGGCACCAGATTATGGACATGTTACAACGAGTGAAGCCCTAAGTTATTATATGTGGCTTGAAGCTATGTATGGTAAGTTTACAGGTGACTTCTCCGGATTTGAAAAAGCATGGGATGTTACGGAAACATATATGATACCAACGGAAGAGGATCAGCCAAATACAAGTATGAGTAAGTATACTGCCAGTAAGCCAGCTACCTATGCTCCTGAGTGGCAAGATCCAAGTCAATATCCAGCAGTACTTGATTTTACTGCAGCAGTAGGGGTTGATCCAATTAGTAATGATTTAGTCTCTACGTATGGAACAAGTACAATTTATGGAATGCATTGGCTTTTAGATGTAGACAATTGGTATGGTTTTGGTTCTAGGGGAGACGGAACTTCTAAGCCATCTTATATCAATACGTTCCAACGTGGGGAACAAGAGTCTACCTGGGAAACAATACCACAACCTAGCTGGGATGCAATGAATTTTGGTGGTGTAAACGGATTCCTTGATATTTTTACAGGGGATAAAACATATGCGCAACAATTTAAGTATACAAATGCGCCAGATGCAGATGCTAGAGCAGTTCAAGCTACTTATTGGGCCAATCTATGGGCAGCTGAATATGGAGTGAACATTGATACATATGTTGATAAGGCAACTAAAATGGGTGACTATCTAAGATATTCTATGTTTGATAAATATTTTAGGAAAATAGGAAATTCCACAGCTGCTGGCACTGGTTATGATTCAGCTCACTACTTATTGTCTTGGTATTATGCTTGGGGTGGCGGAATTGAATCTGCTTGGGCATGGAAAATCGGAAGTAGTCATAATCACTTTGGTTACCAAAATCCTATGGCAGCTTGGATTTTAGCAAAAGAGGAAGAATTTAAACCGGCATCTCAAAATGGACAAGCCGATTGGGCGAAGAGTCTAGATAGACAGTTAGAATTTTATCAATGGCTTCAATCCTCAGAAGGTGCGATTGCCGGTGGAGCAAGTAACTCTAACAACGGCCGTTATGAGGCTTGGCCAGCAGGTACGTCAACATTTTATGGAATGGGTTATGTAGAAAATCCTGTTTATGCAGATCCAGGAAGTAATACATGGTTTGGTTTCCAAGCATGGTCGATGCAACGTGTTGCGGAACTTTATTATCAAACAGGTGATGTAAGAGCAAAGAATATAATGGATAAATGGGTTGGATGGATTAAAACAGTTGTAGACCTTAATGCAGATGGTACTTTTGCGATACCTAGCAATATCGATTGGAGTGGTCAACCAGATACTTGGACAGGCACTTACACAGGTAATCCAAATTTACATGTAACCGTAACAAGTAAAGGTACCGATCTTGGTATTACAGCTTCTCTAGCTAATACATTATTATATTATAGTAAGGCATCTGGTGATGATTCTGCTAGAGTTCTTGCAAAAGAATTACTTGATCGTATGTGGAATCTTTATAGAGATGATAAAGGCTTATCTGCTCCTGAAGCAAGAGCTGACTATAAGAGATTTTTTGAACAAGAAGTTTATGTACCAAGTACATTTAATGGTACGATGCCAAACGGTGATGCTTTAGTAGCTGGCGTTAACTTCTTAGATATTCGTTCAAAATATCTTGATGATCCAGATTATCAAAAAGTACTTGACGCATACAATGCTGGTACTGCTCCTGAATTTAATTATCATAGATTCTGGGCTCAATGTGATATCGCTATCGCAAACGGACTTTATTCAATTTTGTTTGAAGAACCTTCACAACCAGTAGAAAACGCAGCAATAAATCCTTCAAAAGCTGATTTTGATAAAGCAACGGACAAGCAAGAAGATATTTCTGTAGAGATGACTTTGAATGGATATTCATTAAATGGAATTCTAAATGGAAATACTGCTCTTGTAGATGGAGCGGATTATACAGTAACTGGAAGTACCGTTGTCATATCCAAAGACTATTTTGCATTACAACCAATAGGTAAGGTGCAACTTACTTTTGATTTTAGTGGTGGAATAGACAAAGTACTTACCGTTACTGTAGTGGATACTTCTGTAGTTGAATTAGGTGATATTAAAGTGCAAATGTTTAATGGAAACACCGCTTCTTCTACAAATGGCATAGCACCACGAATCAAATTATACAATAATGGTGATACCATTGTAAAGCTTTCAGATGTTAAATTAAGGTATTATTATACAATAGATGGAGAAATAGAACAAAATTTCTGGTGTGATTGGTCGACAATTGGAAGTAGCAACGTTACTGGGAAATTCGTGAAGATGGATAACGCTAAAACGGGTGCGGATTATTATCTGGAAGTTGGATTTGCCAATGGTGCAGGAAATCTAGAAGTAGGACAATCCATAGAAGTTCAAGTACGTTTCTCAAAGAGCAACTGGACAAATTACACACAAACAGGAGATTATTCGTTTAACTCAACGAATAACAACTATGTCGATTGGGCGAAAATCACAGGATATTTAGGTGATAAACTTGAATGGGGTATGGAACCTCAATAAATTATTAAAGTAAACAGTCACTGAAAAGAAGTGATAGTTACTATGGGGTTATTTGCTTAATATCGTATGGTCTGTCTCAAAGTAGCTTTTAATAATTTCCTGCTATTTCGTTGGATAATGAGCTTTTGAGTAACATTTTAGTTACAACAAAATAGATGTAAAAAATTAAGTGGAACTAATTTGAGACAGCCATATAAAAAGATAATTGAGTCTTGTGTTTTATATTGGCATTATTGGATGCCAGAAAGGAAAATTTATGAAAAAGATTTTAAGTTTATTGTTAGTACTTAGCGTTATAGTTTCATTATTTCCTGGAAAGATAGCAAAGGCTGAGACAAATTATAATTATGGAGAAGCTTTACAAAAAGCAATTATGTTTTATGAATTTCAACGTTCTGGAGTATTACCAGAGGATCAAAGAGACAATTGGCGAGGTGATTCAGGAATAACAGATGGGTCTGATGTTGGTCTTGATTTAACGGGTGGTTGGTATGATGCGGGAGATCATGTAAAATTTAATCTTCCTATGGCTTATTCATCCGCAATGCTTGCTTGGGCAGTCTATGAAGAAGAGGCTGTTTTTGAAGAGAGTGATCAGATTGATTATATTTTAGATGCTATCAAATGGGTAAGTGATTATCTGATTAAATGCCATCCAGAACCAAATGTATTCTATTACCAAGTTGGTGATGGAAACTTAGATCATTCTTGGTGGGGACCAGCAGAAGTTATGCAAATGAAGAGACCTTCTTATAAAGTAGACTTAGCAAATCCAGGCTCTTCTGTTGTTGGCGAGGCAGCAGCAGCGCTTGCAGTTACTGGTTTGATATTTAAAGATAGGGACCCTGCGTATGCAGCAACTTGCATAAAGCATGCAAAAGAATTATATGCATTTGCAGAAACAACTAAGAGTGACAAAGGATATACAGCTGCAAATGGTTTTTATACTTCATATAGCGGATTTTATGATGAACTATCTTGGGCAGGTGCTTGGTTATATCTTGCAACTGAGGATAATACATTTTTAACAAAAGCAGAAACTTACGTGTCAAATTGGGGAACAGAACCACAATCTTCAACCCTTGCTTATAAATGGGGGCACAGTTGGGATGATGTTCATTATGGTGCAGCAGTACTTCTTGCAAGAATAACCAATAAAGAAATATATAAAACTAATGTTGAAATGCATCTGGATTATTGGACGACTGGTTACAATGGAAATCGTATTTCTTACACACCAAAGGGACTTGCTTGGTTAGATTCTTGGGGCGCACTACGTTATGCCACAACAACAGCATTTTTAGCAGGAGTCTATGCTGATTGGTCAGGCTGTAGTGCAGCTAAGGCAGATACGTATCGTACGTTTGCAAAACAACAAGTAGATTATGCACTTGGAAGTACAGGTAGAAGTTATGTTGTAGGTTACGGTACCAATTCACCAGAACATCCTCATCATAGAACAGCACATAGTTCTTGGACGGATAGTCAGTCTCAACCGGCAAATCATAGACATACAATTTATGGTGCTTTGGTAGGTGGACCTGGCAAAGATGATAGTTATACCGATGATATTGGCAATTATGTAAACAATGAAATCGCTTGTGATTACAACGCTGGATTCATTGGTGCATTAGCTAAACAATATAAAACATATGGTGGAACACCAATTGCTAATTTTACTGCAATGGAAGAAGTAACAAACGATGAATTTTTCGTAGAAGCAGGAATTAATGCATCTGGTCCTAACTTTGTTGAAATTAAAGCATATCTTAACAATCGTTCTGGTTGGCCAGCAAAAGTAGGAGATAAGTTATCCTTTAATTATTTTATCGATATAACAGAAGCCATTAAGTTAGGTTATACAAAGGATAATTTTACTGTTACAACAAATTATAATGCGGGAGCAGTAGTTTCAAAATTATTACCATGGGATGAAGCAAATAACATATATTATGTAAATGTTGATTTTACTGGAACAAAAATTTATCCAGGTGGTCAATCAGCATATCGTAAAGAAATTCAATTTCGAATTGCGGGACCACAAAATACAACGTTTTGGGATAGTTCCAATGATTATTCCTATGCTGATTTAAAAGGTGTTACATCAGGTGCAACAGTTAAGACAAGTTACATCCCTGTTTATGATGCTGGTGCTTTAGTATATGGTTTTGAACCTGGTAATGTAGCTACGAATTCTAAAATTACACCTACTACAGCAAGCTTTGATAAATATACAAGCAATCAGGCAGATATTCCAGTTACAGTTACTTTAAATGGTAACGTGTTTAATGGTATTAAGAATGGAACAACTACTTTGGTAGCTGGTACAGATTATATCATTTCAGGAAATACAGTTACAATTTCAAAGAGTTACTTAGCAAAACAAAGTACTGGTACTACAAAACTAACATTTGATTTTAGTGCTGGAGCTGATCCAGTATTAACAATTACAATAACAGATTCAACACCAAGTGCATCTATTTCTTTAACTGCTGCCGAGTTTGATAAAGGGGCTACGAATCCAGAAGATATAGTTGTAATACTCACTTTAAATGATCACTCATTCGTTGCAATTAAAAATGGTTCTAATACATTAACTCAAGGAGTTGATTATACTGTTTCAGGTAATACGGTTACGATATTAAATTCTTACTTAGCAAATCAAGCGATTGGTAAGGTTAACTTAATCTTTCAATTTAGTGCTGGTAATGATGCTACACTTACAGTTACAGTGAAAGATTCATCAATTGTTGTTTCAGGAGATATAAAGATACAAATGTTTAATGGTAACACGAGTGCAACTACAAATGGAATTGCACCTAGAATTAAACTTTCTAATACTGGTACTTCTGCAATTGCATTATCGGATGTTGTGCTTAGATATTATTACACGATT
Source organism: Clostridium sp. Marseille-P299 (assembly GCF_900078195.1). Lineage (NCBI taxonomy): Bacteria > Bacillati > Bacillota > Clostridia > Eubacteriales > Clostridiaceae > Clostridium > Clostridium sp. Marseille-P299. The sequence continues at coordinate 90,908 of NZ_FJVE01000006.1, read as the reverse complement.
GATGGTGAGAAAGTACAGAATTTCTGGTGTGATTGGTCTAGCGCAGGGAGTTCTAATGTAACTGGTAAATTTGTGAAATTAGATCTTGCAAAAACAGATGCAGACTATTATTTAGAAATAGGATTTACCTCTGGTGCTGGTACATTAGCAGCAGGTGGAAGTATTGAGGTTCAAGTTAGATTTTCCAAAGCAGATTGGACTAATTATACGCAAACGGAAGATTATTCATTTAGTTCCACAAATTCTTCATACGTAGATTGGGAAAAGATGACTGGATATGTAGGTGGGAATTTAGCATGGGGAGTTGAACCTTAGTTATGAAATGAAATGTTTTGAGGGGGTATTATTAATAGTAGTAATTAAAAAATTCTAGCTAAGTAAAAGGGACTGTTATAAATATTGCCGTATATGTTTTTGTAAATGGAGCATATGCATAATATTTAGTATTACAGTCCCTTTTTACGTAAAAATCAAAGGTAAATTGCATTTTGTGACAAGTAATTTATGTAAGTGCTTTCACAATGAAACAATAAGTAATAAAAAAATTTAAAATCTCTTGTAATTTGTAAAACAAAATATTTGTACAAAAGCACCAAAATAAAATAATTAATAGGTATAATATAGGCATAATATCCCATGGAATGATTTGTAATATGAGAGTATATTAAAAAATGCATAATTAAGTATTAAAATGTAAGCGCTTATATGACATTCCACATAAAAATAATTACTTAATTATGAAAAAATAATTTATAAGGAGATTTTTTTATGAGGGCTACAAAAGAAGGGTTAAAAAAAGTTGTTGCTTTATTATTGGCAACCTCAACGGTATTTTATTCGCAAGTGAATGTAAATGCAGCAAGTAACGTAACAACGAGAAGTACAAATGAGATCATATTAAATGAATCGGGGGGATGGCTTGAATCAGCATATGTGGAATGGACACCAATATCTACGGCTAGTGGGTATAACGTATATTATAAAGCAGCAGATGCTTCAAACGCTGAATTTAAGCAACTTGATAATGATCTAATAAGACAATATTCAACCTATTGTAGAGCAGATGTTTTAGGGTTGGAAAAAGGAAATTACATAATTAAAGTAGTTCCGATTATCAATAACAGCGAAGCTACGTCATTTGCTATTTCGGAAACGATTTCAGTAGCTGAACAGGTACGTGAAGGTTTTGCATTTGCAAAGCAATCTCCAATGGGAACAGGTTCTGGTGGATATAATGATGATGGAACAGTTCCAAGCAATGCACAAATTATTTATGTAACTGCAGATACTGTAAATACAGTACAATTAGATGTTATTACAAATTCTAAGGGTAGCACAACAACTGCTACTGGCCTTGCAAACATTTTAACATTGAGACAAAAAGGATATGATAAGACACCACTTATTATCCGAATCATTGGTAAAATTGATGGAAGCGATATTACTGGACTTAATAGTAACGGATATCTTCAGGTAAAAGGTTGCTATAATGTAACGATTGAAGGTGTTGGTGAAGATGCAACTGCATATGGTTGGGGAATGTTATTAAGAGATGCTCATAATGTTGAGGTGAGAAATCTTGGTTTTATGCTTTTCCCAGATGACGGAATTTCTTTGGATACGAACAATGAAAATATATGGGTACATAATAATGATATTTTATACGGAGCTGCTGGTAGTGATGCTGACCAAGTAAAAGGAGATGGCTCTTGTGATGTAAAGGGATTTTCTAATTATGTTACAGTTTCCTATAACCACTTCTTTGATTCTGGAAAATCATCCTTATGTGGTATGAGTGACAGTAAAGAGTTTTTTGTAACGTATCATCACAATTGGTTTGATCATTCCGATTCACGCCATCCACGTATTCGTGTAGGTACCATCCACATTTATAATAATTATTTTGATGGTAATTCGAAATACGGTGTTGGTGTGACGAAAGGTTCTTCTGCATTTGTAGAAGCAAACTATTTTAGAAATTGTAAATATCCAATGCTTAGCTCACTTCAAGGTACTGATATTTATGGTGGAAGTACTGGTACTTTCTCTGGTGAAGCTGGCGGAATGATCAAAGCTTACAATAATAAGATTGAAGGTGCAACAAGACTTGTCTATGCGCAGGAAGATGCAACTCAATTTGATGCATATCTTGCTACCTCAAGAAATGAAAAAGTAACAGATACTTATAAAACTGTTAGTGGTGGAACTACATACAATAATTTTGATACAAATGCTTCTGTGATCTATGACTATACTCCAGATGCTCCAGAAAATGTAGAAGCAGAAGTAACAGCTTACGCTGGAAGAATGAATGGTGGAGATTTTAGTTGGACCTTTAATAATGCAGTGGATGATACATCTTCTGCTGTTAATGCAGAACTTATGAGTGCAATTAAAAGTTACACCTCTGATTTAAAATCCGTAGGTGGAAATTCAATCGTTGTTAGTCCAGAGGTAACTCCAACGGTAGCACCAACAGTAGCACCTACCGTAACAGTAGCACCTACTGCAACTCCAGAACCAACGACTGCGCCAACAGTAACCGTAGCTCCAACGGTCGCGCCTACCGTAACAGTAGCACCAACGAAGGCACCTGAAGTTACTGAAACTCCAGTAGTTTCCCAATCTGCAGGAGCAAAAACGAATCTATATGATATTGCGGATTCTGAATTTACGAATGTGCTATATGTTTCTCCATCCGGAACTTCTACAGCAACCGGTACTTATGATAGTCCATTGGATTTAGAAACAGCAATTGCAAATGCTTCTACCCTTGATGGTGTAGCTATTATCTTAAAAGAAGGTACTTATGTATTTGATCATCAGATTACAATAAGTGCAGATAATTCAGGTACAGCAAGTGCCTATAAAGTTTTAAAGGCAAGCAAAGGTGCAAAAGTAACGTTAGATTTTTCATCCCAAGCATATTCAAATGATACTTCACTTAATGCAAGAGGTATACAATTAAATGCGAACTATTGGTATGTTGGCGGAATTACAATTTATGGCGCTGCAGATAATGGTATGATGTTATCTGGAAGTCATAATATTATAGAAAATTGTGTATTTGATTCCAATAGAGATACAGGATTACAAATTAGTAGATCAAGTTCTTCTGTAACAGATTTTAATGATTGGCCAAGTTATAATACAATTTTAAACTGTACTTCTAAAAATAATTGCGATCCTGCTACTTATGAAAATGCAGATGGATTTGCTGCAAAATTAACTTGTGGTGAAGGCAATGTTTTTGATGGATGTTTATCTTACAACAACAGTGATGATGGTTGGGATTTATTCGCAAAAACAGAAACAGGACCAATTGGTGTTGTTACAATAAAGAATAGTATTGCTATGAGAAATGGTGTTACTGAAAATGGAACTACAAACGCAAATTGTGATGGAAACGGATTTAAACTTGGTGGTTCTGGTGTTGGAACTCCACATATAGTTATTAATTGTATTGCTATTGAAAACTTACACCATGGTTTTACAGATAATAATAATCCAAGTGCGATTAAGGTTATCAATGCTACTGCTTTTAATAATAATTTAGGCGGTTCTAAAAATAATTTCAGCTTATATCGTTGTAGCAATGCATATGTAGCAAATGCAATTTCTTACACAACAAATAATACGTCAGATAAATATGTTAATTTAAGTGGAGAGTATCTTGTTTTATACAATAGTAGTAAATGGTATCAGGTTACTTCCTTACAGGTTATGAATACCGGTTCTTCTTCCTCAAGAGGCGAAGTAATATCTACTGGTACTACAGCAGGTGATTTTATCGATGTTACGATTCCTACAGTAGGAACAGATTTCCATAAACTATGGAGAAATGCAGATGGAACTATTAATACTAATGGTGTAGCAATTGTTTCTTCTTCCAGTCAATTTGGAACATTTTCAACAGACGGTGGAGTAATCGGAGCAAGATTTTCCTCTGATAATAAAACTGAAAATATTGTTGTAAGTGTGTTATCTGGTGGAAATAGTGATAACAACGGTGGAGAAACCGGTGGTGGAGAAACTGGCGGTGGAGAGACCGGTGGTGGAGAAACCGGTGGCGGAGAAATCGGCGGTGGAGAAACTGGTGGTACTGAAACTTTCGTTTATGAACACAACTTTACTACAGATGCACTTGTTAGCGATTTCTATACATTGAAAGGTAGTTTATCAACATCAAAAGGAACTGTTACTTATAAGGATTTAACATTAACTACTTGTTTGAAAATGGAATCTGCAACAAATATTTCATTTACAACAACTTCCGATGCTACTTTAAAGCTAGTATTTAATACTGGATGTAATCTTAAAATAGCGATTGATGGAACAGATTATGCAATTAGTAATGGTATCTTAGAAGTTGATTTATCAGCAGGTACACATTCGATTACAAAGAAAGATACAAATGTGAATCTATATTATATTTCTTTAAATAATAAATAATAATCGGATTATAAATTTGTCTAGATCTTCGTAAATATAGTAAATAATGGGTCAGGTTGTTTTAGACAATCTGGCTCATTTGTATTTATGGAACTAGATAATGGATGTTCTTTACTATAAGTTTCACCTTTTATAAAGATTTTCATAAGATATTGTATGAATTTGAATATGAAAGGAATCATGACCTTGTATAAAGATGAAATTTATGAAAAATATAATCAAACGAATGACTTGATACTTCAGCAGTTATTCCCACCACCTCCAGGTCAAAGACCAGGCCCTCCAGGCCCGCCACCACCACCTCCAGGTCAAAGACCAGGCCCTCCAGGTCCACCGCCTCCAGGTGCAATGCAGCCATTGACGGCGCCACCAAATTTTACTCCTGAAATGCCATCTCAATTTGGCGGACCACAAGAAAGAGGACAGTTTATTGGTGGTGAACCTACCTTATTTCATCAAGGTGGAATAAGAAGATGTCTTCATCGCTTTGCATATATGTGGCTAATTGGCGGTGATAATTTCTGGTTTTACCCTACTTTCGTAGGTAGAAATCATGTAGAAGGATTCCGCTGGAGAAGAAATCGTTGGGTATTTGAACGAATTAATATAAGAAGAATCCTATTCTTCCGTTGCTTTTAAATAGAGTTAATAAGGGACTTTCTAGAATAATTTTTCTTTGTATGTATTTTATTACTATCATACAAGTAAAATATTCTGTAAAAGTCCCTAATTATTTAATAAATATAATATGGCAGGATTTAAGCCAGTTGTTAACCTTATCTAGCCATGGCAGAATATACTATGACTTCCATTCACCTGCTTTTATCGATTGGAACATAATTAAAAAAGCAACGTACAAAATGCAGATTACAATGCAAGTAAGTAAGATAAGAATCAAGTTGCTTATCTGAGTTTTTTCAAGTAAAAAGCAATAGAGTTGATAGAAAAAAGAAGAGGTGCATCCAATAACAACTGCTGGTTTTAGTAAGGAATTCATAGCATCAAATGGGAAGTAAACGGTTTTGTAAATAAATACTGTGTCAAGTGCTGCTGATAAAAGTTGACTTATTAAAAGGCTAATCAAATAGCCTGTAATACCTTGCTTTGGAATAAGAATTACCATCAGTAAAATTCGAATGGATAACGCTAAAATTGAATTAATAAAGTTTAAATGGGTTTTACCTAGTCCATTTAAGATACTTCCCATAGTAGTACCTACATATAGGAATGGACATAGCCAAGATAAAATTACTAAATAAGTTCCAGCAGCAGGTTGATTAAATACGGCGATACCAAGAGGATTTCCAAAGAATATGAAAATCCCTGTACTAAAAATTCCAAGCATTAAACTGTACTTTATTGAAACACTGATTGTATGTGCAATCATTTTATTATTATTTTTTGCATTTGCCTCAGAAATAGTTGGCAATAATAAAACAGATAGTGAATTTGTTATTGTAGAAGGAAATAGTAAAAAAGGTATTGTCATACCAGTTAAAATACCATATAAACTCAAAGCTTCCACATTGGATAGCCCGTGCTTTTTTAATAAACTAGGTATTAGGATAGATTCAAAGCTATGTAAAAGGCTAATTAGTAAACGATTTATCGTTAAAGGAAAGCTAATTCCTGAGAGTTCTTTTAGATGTTTTTTAGTGTTCTTGTCTGTTAAAGTACTCTTAGAATTCATTAAAAAATCTTTTTTGTTTGGTTTTACGACAATTAGTGATATAATATTATATATATTAGAAGCTATTTCTCCAATGACAAGACCAAAAACAGCTAGCTCACAGGTCGCTTTAATACTACCATTACCCAGTTTGTATGCGAGATAATATACTACACCTACACGTATGATTTGTTCTAACAATTGAGTGGTAGCAGGGATACCAGCTCGCTTTAATCCGTAATAGTAGCCATTAATACAAGCAGTTATACCGCAAAAGGGGAAAACAATAGCAAGAATTCGTAAGGAAGAGGCGCTTTTTGCTTCAAGGAGTATTCTAGTAGCTATAAAATCACTGTTTTTAAATACTAGAATACCAAGTATAGTAGCAATACTAAAAGATAATAAAATACCGACCTTTAGTATTTTTTTCGCTCCTTTTAAATTACAATGACCAACTTCTTCAGCTACTAATTTTGAGATACCTGTTTGTATTCCTGAAGCATAAATGGTAAAACAAATACCGTAGATTGGAAATACAAGTTGATATACCCCTAAGAGCTCTGCACCTAGTGCATTTGAAAGGAAGATTTTATAAAAGAAGCCAATAATACGGGTGATTAGGCCTGCAATGGTCAAAATGATTGTACCCTTAATAATCGTATTTTTGCTCATACGTGGACTCCTTATTGAATTGAATATTATTAATATATATTCCATTGATAATCCATACATGATTACTGATTTTCTGAATGCTTGGACATAAAAGAATTTTATTGCTCAAGGGATTGACAAATAAAATCAATAGGATTACAATGCTTATATCCTAGTAATCCACTAGGAAATGATTTTTTGTAGCATAATTAGTTTTATTACGTAATATATGTAAATAATAAAATATGGATAATTATTGGATTAACTATGTTTCGTAGCATTTAAAAGTAAGAAAAATGATATGAAATACAAAGATTACGTTTGGTTTGATTGACAAATCAATAAAAAAGCCATAATATGTTTCGAGAGCCTTTTGGTCTTGGAACCAGAATATTACAATACAATAAACTTGCATAAAATCATAAAACAATTTATGATAAAAGAATACTCTATTTTTAAAATACAGGAATTAACACTATTTTCTGTATTTTAAAAAATGCTCTGCTAAGGGTGCGCACTCGTGCAAAATAAATGTGACTAAAGCGACTGCGCTCTTTAGTCGTAATTAATGACGGGTATGTGGGTACATATCCTTCGTTTTAGAGAACTTAAAATATATGAAAGGCATAGGTGCTTCAATGAATAAAACAATTTATTTGGATAATGCAGCGACTACTCAAACAAAAGTAGAAGTAGTGGAAGCAATGCTTCCATATTTTAATGAAAAATTTGGAAATCCATCAAGCATATATGATTTTGCAGCTCAAAATAAAACAGCTGTTACAGACGCAAGAGATACAATAGCAAAAGCGATTGGATGCAACACGAATGAAATCTTTTTCACTGCTGGTGGTACAGAAGCAGATAACTGGGCAATCAAGGGTGTAGCTGAAAGCTATAAAAATAAGGGCAATCATATTATTACATCTAAAATAGAACATCATGCAGTTTTGCATACTTGTGAATACTTAGAGAAGAATGGATATGAGGTGACATACCTTAATGTTGATGAGAATGGCCTTGTAAAACTAGATGAATTAAAGGCAGCGATTCGTCCAACTACGATTTTGATTTCTATTATGTTTGCAAATAATGAGATTGGTACGATTCAACCAATCAAAGAAATTGGTCAAATTGCAAAAGAAAATGGTATCTTATTCCACACAGATGCTGTTCAAGCGTTTGGACAACTTCCAATTGATGTGCAAGAATTAAATATTGATATGTTAAGTGCAAGTGGTCACAAAATTAATGGACCAAAGGGCATTGGATTCCTTTATATTAAAAATGGAACTAAGATTCGTTCTTTCATCCATGGTGGAGCACAGGAAAGAAAACGTAGAGCTGGAACAGAAAACGTACCAGGTATTGTAGGCCTTGGTAAAGCAACTGAAATTGCCTGTCGTGATATGGAAGAAAAGACAAGAAAAGAAATTGAATTAAGAGATTACTTAATTGATCGAACATTAAAAGAAATTCCATATACTAGATTAAACGGTCATAGAAGAAACCGTCTACCAAACAATGCAAACTTTAGTTTTCAATTTATTGAAGGTGAATCATTACTAATCATGCTTGATATGAAAGGTATTTGTGGTTCTAGTGGTTCTGCTTGTACATCAGGCTCCCTTGACCCATCTCATGTATTATTAGCAATTGGCTTACCACACGAGATTGCACATGGTTCATTAAGATTAACACTTAGTGAGAATACAACAAAAGAAGAAATCGATTATACCATTGATTGTATGAAGGAAATCGTTGCAAAATTAAGAGATATGTCTCCATTATACGAAGATTTTATGAAGAAAAATAAAAAATAGATTTATTTTATTGAAGCGACTGGAGGAATAAATATGTACAGTGAAAAGGTTATGGATCACTTTCAAAACCCAAGAAACATGGGAGAAATAGAAAATGCAAGTGGTGTAGGTACAGTAGGTAATGCTAAATGTGGAGACATTATGAGAATGTACCTTGATATTGATGATAATGGAATCATTAATGAAGTAAAGTTTAAGACATTCGGATGTGGCGCTGCAGTTGCAACAAGCAGTATGGCAACTGAGTTAGTAAAGGGTCTTACAATTGAAGAAGCTCTTAAGGTTACTAACAAAGCAGTTATGGAGGCACTTGATGGATTGCCAGCAGCTAAGGTACACTGTTCTTTATTAGCTGAAGAAGCAATTCACGCAGCTCTTTGGGATTATGCTGAAAAGAAAGGTATCAAAATTGAAGGCCTTCAAAAACCTAAGAACGATATTCATGAAGATGATCCAGAGGAAGAAGAAGAATTTTAGTTTTGCTCATTTCTTGGAAAGGAAAATTTGAATGAAAAAAGTTGTAGTAGGCATGTCTGGTGGAGTAGATTCCTCAGTTGCTGCTTATCTTTTAAAAAAAGCAGGATATGATGTCATAGGTGTTACTATGCAGATCTGGCAGGATCAAGAAGAGGTAGTACTTGAAGAAAGCGGCGGTTGCTGTGGACTTAGTGCAGTAGACGATGCAAGACGTGTTGCCAATGCATTAGATATTCCTTATTATGTTATGAATTTCAAGCAAGAATTTCAAACGAATGTAATAGATTATTTCGTAGAAGAGTATCTTCAAGGAAAAACTCCAAATCCTTGTATAGCCTGCAATAGATATGTAAAATGGGAATCTCTTTTAACTAGATCTTTAAGTATCGGAGCGGATTATATTGCAACTGGTCATTACGCAAGAGTGGTAAAGCTTGATAATGGTAGATATGCTCTTAAAAAATCAGCAACTGCAGCAAAGGACCAGACTTATGCATTATATAACTTAACACAAGAGCAATTGTCAAAGACCTTAATGCCTGTTGGTGAATATACAAAAGACCAAATACGAGCAATCGCAGAGGAAATTGGTTTAATGGTTGCTAACAAGCCAGATAGTCAAGAAATCTGTTTTATTCCAGATCATGACTATGCTAGCTTTATTAGTGAGCAAACAAATAAACCAATTAAAGAAGGTAATTTTGTTGATACTTCTGGTAAGATTTTAGGAAAACATAAGGGTATTATTCATTATACCGTTGGTCAGAGAAAAGGACTTGGTATCGCTCTTGGAAAACCAGCATTCGTTGTTGAAATACGTCCAGAAACCAATGAAGTTGTTATTGGAACCAATGATGAAGTGTTTACAAATACTTTGTATGCTAATAACTTAAATCATATGGCAGTGGAAACATTTGAAGATGGTTTAGAGGTTATAGCTAAGATTCGCTATAATCATGAAGGAGCAAAATGCCGCCTTACAATGGTTGGAGATGACATTGTAAGATGTGATTTTATAGAGCCACAACGTGCGGTAACACCAGGACAAGCAGTAGTTTTTTATGATGGTGATATTGTAGTTGGTGGTGGAACTATCATTCGCGAAAGCGAAGTGCAATCCTAAGATTTTAGGTGCCTCAGTTTATAATTATACGCATTAAATTTTCAAACTTATGTAGACATTAGATTACATAAGAGAAAATTTAATGCTTTTTTTATTTATAGAATATAAAAGAATATATGTTTTGTATAAAAAAACGCTTAGCTAAGGATGCACATGAAGTGCTAAGGTAATTAGTTAATTTCATGATGGCGTGTCAACAGGGAAATGTAGTACGCACATTCTTTCTCTTTGGAATGAATTATTAAGAATAATGGAATATTTCGACTTATCACTAGACAATACTTCAATCACTAGGTATAATATGAAAGAATAACGTTAATCGGATAAATAAGGAGTATATAAATGCAAGATATTATTATTGAGATAATGAATCAGTTTGGCTACTTTGGAATTTTATTTTTAATTGCAGTTGAGAATGTATTTCCACCGATTCCTTCAGAAGTTATATTAACCTTTGGTGGATTTATGACAACCTATTCTACGATGCAACCAGTTATCGTTGTAATAGTTTCAACGATTGGTTCATTGCTTGGTGCTATTATTTTATACGGTGTTGGTCGTATTTTATCTCCAGAAAGAATGAAAAAAATCTTAGATGGTAAAATTGGACAAGTTCTTCATTTTAAAAGTGAAGATGTTGAGAAATCAGTGAATTGGTTTCAGAAAAAAGGAAAGATAACAGTATTATTTTGTAGATGTATTCCTATTGTTCGTAGTTTGATTTCCATTCCAGCTGGTATGGCTAAGATGAATTTAGGATTATTTTTCTTATTTACAACTATCGGTAGTCTTGTATGGAATACTATATTAGTGTATCTTGGTGTTGTTGCGGGTGCTTCTTGGGAGAGAATTGCTGGCTATGTTGATACATATGCAAGCGTTACTCTAGTTGTTCTTGTAGTTGTATTCCTTATTGCAGCTGCAATATTTTATAAAACTAGATTTAAAAAAAATAAAGATAAATAATTTTTAGGGACTGTCATTTGACAGTTCCTTTTTTTAAGTGCAAGACTAATAATGTCAATATACCCTTGCAAACACGAATTCACCTTTTCATTTTACGAAAACGTTAAACTATGTGCTTGGCTTGAATACAGGTGTTGTGGATGATCTTAGCTTACTGATTGCGCCCGTTGCTGAAGGTGAAAACAACACAGTAACTCTATTTGAAAAATCAAGCAATTTATCAAAAAATATTCCCGTAGAGTTTAAACTTAAAGATATCAGAAAAACAAATGGCGATGGAGTTTGGTTACGATATTTGGTAAAAAAATAAATCTAGAATAAGAAAACACCCTATTAATCAATGATAAATAGGGTGTTTGACTTTTAATATCAATTTTAATACTAAGATAACTTGATAAACGCAGGCTTTTGATCCTTAAATACCGTATAATAGCGGTATCCAATGGACTCTAGTAAGTCTTTTACGACAGGGAAATCGTACGCAATATGCTCAGGCTTATGAGCATCGGAACCAATGGTTAAAATCTCTCCACCAAGTTCTTTATATCGTTTTAGAATTTCCACTTTTGGATGAGGAAATCCTAATTGATATTTAAGTCCAGCAGAATTGCATTCAATTCCTTTACCATGTTCTAATAAAGATTTTAAAGCCATATCAATCAAATCAGAGTATTCATTGTATTGATAGTCTTTATGTTCTACTGGAAGATAGCGAATAATATAATCAAGGTGTCCATATACCTGAAATGTATCGTAAAAAGAGCTATTGTGAATAATGGACGAAAAGTAATCAGTAATCCCTTCTTTTATGGTTTTTCCTTCCCAATATTCCTTATAGTAGGGATCTTTTTTTTCTAAAACATGAGTTGAACCAATAAGAAAGTCATAGGAGATTTCCTGTGTTATATTCTCATAGTAAGTTTTTACTGCTGATTTAATATCGGGTTCATTCCTTAGTCCAAGTTCAGCACCTATTAATATCTCAATATCATCTCGATACAATTCTTTTAATTGTAATAATTCTAATTGTCGCTCTTTTGGGTTAAATATAAAGTCATTCTCGATTTCAGAAGGATATAAATAATCCAGGTGATCTGTAAAACAAAGTGTTTTTAGTCCGCGAGAAATCGCCATTTTAACCATGTCCTCTGGTTTGCTTTTGGAATCAGAAGAGAAGTAACAGTGACAATGATAGTCAGCTAAAATCATAAGTTAGATTCCTTTCTTTTGCATTGAAAATTGAATCGAGTATCAAAATGATATAAACATCAAAACGATGTACGTATTCTGACACTCGAATCAAAAATAATTATATTATCTATTCACTTATTAATGTTAAAGAACTTATATCAGGGCTAGCAATTAGAGAATAGTTGGTATAATAAACAACAAACCCTGGTTTTGCACCACTTGGTTTCTTGATATGTTTACGTTCCACATAATCAATCTCAACTTTTTCCCCATCTCTACCTTTGGAATAATAAGCTGCTAAACTTCCAGCTTCTTCAAAAACGCGATCTGGTAATTCATCTCCACCTGATTTTACAATAACATGAGAGCCAGGAATTCCTTTTGCGTGGAACCACCAATCTCCGCCATTTGCAAAATTAAAGGTAAGTTCATCATTTTGAAAATTATTTTTTCCAACATAGATGTGATAACCATCGGAGGAAAGATAATGGAATGGTTTGCTAGTTATTTTAGGTTTCTTATTTTGTTTCTTATTTCCTGGACCTTTGCCTGCAGTAAAATGGCGTTTTACATAACCAAATTGTATTAATTCTTCTTTTAATTCAACTAGATCTTCTTCTTGCAGCGCAATATCAAAGGAAGTTTTGATAGATTCTAAGTGTTCTAATTCTTCCTTCGTCTCTACGATAAATTTTGTGATAGCTTCATAAGTACGCTTTAATTTATTATATTTTTCAAAATATTGTTTTGCATTTTCAAGGGCTGTAAGTTCTGGGTCAAGAGGAATATCAATTTCTTCATTAGTGTAATAATTTAAAACTCGAATTGATTTCGCACCAGGTTCAGCGGAATAACCATAAGTTGTAAGAAGTTCACCGTACACCTTATACTTGTCCCTTTTTTCAGTATCTTTTAATTGTTTTTGTTGTAAATCATATTTCTTACTACTACGTTCAATAGCATTTGTTACAATTTTACGAAGATCAGCAGATTTTTGGCGAATCCTTGTAATGGTATTTTTCTTAGAAAAATAATGTTCTAGTAATGTTGAAATAGAATCGTAAGCCTCTGCTGATATACCTTCTACACCTTCATAACAAGTAAGTGTAAGGCTTGAAAATTCAATTGGTTCACCATTTTTATACACAATATTAGGTGCATAATCGTGCGAGCTAACTAACTCCATAACTCGTAAAAAATTATTATACAAATGAAGTTTAATATCTTCTGTCAATATTGCAGTTGGCTGCTCCCCGTCAATAGAAGCACGATGACATATTTCGTTCGCGAGAAGAGGACTAATCCCTGTTAAACTTTGATATAGTGCCTTTGTAATACTAATTGGTTTTGATAGTACCGATTCCATAAATTCTTCTTTAGTAATTGTCATTGGATTAAATTTTTCCATGGTTTTTGGAATGAAATATTCTCTACCAGGAAGTACTTCACGTACAGAGCTAACAAAACCAGAAATATGCTTAATGCTATCTACAATTTTAAATTCTTGATCGCAAAAAATAATATTACTATGCTTACCCATGATTTCAACAATTAAATATTTTTTGCACAGATCACCCATCTCATCAAGATGTTCAATTTCAATTTGTACGATTCTCTCAAACTCTGGCTGAGTAATTGAAATAATCCTTGCACTGTTTAAATGCTTACGAAGCAACATACAAAAATTAGGTGCATTCATAGGATTAGGCTTGCTATTTTCTGTTAAATAAATAAGAGGCAAACCAGCAGAGGCTGAAATAAACAGCTTAAATTGGTCGTAATTTTTTATTGTTAAAATTAATTCATCCTTTTCAGGTTGACTAATTTTAACGATTCTTCCACCTACTAATTTCTCGGTTAATTCATGTATCATATTTGAAATGACAAATCCATCAAGTGCCATATATTTTCCTAACCTTTCTATCTTTCTAGCTAATAATTCAGATTATTATAACATAAAACAAAATCAATGAAAAGGTTTCGATTATCACCAAAGAGTGTCGAATGAAATAATTTTCGTTTGATTTTTGCAAATTTCCAGTGAAATTATAGAATATTTATAATCATTTGTTTGACAATATCCTTAAGAATACATATAATTAATGTCAGGATTAAAGGCAGTACCGCGCAAGAAAGTGGAGGGTGATTATGAAATTTTTGGATAAAATGGAGCGGAAGTTTGGTAGATATGCCATATCAAATTTAATGCAGTATATCATAGCTGTGTATATATTGGGTGCAGTAATTTATCTAATAAATCCGTATTTTTATTTGACGTACCTCTCACTTGATATTTCTAAGGTGCTAGAAGGACAGATTTGGAGACTTGTAACGTTCCTTATCGCGCCACAGAGAATTGATATCTTTCTATTGATTAGCTTATATCTATATTATATGATTGGTACTTCATTAGAAAGAGCGTGGGGAGCGTTTCGATTTAATTTGTATTTTTTAAGTGGTATTTTGTTACAAATTGTTGCAGCGATAATTATTTATTTTGGAACAGGCAGAGTTTTGGGGAATTCACTAGACTTAATTAACCAAACATTGTTCTTTGCATTTGCAACAGTTTATCCAAATATGCAAATGCTGCTATTCTTTATTGTTCCAATAAAGATAAAGTATCTTGCTTGGATATATGCGGCTTTATTTGCATATGACGTGATTAGTATGATAATTGCAGGAAATTGGCTTTATGCATTAGCAGTTGTTGTAGCAGTAGCAAACTTTTTAATTTTCTACTTTGCAACAAGAAATTATCGTAAAATATCTCCAAAAGAATTCAAAAGAAAAGCGAATTATAAACGTCAGGTACGCAATGCTTACAATCCGGATAATGTAGTCCAATTTCGTGGCAAAACCACAATAACGAGACATAAATGCTCGGTTTGTGGTAGAACAGAACTTGATGATGAAAATCTAGAATTTAGATTCTGTTCGAAATGCGATGGTAACTATGAGTACTGTATGGATCATTTATACACCCATGAACATGTGCATCATAACCATCAAGAAAAGGAAAGTTAAAGAGAGGATTTTTTAAGATGCAGAAAAAAACGAAAATTGTTTGTACCTTGGGACCATCAACGTCTTCTGAAGAAATGATTAAAGAATTGATGTTAAATGGAATGGATGTTGCTAGACTTAATTTTTCACATGGAACACATGAGGCTCATGGTGAAATGATTCGTAAGATCAAAAAGGTTAGAGAAGAAGTAGGACTTCCTATTGCTATTCTTTTAGATACAAAGGGACCGGAGATAAGAACTGGCTTAGCTGAGAATAACGAAGAATATAGCCTTGAAAAGGGACAAGATGTTATAGTTACAACAAAAGATGTAGAATGTAATAGCAAAGTAATTAGTGTTACTTATAAGGACCTACCAAACGATGTAAGTGTAGGTGGAACAATACTTATTGCAGATGGTCTAATTGAATTAAAAATCAAAGAAGTTGGTGAAACAGACGTTGTCTGTGAAGTTGTAAACGGTGGAGAATTAAGCAGCCGTAAAGGAGTTAATATACCAAACACTAAGTTAAATCTTCCAGCAATTACTGAGCAAGATAGAGCAGATATTATTTTTGGTATTAATCAAGGTGTTGATTTTATTGCGGCTTCCTTTGTGCGTAACGCAGCTGCAATTCGTGAAATAAGAGACATCATTAAAGATTGTAATTCTGATATAGCAATCATCGCAAAAATTGAAAATATGGAAGGTATTGAAAACCTTGATGAAATTATAGAAGAAGCAGACGGTATCATGGTTGCTCGTGGTGATTTAGGTGTAGAGGTAGATGCAGAAACATTACCATACATCCAAAAGACTATGATTCAAAAATGTAATGCAGCATTTAAACCAGTTATTACTGCAACTCAGATGTTGGATTCTATGATTCGTAACCCAAGACCAACACGTGCAGAAGTAACAGACGTAGCAAATGCTATCTATGATGGAACAGATGCAATTATGTTATCCGGTGAAACAGCAGCTGGTAAATACCCAATCGAAGCAGTTCGCTTAATGTCTAAGATTGCGGTAGAAACAGAAGGACATTACGTACAGTTTAGAAAATATGATGAAGCAAGTTTAAGCAGCAAGAGTGATAACTTATCATCCGCAATTAGCTATTCTGCAGTAGCAACTGCAGAGAGACTTGATGCAAAATTAATCATTGCTTCTAGCTTTTCTGGATACACAGCACGTTTGGTTTCTAAATATAAACCAAGCGCTAACATAGTAGGCTTATCTCCACTTGATCGTACATTACGTAAAATGCAGTTATATCGTGGAGTTCAACCATTAAAAACAAAAGAAGTAAATTCAACAGATCATTTACTTTCAGATGCAATCTCAACTGTTACAGAAGCTGGCTTAGTAAACTCAGGAGATGTTGTTATTTTAACAGCTGGCGTGCCTGCAGGAATGTCTAGTGTAACAAATATGATTAAAGCTGTAGAAATCGATTAATCATATGAAATAAAGGAGACAGGCATGTTTTATATCATGAAGAAGGATCTCAAAGAGTTAGGTTCCTATAAAAAAATATGGCTTGTCTTAATTGTAGTGCTTATTATTGGATTAATAAGCACTACTTTTGTTGAAAAGAAACAAAATACGAAAGGAGAGGTTTCGAGTAGTATTACAATTGGAATCCTTGATTTAGATAATTCAAAGTATTCGAAGCTTCTCCTTAATTATTTTGTTGAAAATGAGATGTATGCCTCTTACATACAAATTGTTACTGGTACCAAGGAAGAATTGGAAGAAAAAATTAAAAATAATGGGATTGATATGTGCATTGTTGTGCCAAAAGATTTTGTCCAAAATATTGTACAAATTATTCATGAACCAATTATAGTAAGGTTAAATGCAAATGATGTGACAAAAGCGGTCTTAATGAAAAATGTGTTGGAGGGATACGAAAAGTTTGTAGCAGCAGTAGAGATTAATTGCGTTACCCTGTACGAAGTAATGGAATTAAGTAAAATGCCACAAGAATTGATTGACCAAAAGAATGCCCAAATCTCCTATGACCTTATTTATACAGCCCTGAATAAAGATGTTATTTTTAATGATATCTTAGTTACTGATATTAAAACTCTGCCCTTAATGAAATATTTTCAATATGAGCTGCTGTATTTGGTTATTAATTATATACCAATAGCCCTTGGACTTTCTTTGATCAAAGAAAGACAATTAGGTATACATAGAAGACTTTTAACAACAGGTTCTAATATGACATGGATGTTAGTAGGTAAAACTCTCGTTTATACAGGCATTTTTGAACTGTTCTTTTTAATATTTGCATTTTTATGTAATTACATAAACAAAGGTGTTCTTACCTTACAGATGATTTGCTTTATCAGTTTGTTCTTGTTTTGCATAAGTACTTTTCACGTATTAATGAGCGCGATTATAAAAAACACCTCAACTTATTTATTGGCTACGAATCTATTGGTTATATTTGGAGCAATTATAGGTGGAGGGGTTATTCCACTTGCATATCTACCGGAAAGTTTTGATAAAATAACGAAATTAAGTCCTAACGCATGGTTCTTAAAAACCATGATACGATTAAATTCTAAGGATTCATCACTAAAGGTTATGGAAGTCTTTTGTTTTGTAATTATTTTTAGTGGAATGTTGCTGATTTCAGGACTACTGTATCGCAAAAGGGAGGTAGAAAATTATGAAAACCTCTAAATCCAAGTTTTTTTTACTAGACATTAGAAATCGAAGTATTTTGTCTTTAAAATTAATACTTAAAAATAAAATAACGATATTTATTTTAGCTATATCTATTATTAGTACTTTTTTTATATTGCAGCAATTAAATGAGGGAGTACAATTAAAAAGTAACATACCAATTGGAATAATTAATTTAGATATTCTTAATAAGGACGGACAAGAAAGTGAATTGTCTAAGGAAGTTGTTGAGGGATTATCTAATATAGAAACCATATCAGTGCAAAAAAATACCTTTGAGTCGTTATACGAACAACTAATAGAAGGTGAAATTTATAGTATTTTTGTTATTAATGAAGGATTTGAACAGCGTTTAAAAGAGGGAGAATTCAGCGGGCTTATCACTGTCTATCAAGGAAGTGAGAGTAAAACGGCTCGATTAATAAAGGATATTGTTGCGGGAGAGTTGATGTATCGCATCTGCTTAACCAAGGGAAATAAGCTGTATCAGAGTTTAGAGTTTAGGGATAAAGAAAAGTTAAGTGTAGAGGAATATAACTCCTATGCAGATTCAATAAGAAATTCCAATCAGTTTGATTTTCAATTTGATATGCAATTTGTTAATACAAAAGATGCAAATCATATGGCTTTAGGATTAGATAATCAGTTATTGTATCGACAGCTCATTGGAGCGATATTTGCTATGTTGCTCTCTTTTATTATTCTGTATGCAACTAGTTATCTTACTTTAGAAAATAGTCGAGGATTAAGTAAGCGAGTAAGGTTATCAGATATGAATAAAATTGCTGGTTTTATTGGAAATTTATGTTCTATCTGCCTGCTGGTATTCGTGCCTTGTGTAGTATTTAGTGGAATTTTATGTTATTATATCGGAACACTTGATATGTTTGCGTCGATTGTGAAAGTTTCCTATTGCTATACCGTTATTCTTGGTATATTGTTTATACTATTAGGTGCAGTTTTAAAAAATATAATATCATTTCAATTATTTGGTGCATTTATTATTTTACTTTTTGGATTGGCTGGGTTTTACTCAATGATTGGAGGAGGATGGCAAAATTTTATAAGCCTGACTCATTTATCACCAAATAGTTGGTTTATTAAGAAAATAGCTGATATTATTTTATATCACTAAAATAGAAAGGCAAAGGGTGTTTGATTTACATGAAACATAATAAGAAAATGGAAAATGAAATTAAAAATAGCGAAAATTTAGAAGTTAATTTACCACAATATATGAATGAAATGTCATCTGCTTATTTTGCTTATGCAGGAAGTAATTTTGTAATGCATTATTATGATTTTTATGAAGGAATGGTAGATGATTATATTTCCTTAGATGAAAAGGCACATTTACTACTTGATGGAATGAATGAAGTAGTAAAACAGAGTTTATTACAAGAGTTTGATGGAAAGGTTCGTGAGGAGTCCATAAAAAAACTTCATGCTATACGTAATGAAATAACGAATTACATGAAGGTGTTAACTGCATATACCGATATTTTTACTCTTTACGAATATGTAATGAATCGTATGGAACTTCGATTTGCGGATATGATTGAAGAAGTTGATAATGATTTAGCAGCAAATGAGATTTCAAACTTTATTTTTTCGGAACGTGAGAATGTTACGATTAATGAACGTATTAAACTAATGATTTCTCAATTACCTGTACGTATGACAAAGACTAAATTCTTTGACTTACTTAATAATGCACTATCTATTTATGAAGGTGGAGATAAGAGTAGTTTAGAAAACTTTGTATATATGATTCGTTCCGCGGCTGGCATTGATAAACCAGAGGGAATGGATACTTACTTTACGGTTTTAAAAGAGTGTCGTGATGCATTTGAGTCCGTTGATTTTAGCTCTATGGATGAAAAGATGTATCAGCAATTAAATGAAAAGTTAAAAGCTGCAATAGAATATTTAGTGGGTGCTACAGAAGGCTATTATGCTATGCAACAAGTGTTAAATCATTTATATACGGTTGTGCTAAATCAACCTTATACTAAGGAAGAGAATCTTTTAGGCTTAACACAGTTAATTGAAATCGTAAAGGCAGTAAATCTTGGATTTATGGAGGGTAAAAAGGAGTCTATTCCAGAAGATTTAATTTCACTATTTGCTCATACAGAAGGAAAGCTTGAAAAAGATATGATGAATGTTCAAACCTTGGAAGGAACATTAGATATTATTGCAAATCAGCACACTTCCATAGTATCAGCATTAATGCTAGATAAACTTTATGAATGCTTAATGTTTTCATCTAAATTAATATCAAATAGTGTTTTTGTCGAACTTGATACAGAAAAGGAAACAAAGACGGAGGATGAAACAGCAAGTAAGGAAGACATAAAAAATGCATTTGAGGCGCTTTATAAAGAGTTAAGTGAGACTCTTGAAAAGCAACCAAAACTTCTAAACCGTGCAATGATTGCTTCTGTCTTAAAAGAACTTCCAGTCTTTTTTGCAGATCAAAAAGAAGTAAAGGATTATATTAAAAATTCATTGGTAAGCTGCCGTGATATGGCAGAAAAGCTTGTAAGTGTTCGTTTAATGCGTGAACTGATTGCTGATTCAAGAGCTTAATAAAGTAACTGATATATTTAGAAATTGATTTTTGACAATTTAAAAAGTACTGTATTTTTGAATATATAATGTGCTATAATTAGATATGTATTGTATCTTGACTCAAAAGTTTTATATTAGGGGATGTGCGATGGTTACATGGAGTGATAATTTATATTTTGGGGAAGGTATAAAGAAAAAACATCGGCAAGCGATTTTTGCGATTAAACATGGAAGGATGGCAAAGGATGTTTTTGTGATTGCCTTTGCTTCAAATCCGAATAATTTATTTGATATAATTGCAGCAGATGAGTTGCTCTTTCCACATTATAAAAATAGCAAGGTACATATTCTTGGACTTGCGAAAGGAAGAGAAGAAGCTAAAATTATTGTAAAAAACATGATTGTTGAGGTTTATAAAGAAACTGGTGATTTTAAGGTACGAGATTATTTTGCATAATCTTGTATTAAAGTAAGATAAGGGAATGGTAAAAGAACTAACCCCCTTTATAAGTATGTGCGTATGTGCGCAGATGGGAGCTGAATATGCTTCATATTATTTTTCTTATTTTGAAGATATTAGGAATAGTTCTAGCTGTATTAGTAGGTATTATCCTTTTCATTCTTATAGTTACTTTGTTTGTACCAATTCGTTATCAATTGCTAGGTAAAAAAGAGGATGAAGTATTATTTTTAGATACGAAAGCAACATGGTTGCTGCACCTAGTAATGGTAAGCTTAAGTTATATTGATGAAAAATTATGGATTCGGTTACGAATTGCAGGGATTGTTTTCTATGATAATCGAAAGATGAAAAAAGATAACAATAAAGAAAGTGATTTTAAAGAAGATGAAGTCACAGAAGAAAAGCATAAAGAACACGCATATGATGCAAAAGAGAGTCAAAAAGTTACAATAAAAGATGCAATTGATACAGAGAAAGATTTTAAAATATCCGAGCAAAAAATAACTTCAATCAAAGAAGATATTAAGAAAAATAACACAGATTCGGATGTTACAATAGAATTAGACGATCGAGAAGAAGTGAACCCGGTTAAAAAGTTAGGTACATCACTAGATTCTGAATCTGAAAAACTTACGGATTATAAGAAGCAAGAAATTGATATACTAAAAGAGAATAAGAATAAAAGTGATAAAGCGAGCAAATATGCAGATATTACAGATGAAAAGAAGAAAAGAAAGATTAAGTTTAACATAAAGGAAATCTTTCGTAAAATGAAACAGGTTTACTACCGAGTTCTTTCTTTCTTTAAAAGTTTAAAGGCTAAAATAAAAAAGATAAAGGAACTAATCATTGATTTACTCCATAAAAAAAATCTAATTCTAGATTTTTTAAAGGACGAACAAAACAAATTAGGGCTTAAAAAAGTATGGATTAGTATTCGAGGTGTGCTAAAACATATAGCACCGAAGAAAATTCAGGGAACTGTGCACTTTGGTACAGGTGATCCATGTACTACAGGACAAGCATTGGGAGCTATTGCTGTGTTTTATGGAATATATGGAGATAAAATTAGCATTAGACCAGATTTTGAAGAAGAGGTTTTAAATGGTGAATTATTTCTAAAAGGAAGAATAAGATTAATTAATTTATTAATAATAGCTATTAAACTGATTCGAGATAAATATTTTAGTCAATTGATAAAGAACGCGAAACAATTAAAGGAGGAGTTGTAATGGCAGAGCATAGTTTTAATCAAACTGTTGAGAGTTTATTTAAGGGAATGGATAGCTTTTTAACAACGAAAACCGTAGTTGGAGATGCAGTAAAGTTTGAAGATGGCACTATTATTTTACCATTGGTTGATGTTAGCTTTGGTGTAGGTGCAGGTGCTTTTTCCAATGGAACTAGTGGAAAGAACAATGCAGGCGGTGGTATTGGTGGTAAGATAACACCAAGCTCTGTATTGGTAATAAAAGATGGTCATATACGCTTAGTGAATGTGAAAAATCAAGATATGGTTACTAAGATTATTGATATGGTGCCAGATGTAATTGATCGCTTTACTAAGGATTCAAAAACGAAAAAAGCTGATAAAGAAGTAGATCAAAAAGCATATGATATACTAAATGGCGTAGAGGATAATGAGTAAACATTATGCCCAATATGCAGAGTAAAATGTACTTGAATGAAAAAATACGAAAGTAATATAAATTACTCTTGCAATCTTTTTAGAATTCTGATAGAATAGTTTTGTTTGCAGGTCACAGTGTAAATAAAGATAGGAACTGGTTATGCTGGTCTATTTATGTGCACGAGCTGATGGCTTGTCCTAAGATAAGCCACAAGGCCTAATTTAATTAAGGAGGTGCTTTTTAGTGGCGAAATGTGCAGTTTGTGATAAAGGAGCTCATTTTGGAATGTCTGTAAGCCATTCTAGAAGTCAAGTTTCCGGAAGATCCAAAAAGATGTGGAAGTCTAATGTTAAATCCGTAAGAATTAAGGTTAACGGTGGAACACAAAAAATGTATGTTTGTACTTCTTGCTTAAGATCTGGTAAAGTTGAACGTGCTTAATTAAAGATGGAAAAGCGGGTGTCAAGTTTTTGACACCCTTTTCTTTTGTCAATTTAAAAAGTTAATATTGCTTCGCTAATTGCATCTATTTTTGAGATGTACATATAATATAATGTTAGCATTTACAAAATAAATTATATCCAAGTATAAGTAGAAGGATTATAATACATATGGCTAAAAAGCCATTTGTAATAAAAAGCATTATAGTCATTCCTATAGCTATCCAAAATAATATAAAGCCGATCATTCTTCGCATATTTTACTCCAATATGAATGCTTTTTTTATAATATATGCGGGCTTTGCCCATTAATGTTAGAAGTTTTTATACCTAGAAGGGTAATTTCTTAAAATTATGTTTCTTTTTTTAGGAAAAGAGGTTATAATATAATATATTTCATTTAGATTGGAGGGTTATGTATGAATGGGACGATGCTTACCTCGTTGGGTGAAATCGCGATTGATACTGATGTAATTGCCAAATATGCGGGATCTTCTGCAGTTGAGTGCTTTGGAGTAGTAGGTATGGCATCAATCAGCATGAAAGATGGCTTAGCAAAACTTTTAAGACGCGAAAGTTTGAATCATGGCGTAAACGTAATCATAGAAAATAATCAGATAACAATTGATCTTCATATTATAGTTTCTTATGGAGTTAGTATATCTGCTGTGTCAGAAAATTTAATTAGTAATGTAAAATATAAGGTCGAAGAATTTGCGGGTATTGAAGTCGCAAAAATAAATATTTTTGTTGAGGGCGTTAGAGTCATCGACTAGAATCAAGGAGGAACTGACCAGTGACTTTAAATACAATAGATGCGTTGCTT
This sequence comes from Clostridium sp. Marseille-P299, assembly GCF_900078195.1. Lineage (NCBI taxonomy): Bacteria > Bacillati > Bacillota > Clostridia > Eubacteriales > Clostridiaceae > Clostridium > Clostridium sp. Marseille-P299. Next base: position 66,914 of record NZ_FJVE01000006.1, on the reverse strand, counting down.
TTGCAAAAGATGTTTATGGCAGGAGCGCAGAGCATCGAAGCGAAAAAAGAATACATCAACGAATTGAACGTATTTCCAGTGCCGGATGGTGATACTGGTACGAATATGACGTTAACTATAATGTCTGCAGCAAAAGAAGTTAGTAGTATTACCGAGCCTACCATTGAAAATTTATCAAAAGCAATTTCAAGTGGTTCTTTAAGAGGAGCTAGAGGTAACTCAGGTGTTATCTTATCTCAATTATTCCGTGGCTTTACAAAAGAAGTAAAGGATTATGATAAGATAGATGTTACCATTATGGCGAATGCTTTTTGTAAGGCTGTAGAAACAGCTTATAAAGCAGTAATGAAACCAAAGGAAGGAACTATCTTAACTGTTGCTAAAGGTGGAGCAGAACGTGCTGTTGAATTAGTTTCAGAAACTGATGATTTAGTGTATTTTGGCGCTGAAGTGATTAAACGTATGGAAGAAGTTCTTGCATACACACCTGAATTACTACCTGTGCTTAAGGAAGCCGGGGTTGTGGACTCAGGTGGACAGGGCTTAGTGGAAATTTTAAAAGGTGCTTATGATGCAATGCTTGGTAAGGAAGTATCCTTTGAGATTACCCCAGCAAAGAATGAAGGAAATCAAAAGATTAGCAAAGAAAATATTACTACAGCTGATATTAAATTCGGCTATTGTACTGAATTTATTATAAATATTGAAAAAGAATATGATTTAGATACAGAGCATTCTTTTAAAGCTTATTTAGAATCCATCGGAGATTCAATAGTAGTTGTATCGGATGATGACATTGTCAAGGTTCATGTACATACCAATGATCCTGGACTCGCAATTCAAAAAGCTTTAACTTATGGTTCTTTATCAAGAATGAAAATTGATAATATGAGAGAAGAACATAATGAGCGTCTCATTATGGAAGCAGAAAAGGCTGAAAAGTCTGTTACTGCAACTTCTGAACCTAAGAAACAAGAACCAAGAAAAGCGGTTGGATTTGTTGCTGTTTCCATCGGTGAAGGTATTAATGAAATCTTTACAGGTCTTGGTGTTGACTACTTAATCGAAGGTGGTCAGACAATGAACCCAAGTACGGAAGATATGTTAAATGCAATTGAACATGTGAATGCAGATACAATATTTATATTACCTAATAATAGTAATATCATATTAGCTGCACAGCAGGCAAAGGCTTTAACTGAAGACAAGGAAATCGTTGTTATTCCATCCAAAACGGTTCCTCAAGGAATTACTGCAATCATTAATTATGTATTTGATAAGAGCGCAAGCGAAAATGAACAACATATGATTGAAGAGATGAATCGTGTTAAGACTGGTCAGGTGACATATGCAGTACGTGATACAAGTCTTGATGGAAAAGAAATTAAACAAGGAAATATTATGGGAATTGGCGATAAGACAATTCTTTCCGTTGGTGAAGATATTTCCGAGACGACACTTGATTTAATCGACCAACTCGTAGATGATGACTCAGAGTTAATTAGTTTATACTACGGCGAGGATACGACAGAACAAGATGCCAATGAAATAGCGGAAAAAGTTATGGAGAAGTATCCAATGGTAGATGTGGAAGTTCACATGGGTGGTCAACCAATTTACTACTATGTACTTTCTGTAGAATAGAGAATTTTGAAGAAGCGGTTTTGATTTTCGGATCAAAACCGCTTTTTCTTTCGAAATTATAAAAGTTTTAAAGGAAAAGTAATTTTTCTTACGTTCAAAACCACATTAAAATATGGTACAATGTCTAAAAGTAACAAGAAATTAGTAAGAAGATAAATGAAAGAGGTACAAAGCATGAAATGGACGGATCATATCAGTACGATAAAGGGAATTGGTGAGAAGACAGCACAAAATTTTGCCAAGCTTGGTATTTATTCTGTATGTGATTTAATAGAACATTATCCTAGGGGCTATGATGTTTATGAGCAACCTGTACCGATTGCAAGTATTAGTGAGGGCTCAATTGTTGCCATTGAAGCAAGTGTTGCAACAATTGTTGAGATAAAAAAGATTAAGAATTTACAAATCATTAGTTGCAGAGTCAAAGATCCATCCGGTATGTTATCTTTGACCTGGTTTAATCAAGCTTTTTTAAAAAATACATTACGCCTCGGAAATCGATTTATTTTTCGAGGAAAGGTTGTTAGGAAGAATGGCGCATTAATCATCCAACAACCCAAGATATATAAACAAGAGGAGTACCGAAAATTATTAAATGTAATGCAACCAATTTATTCGTTAACGGATGGGCTAAGCAATCATGCGATATCAAAGGCTGTAGACTTTGCATTGACACATACACTAGAGGATGAGGAATACATACCAAAGAGAGTTAGGAAAGAATATGATTTGATTCAGAGAAAGCTTGCAATTAGGGAAATACATTTTCCTAAGAGCAAAGAAACAATGATGGAAGCCAGAAAACGACTTGTCTTTGAAGAGTTCTTTAATTTTACCTTAATATTAAGACATTTAAAAGAAAATAAAGTTCAAACATTAAATTCGTTTGTAATTGAAAATTCTTCACAGTGTAGGGGAATAATAGAGAAGTTACCATATGAGTTGACTGGTGCACAAAAGAATGTTTTAAATGAGATTTTTAAAGATTTATCGGGAAAATATACAATGAATCGTTTGGTACAAGGAGATGTTGGTTCTGGTAAAACAATATTGGCTGTTTTAGCGCTTTATTTAGTTGCGATTAATGGTTATCAAGGTTGCTTGATGGTTCCGACAGAAGTTTTAGCAAAACAGCATTATGAATCTTTAGTAGAAAACTTGTCTGAACATGGAATTCGGATAAAACTTTTGGTAGGTTCTATGACGGCGGCTGAAAAAAGAAGAGCATACGAAGAAATAAACAATCATGAAACGGATGTCATTGTTGGGACGCATGCGTTAATACAAGAAAAAGTAAATTATGATAAATTAGCCCTTGTAATTACAGATGAACAACATCGTTTTGGTGTAAAACAGAGGGAAAACTTATCCATGAAAGGGTATTCACCCCATGTGTTAGTTATGAGTGCAACGCCAATCCCAAGAACTTTAGCAATGATTCTTTATGGGGACCTTGATATTTCGGTATTAAATGAAATGCCAGCAAACAGGCTTCCAATTAAAAACTGTGTTGTGGATACCGGTTACCGTCCAACAGCTTACCGATTTATTGATAAGCAAGTTGCAGAGGGAAGACAGGCATACGTTATCTGCCCAATGGTGGAAGAGAGTGAAACTATGGAAGCAGAAAATGTTTTGGAATATACTGAAAAATTAAAAGAAGCCTTACGCTTTGGAACAAACGTAGCCTATTTGCATGGTAAAATGAAGCCAAAAGAAAAAGATGCAATTATGGAAGAGTTTGCAGCTGGAAATATACAAGTATTAGTTTCAACTACGGTTGTTGAAGTTGGTGTCAATGTACCAAATGCCACGGTTATGATGATAGAGAATGCAGAACGTTTTGGTCTTGCTCAGTTACACCAGCTACGAGGAAGAGTAGGGCGTGGTGCTCATCAGTCCTATTGTATTTTGGTTAGTGGGTCTAGCAAACAAGAAACTAGAGAAAGATTAGAGATACTAAATAAATCAAACGATGGATTTTTTATTGCTTCAGAAGACTTAAAGCTAAGAGGTCCTGGGGATATGTTTGGAATTCGACAAAGTGGTGATTTGGAATTTAAATTAGGGGATATTTATACAGATGCTAATGTTTTAAAAAATGCCAATGATGCCGCAAAAAGTTTAACCATGGAGGAATACTTAGAAGTAATTGAGGCTTCTCCATCCTTAAGAAATAAAATGAATAGTTTTAATGGAGGGACTCTTTAATATCAATTTGACCTTTAATTATTATGCAATATATAGTATAATATAGAAGTTAAAGGGCAATTGCTTATGCAAAAGTCCTATCTAAAGTCGTCAATGGAACTGACAGTGTTGTAGAATAAAACAGTTTACGAAAATTGTGGGACAGACATTCAATCCTTATTCAATTAAATAAAGGAGGAAAAACTGTTTGATTGCATTATTATATCTAATTATTAGCGTTTTATCAGGTTATGTAATATGTTCCTATGCATTTCCTAGACTAAAGAAAATGGGAATGTATAGTTATGGAAATAAAGAAATAAATCTACATCCTTATTTTATATTACTTCCAGCTTATTTTTTAATTGGTACCATCATACAAACATGGTGTGTATATTTGTTAGCATATATATTTCAAGGGAAAGCGCATCCACTTGCTTACGCCAATGCAATTATAATGCCATTGTTTGCAATACTATCCTTCATTCTTTGTTATAAGATGAATCAAAAGGTGATCAAAGCAGAACACATCATATATAGCAAAGTTACTACATTTGAAAAGATAGTAATCGTAGCTATATGTATCTTAGCTTATACCTTAATGTGGAAAACCTTTTACGTAAAAGGTGAGACACTTTATGTTGGATATACGGTATTTAGTGATTTTTCACCACACCTTGGAATGATACGTTCTTTTTCTTATGGAAATAATTTTCCAACGCAATATCCATTTTTTGCAGGGGAAGATGTGAAATATCACTTTATGTTTCAATTTTTAGTAGGGAATTTAGAATTTCTAGGTATGAGAATTGATAATGCCTTTAATATACCAAGTGCTCTTGGATTTGTTAGTGTAGTTTCCTTGCTTTATGTATTTGCGTATAAGTTAACAGCTAAAAAAGTGGTTGGTTATCTTACTTGTCTCTTTTTTGTGTTTCGAAGTTCCAATAGTCTTTTTAAATTTATGGCAGAACAACCAGAAGGAACTAATATTTTAAAAGCATTAAAGGATAATACCGAATTTATAAGTTACTCGACTCACGAAGATTGGGGACTTTGGAATTTGAATGTGTATTGCAATCAAAGACATTTTGCCTTTTCAATTGCAATCTTATTATTAATAATTATACAATTTATGCCGCATTTATTTGAAATGACGGAAAGAATACGTAGCATAATTGCAGAAAAAAAAGAAATTACGAAGGTTAAATCAACTTCTTTCATAGAAGACACACTTTCTGATGTAGAGATCTTTGTTAAGGAGAGCCTATTTTCCGTAAAAGGTTGGTATGTAAAAGATCTTAGACTAGCAATATGTAGCGGTGTTTTACTAGGTGCACTTACCTTTTGGAATGGAGCTTCTACAATAGCTGCATTGCTTATTTTATTTGCACTTGCTATCGCTGCAGATCGAAGGTTAGAATTTTTAATCATGGCAGTAGTTACGGTGAGTTTATCCATGCTTCAATCGGCATTATTTGTGAATGGATCTGCAGTTTCACCAACAATTTTATTTGGCTTTATTGCTGAAAATAAAACGTTTTTGGGAACGATGGATTATCTATTTCGATTGCTTGGAATTTTACCTTATGTATTAATTGTAGCATTTTTACTTGTAAAAGGAGTAAAAAAATATATCTTAATTGCATTTTCATTCCCGTTATTTTTCGCATTTACGGTTTCATTAACCTCCGATGTAACAGTAAACCATAAGTATATTATGATATCTGTTATGTTAATCAATATATTTGCAGCTATAGTAATTGATAAACTAATTTCTGTTCGTAATATATGGTACCGAATTACTTGTATTGTTATGGTTGTTTTCTTAACGGCTACAGGTGTTTATGATTATACGATGGTTTTAAAGAAAAATAAAAACTGTGTACAGTATGATTTACATGATCCACTTACAGAATGGATTAAGGAGAATGCAACTTCTAAGGATATATTTTTAACCAATAATATTGTGTTAAATAATATTGTACTTGGTGGTGCGATGTTATTTGAAGGGTGGCAATATTTTTCATGGTCAGCAGGATATGACACAGCTTCACGTGATGCCCTTGTAACAAAGATGTATGAAGCCACAAGTAGCACAATGTTAGATAAGCTAATAAAAGAGAATAATATACGCTTTATTGTTGTAGATAATGATGTTAGAAATTCTACCTCTTATATTGTGAATGAGGAAGTTATTTCAGACACATATCAGGCTGTCTATTTTTATAATGATAACGGGTCCAATACTGTAATTTATGATACAAATTTATTGGTAAGGTAATCAAAATTAATAATAAATAAATTAGGCGAAAAGGAAAGGAAGGTATGGTATGAAGTTTAAGTATGTAGTAGTTGGGGCAGGTTTAGCAGGATTAACCATTGCAGAACGCGTTGCAAATGAATTGAATGAGGATGTTCTTGTTATAGAAAAGAGAAATCACATTGGGGGCAATGTTTATGATTCTTACAATGAAGATGGTATTTTAATTCACAATTATGGACCACATATCTTCCACACGAACAGTAAAAAAGTTTATTCTTATTTAAGCAAGTTTACTGAGTGGAATGATTTTTGGCACAGAGTGCTAACTTATGTGGATGGAAATCTAATTCCTATGCCAATTACAGTGGAAACCATTAACAAGCTTTATAATTTGAATTTATCTTGTGATGAGGTTGAGGAATTTTTAAAGAAAAAAGCAATCGATATAAAAGAAATTAAAACAAGTAAGGATGTAGTTCTTAGCAAAGTTGGAGAAGATATTTACCATAAATTCTTTGAAAATTATACAAAGAAACAATGGGGTATAGACCCGGGTGAGATTGATACATCTGTAATTAGTCGTATTCCTGTTCGCGCTAACCGAGATACAAGATATTTTAGTGATCCATACCAAGGTATGCCAAAACATGGATATACAAAAATGTGTGAAAATATGGTTGCCAATAAGCATATAAAAATTATGCTAAATACTGATTATAAAGAAGTTATTAAGGATATCTCTTATGAAATTTTAATCTATACTGGACCTACAGATTATTATTATGATTATAAATATGGTAAACTTGCATATCGTAGTATAGATTTTGTTTTTGAGACCAAGGATGTGGAAAGCTATCAAGAGGCTCCTGTGGTAAATTATCCAAACGACTACGATTATACAAGAATCACAGAATTTAAAAAATTAACATGGCAAGACTGTAAAAAGACTACAATCATGAAGGAATTTCCAACTTCAGAGGGTGAGCCATATTATCCATTTCCAACGAAGGAATGTAAAGAACAGTTTGCTCTTTACAAAAATGATATGGAGAAGGAAGAGAATGTTTATTTCTTAGGACGCCTTGCAGAATATCGCTATTACAATATGGATGCGGTCGTTTATAGTGCTTTAAGCTTGTTTGATAAGATTAAAAATAAAGTTTGATAGAATTCTTGGGGTAAAAGAAAAAAGTTGGAGGAGAATCCATGGATAAATTATATATTGTGATCCCTGCATATAATGAGGAAGAGAACATAGAAAATGTAATCAAAGACTGGTATCCCGTCGTTGAAAAAATTGGTGGCGGAAGTAAACTTGTTATTATAGACGATGGTAGTAAGGATAAAACCTATTCCATTATGAAAGAGTTTGCAAAGAAGTATAAAAATTTCGAGCCGATCACAAAGCCGAATGGTGGACATGGTGCAACTGTATTATATGGTTATAATTACGCAATTAATCAGGGTGCAGATTTTGTTTTTCAAACGGATTCCGATGGACAAACATTGCCAGAGGAATTTGACCAATTTTGGCAGGAAAGAAACAACTATGCTATGGTGATTGGCCATAGAAAAAGTAGACAGGATGGATTTTCAAGAGTATTTGTTACAAAGACATTAAAATATGTTTGTAAAATATGCTTTCATGTAACAATAACAGATGGAAATACTCCATTTCGTTTAATGAAGGCAGATGTATTGAAGGAAAATTTAAAGTTAGTTCCTGAAAATTTTAATTTATCCAATGTTATTATTTCGGTGATTTATGCGAAAAAGAAATTACCTGTTAAATATATTCCAATTACGTTTCGACCTAGACAAGGCGGCGTTAATTCGATTAACATGAAAAAGATTTTTCGTATTGGAAAGCAGGCTATAAAAGACTTTAGAGAAATCAATCGATGCATTAAGTAGATTTAAGTTTATTATTAAGCACCAAGCAAAGCAAGAACAACTGCAGATGCAGCTTTATAGGAACAGAATAGTTAAGGAGATACAGACAATGAAAGAGAAACAAGTATTTACTATAATAAAATATGTGGCATCTATCTTGTTATTTGGAATAATATTTTACATTGCCTATAAACTTCTAGGTGAGGATGTCAAGCCATTTGCACAATGGTGGTTCACCTTATTGGTACTTGGAATTGTATTTTACCCAATGGCAGGGATTGTATTTAAAAAATTTCATGATGGTGGATGGCTATTTTCTAAAACAATTGGCCTAGCAATCTCTGGTTGGTTGTTATGGTTTTTATCTTCTTTAAAGCTATTTCGTTTTACCAGTACGAATGCGTGGATCTGCGTTGGAATTTGCTTGGCTTTTAATTTGATTATTTTAGCATATCAATGGGGCCATACCTCACCAGATTCTGAAGGTAGTTTAAAGATTAAATATAACTTTAGTCATAATAAGTTATTGGCTATTTTACTTTCAGAAGCAATGTTTTTAATCTTGTTTTTATTATGGTGTTATATGAGAGGGTTTAAACCAGAAGCATATGGCACTGAAAAATTCATGGATTATGGGTTTATGACAACTATGATGAGAGCGGAATATATGCCGCCAGAAGATTTATGGTTCTCAGGCAACTCAATTAATTATTATTACGTAGGACAGTATATGGCGACTTATATGACAAAATTGTCAGGTGTACTTGTTTCCTATGGCTATAATTTAATGATGATGACATTAGCTGCCTTTGGTTTCGTTCTCCCATATTCTATTGTTTATAATGTAGCGAAAGTATTTGTTTCGGATTTGCGATTAAGAAAGAGAAATACAGGTAAACAACAAGATGAGTATTATGGGAATGGATCCCGTTCTTTCATTCCAAGTTTAGCAGGACTTACAGCAGGGACTGCAGTATGCTTTGCTGGTAACTTACATTACCCAATTTATAAATGGATTGTTCCTTTTATTAATAAAATGAAAGGAATTGAATCTACTTCATATTGGTTTCCAAATGCAACAAGATACATTGGTTATAACCCAGAGACCACTGATAAAACAATACATGAGTTTCCAGTGTATTCCTTTGTTTTAGGTGATTTACACGCTCATGTAATTAACATTATCTTTGTCTTAACTGTATTAGCACTTTTGTTTGCATTTTTAATGTATCGAAAAGATAAGATGGATTCACTAAGGTTGGGAATTACAATCCCGATGGAGTCTATGGTAAAAGAAGTATTCCATCCGACTATACTTTTACTTGGCTTTTTTATAGGCTTATTCCGCACTACGAATTTCTGGGATTTTCCGATATATTTTGTAGTATCAGGTGCAATTATTTTATTTTCAAATGCAGTTCTTTATCAATTTAAGAAAAAAACGATTATCCTTACAGCATTACATGCGGTTGTTGTTTTTGCAATTGGAGAATTTACAGCCTTACCGTTTACACTTAATTTTAATCAGATTTCAACTAAGATTTGCTTAACAGTGGCAAGAACACCAATTTATCAGCTCCTTATCTTATGGGGATTGCCAATTATTCTAGTTATTATTTATATCATGAACCGATGGAGTGATTTATCAAAAGAAGGATATATCACAGGTGTAAGTTTAGATAGCAATGGAAAGAAAAAGTCAAACTTAAATTCTGTGGCTGATGAAGATGGAAAAGTAACATTTGTTCCTGAAAAAAATAAATTATTTCAATTTATAGAAAACTTACCGATTGCTGATTTATTTATGGTGACCATTGGACTTTGTGCAATAGGCTTGATTCTAATGCCTGAAGTAATCTATGTTCAAGATATTTATTCAGGTGATTACAAAAGAGCAAATACTATGTTTAAGTTAACTTATCAAGCATTTATAATGTTTGGTTTGAGTATTTCCTATATTATGGTTCGCTATATATTGATATCTAAGAATTTAAAGCGCAGAGTAATTGGTGTTATTGCAGGCATTTTATTTATATCTACGGTATGTTATGCTAATAATGCAATAAAATCATGGTATGGTGATATTTCAAAAAGCGAGAATTATAAAACTCTTGATGCATCTGCATTTATGGAAAAGGAATCCATGGATGATTATTTAGCAACAAAGTGGCTAAATGAAAATGTTACTGGTATGCCGGTAGTACTTGAAGCTCAAGGAGATAGTTATACATTTTATCAACGTGTATCAGTTATTACGGGTCTACCAACGGTTATGGGATGGAAAACTCATGAATGGTTATGGAGAAGTGATGAGACTGGTGCATATCCAGCCATTTGCGAAGAGAGAGCAAATGATATTGATGCTATCTATAACGCTCAAAATGTAGAAGACGCTAAAATACTATTAGAAAAGTATAATGTATCTTATATTTATGTTGGGGCACTAGAACGTGAGAAGTATGTGAATATGAATGAAACTGTCTTAGGAGAATTAGGTGAGGTTGTATTTGAAGTAGCAAGTGATGAGAATCAATTAGCTCCTACCTATATTATAAAAATAAAATAAATAAAGAGTTTCCTTAAAAGGGACTAACAATTATTTTACCTTTGTAGAATGATTGTTAGTCCTTTTTTAAATGATAGGACTATCATTTATATTCTTATTCATTTATATTCACGAAAATATATTTTTATCATATGTTAGTAATAAAGCGTTGAAAAGAGATGTTTTATGGCACGTTATAATAGAACCAATTATAGAAACAATTCAAGAAATGAACAAAATCTTCATGTAGCAGAATTGGTTGAAAACAATGAGGGATTAGAACAACAAAGTGCAACAGAAATAAAGGATACTTTGATAAACGATACAACTCATTTGGATGATTTAACTGAGATAGAAACATTTTCAGATCGTAGAACGACTCCGCAAAAAAAGAGAGAAGAAAAACCTGTAGAGAAAAAAGTGGAAAAAAAGGTAGAAAGTAAAGTAGAAGAAGAAGCCCAAAGAAGATTAAACCAAAATTTAATGAATCAAAGAATGGCAGAGAGAAAAAAAGCAAATGAAACAGTTCTCCATGAAAAAATAGCAAGTGAAGAACGAAGAAATCAGGAAATGATTCAGCAGGAGAAAATGCGATTAGAAAGACTAAGAGAAGAGAATGCGCAACGAGAAAGAATGAATCAACAAAGGATGGAAGAAGAGAGGATGCGAAGAGAAAGAGAGAATCAACAAAGGATGGAAGAAGAGAGAATGCGAAGAGAAAGAGAAAATCAACGAAGGATGGAAGAGGAGAGAATGAGTAAGGAAAGAGAAAATCAACGAAGGATGGAAGAAGAGAGAATGCGAAGAGAAAGAGAGAATCAGCAAAGGATGGAAGAGGAGAGAATGCGAAGAGAAAGAGAGAATCAACAAAGGATGGAAGAGGAAAGACGGCGAAGAGAAAGAGAGAATCAACAAAGGATGCAAGAAGAAATGCGTCAACAAATGACGGAACAACAAAGAATGCAAGAAGAAAAAATTCGCAAAGAGATGATGAATCAACAAAGAACAAAAGAAGAGAATATGAGACAAGAGATGATGAATCAACAAAAGACGCAGGAAGAAAAGATGCGTCAGCAAATGATGGAACAAAAAAATATGTGTGAAGAAAAATTAAATGAGGAAAGAATGAACCAAGAAAAACTAAGAGATGAAATGATGCGACAAGAAAGAACGAATAATCAAAGAATGCTTGAAGAAAAGCTTCGCCAAGAAAGAGAAAGTCATGAAAATTTATGTGGAGAAAAGATGCGCAAAGAAATGATGAATCAAAAGATGATGTGGGAAGAGAAAATGCGCATGGAAATGATGAACCAAAATAAAATGTGTGAAGAAAAAATGAATCGTGGTATGGAAAAACAAGAAGAATCCTGTGAAGATATCCTAAGAAGAAGGAGAATGAATCATCCATGCATGCAAAAAGAGATGTATCCTCATAAGCATATGGAAAAAAAGACTTGTGCAAGAAATGAAGTCTTAGATTCAAGAGAAATGGATTCTTATCATTCTTGTAAAAAGGTCACACCAGTTGGATGCGAGAATACCTTATACGAAGATAATTTATGTGATAAGAGACATAGTACAGTAATAAATCATGTAAGGGTTCGAATTCTTCATGCAGCAGTTGGCTTTGAGCCTATATTTGTTGTTATAGGTAATCGCCCATTAGTGGATGGCTTGGGATTTGGTAAAATTAGTGCGTATGATCGGATTGCAGATGGTTTTGGCACGGTAATGGTATATCATCAATCCTCTAAAGAAAGACCGATTTGTACGGCAGTTATTCCGTTTATGGCGGGTACAAGAGTGACATTGGCAGTGGTGAACTCTGTTAGGGGAGTTCAAGTAATACAAATTCCAGATGATACTTGTACGGGAAGAACTAGTGATAGAGCTACTTTTAGAGTTGCGAATTTAACCTTTGATGATGGTCCGTTTGATGTAACTTTAAGTGATGGAACATTAGTATTCTCAGATGTTAATGTAAAAGAAGTAACAGTATTAAAGCAAGCTCTAGCTGGAGATTATGATTTTTATGTATCAGGAACACCAGTCAATCTAATGAACTCATCCAATACGAATCTACAAAATATGCAATATAACCAAGATGAGGTAACACCTCAATTTAATTTCTATCAAAGAATTGTACCAGATAAGATGTATACAGCTTGCATTATTGGTGGCTATAATACTTCTTCACCACTTCAAGTTCTTGTAATTGAAAATTAAGAATAAACAATTATAATTAATTATATACGCTATAAAAGGAATGTATTACAAAATGAATAGAGATTACTTTACGTGTCTTAGTCTTGATATAGTAATAAATAATTCACGTAAAGTAAGCTCTGTTTTTTTGGAAAAAATAATGTAAGATAAGTTTAACTATGTTATAATAGGACATGAACTTTTTTGCGAGTTATACTCACAGATATTTAAAATAGGTTAAAAATACAACTGAGCTGCCAAAAAGTATAGAGTGCACTTTTGGCTTATTAAATGGGCTGCCTTGGCAGTAGGAGGTTATAATGGGGAATGGGAATCGATTGAACTATAAGCGTACTTTTTTTATTGGTTTGGCATTTTTATCAATTTGTGCTTTTTGGCAACTATATGATAATATTGTTCCGCTTATATTAAAAGAAACATTTCATATGGGAGAGACACAGACGGGCTTTATAATGGCAGCAGACAATGTGTTAGCCTTATTTTTGCTGCCTTTATTTGGTGCATTATCGGATAAGACAACTACAAAGGTGGGAAAGCGAACACCATTTATTGTAGCTGGAACAATTGTATCCGTAATTTTTATGTTATTTATACCAATCGCTGATCAACAAAAAAACATTGTTTTATTTGTACTGTCATTAGGTGCTGTATTGCTAGCAATGGGATCGTATCGCTCACCTGCAGTAGCATTAATGCCAGATTTAACGCCGAAACCATTAAGAAGTCAAGCAAATGCTGTTATTAATTTAATGGGAGCAATCGGGGGAATTTTAACTTTAATCTTTATAAAATTTTTAACTCCAAAGAATGAACATCCAAATTATTTCATAATATTTAGCTGTGTAGCAAGTATTATGGTAATAGCGGTTATTGTATTATTAGTTTTCATTCGGGAGAATAAATTAATTCAAGAAATGAAGAACACTAGTGAAGAAGATGAGTTTCTTGATACTAATATTGAACTAAATGAAGTAGAATCGCCAAAAGCACTAAGTAAGTCAGTAAAGCATAGTCTAGTTTTATTATTAGCTTCTATTTTCTTGTGGTTCACAGCATATAACGCAGTAACAACAGCCTTTTCTAGGTATGCAAAAGAGGTTTGGAAGATGGAGGCAGGTGGTTTTGCAAACTGCTTATTAGTCGCAACGGGAGCTGCAATTATTAGTTACATACCGATTGGTTTTATAGCAACTCGTTTTGGTAGAAAGAAAACGATTATTGGCGGAATACTATTAATTACCTTATCCTATCTTATGGGATGTTTTTTCTTTGAATATTCGAATTTTATAAATGTTGTTTTTGCATTAACAGGAATTGGATGGGCAGCAATTAACGTAAATTCCTATCCAATGGTGGTGGAAATGAGCAAAGGATCTAATGTTGGTAAGTATACAGGTTTATACTACATCATATCAATGACAGCTCAAATTATAACACCAATTTTATCTGGATTTTTACTAGAACAAATTTCATACCGCATCTTATTTCCATATGCGGTTACCTTTTCAATCGCATCATTATTGACGATGATATTTGTAAAACATGGGGATTCAAAACCTATAAAGAAAGAAAAAATATTAGATAATTTTAGCGACATCGATTAGATAACTTAATTGTAACTATTCAGTAGGTGGTATCCCGCGAGGTGTTTTGCACGTATTCTGTGCAAAATCCCGAGAATAGCTTGCGCCAAATCACATGCATTTTGTGATTTGTGTGCATCTTGTGACTATGAAGGACGTAGTCCTGAATAGTTACACTTAATTTTAATATACAGAATAGCAGGTGTAATTGTGAGAAATTTTTTTATAGAAACAAAGAATTATATTAAAAAGAATCTTAGAAGTTTATTCTTATTTGAAGTCTTATATAAGTCATTATTTTTAGTAGTTATGGTACCATTCTTTAGTTGGTCACTACAAAAATTACTCAAACTTTTGGGCTATAGTTACTTGACTTTAGCAAATATTAATAGCTTTTTAAGATCACCTTTTACAATAATTTATTGTCTTGTGTTATTAACTTTAGTATCATTTTTTATAACGGTTGAGCTTATTTCTCTAATTATATATTGCTTTTCAAGTATACAAGATCGAAAAATAGGTGTAACGCAAATTGTATTTCCAAGCATTCATAAAACATATAAATTGTTTCGGAATCGGAAGAATATTTTCCTACCTTTGTTTTGTCTTATGGAAGCCATTGTTATTGGTATTCCGCTGATATATAACCTTATTGTGAATACTAGAGTACCCTCCTATATTGCTAAGTCAATTTTTCATAATAAGGGTATTGTACTAGTCATTGCATTAATTATTATAATGGCTGCATTTGTAACGTTTCGAGGTATATTTACGCTACATTTTTGTGTACTTGATAATAAGACATTAAAAGAAGGGTATCGTGAAAGCAAAAACTTAGAACAAGGGCATATAGCGCAAATACTGCAATATCTTTTCTTTTTTAACTTAATTTTACTAATGGCATATTTGTTATTATACCTAATTGTAATACTAATTACAGGAGTAATTGTCTATCTAACGTTAGATAAGTCGGTTGTGGTTGTTGTATTTATAAGATTTGTAGGTCAAATTAATGGCTATGTTATGATATTTGTTTCAGTGCTAACATTAATCGCTAATTATGGAGTAATAACAAAGTTATTTGTGACTTATAAAGAAGAAAAAGAAAATCTAGGTCATGACATTGAAAAGTTACAAAATAAAATTGTAAAATCAATGAAGGACGAGGATAAGGGAATTCGAATCTTAAAGAGAAGACCTTTATTTGCAAGAGGGCGTTATATTCGAATACTAACAATTGTAACATTGATTGTTATTGCCTTTAATTTTTATTATTTAGTAACAGGTTTTTATAAAGGTGCATTCGTTGAGACTGGTTCTTTATTTGGCACATATGTAACTGCGCATCGTGGTGCATCTCATATGGCTCCTGAAAACACATTAGAATCCATACAAGAAGCTATAAATTTGGTGTCCGACTATGCAGAAATTGATGTCCAAGAAACAAAAGATGGTATTGTTGTTTTATTACATGATTCTAACTTAAAACGTACCTGCGGTGTAAATAAGAATATATGGGATGTCACATATGAAGAATTGCAAACATATGATGCTGGTTCGTGGTTTTCAAAAGATTATGTTGGAACGAAGGTACCTACCCTTGCAGAGGTTCTAGAACTTTGTCAGGGAAAAATTAAATTAAATATTGAAATCAAAATAACAAGTCATCAGCAAAACTTAGTTGAAAAAGTGGTTGCATTAATTGATGAATATGATTTTGAAAGACAATGTGTTGTTACTTCTACGAACTATAGTGCTCTTGCAAGAGTAAAAGAATTAAATGATACGATTAAAACAGGATATATACTTTCTGTTGCTTATGGATATTTTTATGATAATGAATATGCCGATTTTTTCAGTGTGAAATCAAGCTTTATCAATGAAACTTTAGTACGTACAGCTCATAGCTTAGGTAAAGAAGTGCATGCTTGGACATTGAAGAGTAGAGCAGAGGTTGAAAGAATGAAATTATTAGGCGTTGATAATATGATTACGGATGATCCTTTAATGGTACGTGATATCATTTACAATGATTCAAGTGTTGCAACTTTTAAAGATCTCTTTGAATCCTTAGTCAAAGCAGATTAATATTCTTTCACATGATACGAGTCTTTCATTTTACGAACGAGACATTATTTTATGCATATGTTATATAGTAAGAAAAGTGATAAGGTAATAAGTGAAATGAAAGTAGTCTTAGATGCGGGGCATGGCGGTTTTGATGAGGGAATTGTACATGAAGGCAGAAAAGAAAAAGATGATAATTTGGACCTAGCGTTAGCTGTAGGTAAACTTTTAAAAGAAAAAGGAATTGATGTTGGCTATACAAGAGTGAGTGATGTATATGAAGCACCCATAAGAAAGGCACAAATTGCAAATGATCAGAAGGCTGATTTATTGGTATCACTTCATCGTAATTTTAGTAGCTCATCCTATCAGTATTCGGGAGTGGAATCTCTTATTTATAAAAGAGGAAGCATTAGCGAGCAAGTTGCAGAAGAAATTAATAAACGCCTTGAGAACGTTGGATTTCAAAATTTGGGTGTAGTTGTTAAGGAGAATCCGGCGATTCTTAGAAGAACTGAAATGCCTGCGATCCTTGTAAGAGTTGGTTCTATATATAATGCTGCTGATAATGAACTTTTTGATGAAAAGTTTGATCAGGTAGCGGATGCAATTGCAGGCGGTATCTATAAAGGTGTCACTGGAAATGAGTGGGTTTCTACACTGCAAAAAGAGAATATAACAGAAGAAGTTCAAACCTCTGCTATTGAAGGAAAATATCTTGTGCAATTCTCTTTATTTCAGGAGCAGAATAATGCAGAACGTTTTGTAAATTCTATGATTGATATTGGTTATCCGCTTCGCATTGCTGAGAAGGGAGCTGCTTATGTGGTAGAGGCGGCAGATATTGAAACACTAGTGCAAGCAAAATCTTTAGAATTAGATCTTAACATGCTTGGGTATGATACAATTGTTATGTTTGAATAAAAATAAAGTATAATTTTAAGTCTCTGTTTCATAATAACATTTTATATGAATGTTTTCCTGGAAAACTTTTATATAAATGGAGTTGTGACAGAGACTTTTGTTCTACAATCGGAAATTGCTCTGCATTTCCTGTTGTAGAACACCCTGCGGGAAAAGGATGCGCAGCTATGCGCGGAACAAAAGGGTTGCTATATCAGTTTTGTTCGCGAGAGTGTTGAAGCACACTTTTGTTCTAGGTAGGTTTATTTTCTTGCAAAACGGTTATAAGAGAAGTATAATAATTTGCAGTCATATTGTTGTTTTAAAATTGAAAGGGTGTAATAGACATGACAAAAATAGATGTAATTTCAGGATTTTTAGGCGCAGGAAAAACTACTTTAATAAAAAAATTATTAAAGGAAGCCTTTGCTGGTGAAAAAATAGTTTTAATTGAAAATGAATTTGGTGAAATTGGCATTGATGGCGGATTCTTAAAAGAAGCCGGAGTGCAAATAACAGAGATGAACTCAGGTTGTATCTGCTGTTCATTAGTAGGAGATTTTGGTACTGCACTTCAAGAAGTACTAGAAACCTATACACCAGATAGAGTAATTATAGAGCCTTCAGGAGTTGGAAAGTTATCAGACGTTGTAAAAGCAGTACTTTCCGTTGGAGAAAAAGTTGAAATTGAATTAAATAGTACAACTGCAGTTGTTGATGTTAAAAAATCTAAAATGTATATGAAGAATTTTGGTGAATTTTTCAACAACCAAATAGAACATGCAGGAACAATTATTTTAAGCCGTACTCAAGATGTTTCTGATGAGAAATTATTAGATTGTGTACATCAGTTACAAGAACATAATGATAATGCAGCAATTATCACAACTCCATGGGATAATCTTACTGGAAAACAGATATTAGATGCAATGGAGAAAAAGAGTTCCTTAAAAGAACTAATGGATGAAGCAGATGTTTGCCCAACTTGTGGACAACACCATAGTCATGATCATCATGAGCATGCACATGGTGAAGAATGTGGTTGTGGACATGATCATCATGACCATGAACATGGAGAAGGCTGTGGTTGTGGACACGATCATCATGAGCATGAGCACGAAGAAGGTTGTGGCTGTGGACACGATCACCATGAGCATGAACACGGAGAAGGTTGTGGCTGTGGACATGATCACCATGAGCATGAACACGGAGAAGGTTGTGGATGTGGGCATAATCACCATGAGCATGAACACGGAGAAGGCTGTGGCTGCGGACATGATCATCACGATCATGAACACGGAGAAGGCTGTGGCTGTGGACATGACCACCATGATCATGGACATCACCATGCAGATGAAGTATTTACAAGCTGGGGTGTAGAAACACCACGTAAATATGAGGAAGAAGAATTAAAAACGATTTTAGAGACGTTATCAAGTTCAGAAGAATATGGAATTATCCTTCGAGCAAAAGGTATTATTCCTTGCACAAGTGGAGAATGGATGTATTTTGATTTAGTTCCAGGTGAATATGAAGTTCGTAAGGGTGCAGCAGAATATACAGGACGTCTTTGTGTAATAGGAAGCAAGATAGATAATCAGGCGCTTGAAACATTGTTTAAAATAAAATAAGAAATGTTTTAGACGTTTTAGTAAGTATGGAAAGGAACCGATGCTATGGAAATACCGGTTTATTTAGTTAATGGATTTTTAGAGAGCGGCAAGACAAGCTTTGTCAATGAAACATTCAGTGATCCTGAATTTACAAATGGAGAAAAGACATTACTTATCCTTTGTGAAGAAGGTATAGAAGAATATGATGAAAAGCAACTTGCTGCAATGAATGTAGATATCGTTACCGTAGAAGAGGAAGAAGAATTTACGGAAGAACTTTTAGCACAATATCAATCCTTTTATCGACCACAACGTGTTATGATAGAATGGAATGGTATGTGGAATGTAGAAAATTTTCTAGAACTTGAGTTACCTGATAATTGGGAAATGGTTCAAATAATTACTACAATTGATGCATCGACATATAATAACTATTTAAATAATATGAAGTCAATTATGATTGGTCAATTTAAGTATTCAGATACCATCATTTTTAATCGATGTGACGATTCAACCGATAAGATTGCTTTACGTAGAAGTGTAAAACCAGTGAATCGTAAAGGTCAAATTATTTATGAATCTGAAAATGGTGTAACAGATGATGCTGGTGAAGAAGTGCTACCATTTGATTTAAATGCTGAAATTATTGACTTGTATGATGAAGATTTCGGATTATTTTACATGGATGCATTAGATAATCCAAAGAAATACGATGGAAAAACCGTTCGCTTTCGTGCAATGGTATATAAGTCAAATCAATTTCCAAAAGGAAGCTTCGTGCCAGGAAGGTTTGCTATGACTTGCTGTGCAGATGACATTGCATTTATTGGTTTCTTGTGTAAAGCTGGAAAAGCTGGTCCATTGCCTTTTGAGTTTCTTAAAATGCGTTCATGGATTACAGTTACAGCTAAAATAAAGTGTGAATATTATAAGGAATATCGCGGAGAAGGTCCAATTCTTTATGCGCAAAGAATTGAAAAGGCAGAAGAGCCTAAGGAAAAATTGGTATATTTTAATTAAACTTGACTTACTATAATAATTTCATTATAATTAATTGGATATAACATTATGATGTTCTTATCATGTAACCATCGGAAAAAAGATGCTTACAACAGTTAAAATCAAAGAATTAACTCCATATTATAGGAAAGAATGTGTTTAAATGTTAAAAAGCATGACTGGTTTTGGCCGATGCGAAATCGATACGACAGAACGAAAATTAATCGTTGAGCTAAAGGCAGTGAATCATAGATATTTAGAAATATCTATTAAGATGCCGAAAAAGATTAGCTTATTTGAGACAGGGATTCGAAATGTATTAAAGCAATACGTCAATCGTGGAAAGGTAGACGTATTTATTACATACGAAGACTATACAGAGGGCAAAGCTTGTGTAAAATACAATAAAGAAATCGCAAAAGAATATTATGATAATTTACAGCAGATGAGTGCAGATTTTGGAATAGATAATGATGTAAGAGTTTCATTACTATCTAGGTTTCCAGATGTATTAACATTAGAAGAACAAACAGTTGATGAGAACGAATTATGGGAACTTATAGAGCAAACAGTGAAGCAAGCAGCAGAACGTTTTGTTGAGACTAGAATTAATGAAGGCAGTCATTTGAAGAATGATTTAATTCAGAAATTAGATAATATGATTTCACTCGTTGACTTTATTGAGGAAAGAGAACCACAAATCCTCAGTGAGTATAGAAAAAAGCTAACAGATAAAGTAAATGAACTTCTTGGTGATACTAAGATAGATGAAAGTGTGTTAGCAACAGAAATTACTATATTCGCAGATAAAATTTGTGTTGATGAAGAAACCGTTCGTTTAAAAGCACATATCAATAGCATGAAAGAAACATTACTTGAAGGAAGTAATGTTGGGCGAAAACTTGATTTTATCGCTCAAGAGATGAATCGAGAAGCAAATACAATTCTTTCAAAAGCGAATGATTTAATTGTTTCTAATAAAGCAATTGACTTAAAGACTGAAATAGAAAAAATTCGTGAGCAAATACAAAATATAGAATAAATTTTAGTTATTCTGTATATAAAATTAGAAGTGGTGAATAGCATTGAATAAATTGGTCAATATTGGATTTGGTAATGTTATTAATGTTGGTAAAGTGGTAGCAATTATACGTCCTGAAGCAGCACCTATTAAACGTATGGTTCAGAATGCAAAGGACCAGGGAAATTGTATTGACGCTACTTGTGGGAGAAAATGCAAGGCAGTTTTAGTGACTGAACAAGGGCAAATAGTACTCTCAGCATTATTACCTGAGACAATTGCGAACCGTGTCAATCAAAGAGAAGGAACAGATGAGAATCGAATGTCAGGAATTATTTTATCCTAATTTTGATACTATTACCATCTAATCATAGAGTTACAATCAGCACATGATGTTGAGTAATCATATACATTTTAGGTAAAAGGAAGGAGAAATGCCATATGTTACATCCATCTTATACGGATTTAATGCAAGTAGTAAATAGTGAGGTAGAACAAGGTGAACAGCCAGTTGTAAATAGTAGATATTCTATCGTTCTTGCAACAGCTAAGAGAGCAAGACAAATTATTGATGGAGCTACCCCTTTGGTGGAAAGTTCTTGTAACAAGCCTTTATCTATTGCTGTTGAAGAATTATATAGATCTAAGGTTAAGATCGTCGGTGATGAAACAGAATAGATAAACGTTTGTGGATATCAAATAAAGGGTTGTTACGTTGTGACAACCCTTTTTGTTCTACAATAGGAAATTGCTCTGCATTTCCTATTGTAGAATGCTCCTGCGGGTAAAGGATGTGCAGCTACGCGTGCGGAACAAAAGGTGTGCTATATCAGTATTTACGCCCGAGAGTGTGCGACGCACACTACTGTTTTTATTTACGTGCGAAAATGGTATGAAAGGTTATGGCTAATTGAATATGCATGAAGATAATTTAATGAACAACGAAAGTAATCTAGAAGAAAAAGAAACTGAGAAAAGCTCGATACGTCAAGTACTTGAAACTGTGTTATATTTTGTGGTAGTTTTAACCGTAGTTTTATTGGTAGAGCGATTTGTTATGCAACCTGTAGAGGTAGATGGAAGTTCAATGGAAACAACATTATCAAATAAAAACCATTTATTACTTGAAAAACTTACATATATCTTTTCAGAGCCAGAACGCTTTGATATTATTGTATTTCAACCATTTGAGGACATTGATGATTTGTATTATATTAAACGTATTATTGGTTTACCAGGAGAAACTGTCTATATCAATAATAATATTATTTATATCAATGGTGAACCACTCATGGAGAATTATGGTAATGAAAATGTTATCAATGATCCTGGGATTGCAAGTGAAGAGATAGTGCTGGGTGATGATGAATATTTTGTTATGGGAGATAATCGTAATCATAGCAAAGATAGCAGAGATGAAACGGTTGGATTGGTTACTAAAAAGAGTATTGTTGGCCGTGCTTGGTGTAGAGTTTGGCCACTAAAGGAAATTGGTGTAATAAGACATCAATAAAAGGAGTGTTTTATGATGGAAGAAAAGAACTCCAATAAAAAAGAAGAATCTATGGATGTAAGTACTACGCAAGTAGGAAAAAAAGAAGAAAAGAAAAGAAGAATGTGGATAGAAATTAGTATTTATATTATATTGCTTTTCATTTGTGGTTATATTATACCTAGATTTGTATTGCAAAGGACGATTATAGATGGTTCTTCCATGGAAACAAATTTATATGATAACGAAAATGTTCTTGTAGAAAAAGTGTCAAAACATTTTAAAAATTACGATCGCTTTGATATTATTGTATTTTATCCATATGGCAAAGGGACAAAAGATTATTATGTGAAACGAGTAATCGGATTACCTGGAGAAACAATACAAATAAAAGATGGAATTATTTATATCAATGGTGAAGAGCTGAACGAAAATTATGGGAAAGACCCAATAGAAGATGGTGGAATTGCAGAGAAGCCAATTGTATTAGCAGATGATGAGTATTTTGTACTAGGAGATAACCGAAGGGTTAGCAAAGATAGTAGAATAGAAGACGTTGGACCTGTTAGTAAAGATAAAATTGGTGGTAAAGTAATTTTAAGAATCTGGCCGTTTTCTAAGTTTGGATTCGTTAAATAATTTAAAAGAGTTTAATACGATATATTTTTTGAGAGTATATAAAGTTTTTAGCTAAAAATTCTTTATGCTGTTTAGCATAAGTTTTGTTTTAGCATAAAAACTAGGATATACTCTCTTTTTTGGGCTCTGTGTCAAGTGTTGGGGCGGGTTCTTGTGGAACCCGCTTCTTTACTAGAATCAGAGCTGTTTTTATGTTATTTTCTATAATGTCTGTTTTTGGACATGACAAATAAACCTCGTGCCAGTCTAGCTTTATTTAATTCATACTATGCAATATTCTGGTTCTGAAACGTGGGAAGTTTTTCATACCAAATGATACACGTTTTAGAATTTTAATTTTGTTATTATACCCTTCTGTAGGGCCATTGGTTAATCCGTATTTAAATGCATTTAAAATTCCTTCCGACCAATTACGATAAGTAGCTGCGCATTTCTCAAACTCCTCTAAGCCGGATGTTTCAGCCTATTTAATCCATTCAAAGAATTGTTTTCTTTGTTCTGAGTATTTCTTATTTTGGCATATCGCATAAAACCATTCTTTTAATTTATGAGCTAAGCGAAGATCATCATTGTATTGTAACATTAAATCACATGCATGCTTTTTTTCTTCTTTGAGCTTATAATATCGTGTAAGAATCAACTTTCGACTACGTTTATAGTATTTCCGTAATGCTACAGGCATTGTCTTTTGAAGACGTTTGCGTACCTTTTCAGTAGCCCAAGTTACTTGGCGAATGAAATGATATTTATCAATAATAATGGCAGCATTGGGAAAATAAATTTTAGCTAATTCAACATAAGGCTGCCACATATCACAAACAAAGAATTTCACTCGATATCTTTCTGCGCGATTTAGTCCAGAGAAGTAAGATGATAAGTGAGCCTGTGATCGATTAGGGAGAATATCCATAACAGAAGGTAAGTTTGGATTTACTATAATACATTGATACTTTCCTGCATCTGTATCGCCTTTGAATTCGTCAATAGAAATAGAATTTTTAAGCTTCGGACAGGAATAACTGAGCGTATCAAGAATTCTAGCAACCGTTGAGGGGGATACATTAGTACGCTTAGCGATAGATTTCATGCTTACAAGCTCACGAAGCATATGAGCAATAATATGTGTAAGACGAGTTGTGCGCTGTTGGTATCTTGCTAGAAAAGAGTATTTTTCATAAAACCGTTTGCCACAGGTGCAGATATAACGCCGTTTTCTAAGAACAAGGAAACAGTTTTTAAATTGAAAAGGTAAATCCTTTATTTTTTGATCTCGATAGTCATGAACACGTTTTGTTTGTTTACCACAATTAGGGCAAATATGTTCAGAAGGATTAGTTTCGAGATATATTTTAACAAAAGTATCAGCATGAGTGATATTTTTTATTTTTACCCCTTTTAAATCTAATAATTTATTGATACAATAATTATGCATTATTGCAACCTCCTTGTGATTTGTTTGTCAGACTGGCACGAGGAGGTCTTTTTTTATTGTAATATAAAATGTTGGAGTTTGCACCCCAACATTTATTATAGAACCCTTTTTTGTTCGTTTATGATAATTTATAAATTATTAAAACATATTGTATCTACATGCATATTATTCAATGTTTTGAGAGAGAATAGATTATGTCATTTAGGCTAATAAAAATGCATGTTAATGCGGATAGGAGTTTTATATGCAAAGTCAAAGTATAACAGAAATGGAACTACAAAATCTTAGACATCTTATTCAATTTAGTGAAACAGATGAAGAAAAGTATAATTCATATGCGGAACAAGCGACAGATCCAAGCGTAAAACAATTTTTTCAAAAAGCAGCTCAATGCGCTTGCCAAAACAAATCAACATTAACACAGTTTTTAAAATAGGAATAGGAGGTTATATCCATGCAAGAAAAAGCTATGGTTACAGATGCTCTTAATGCAATTAATAATGGGTTAAAAGGTTTAGAGGATATGATTACACAAACAGAGCATCAAGATTTAAGACAAACGCTCATTAAAATGAGAAATGATACAGAAACTTCACAATATGAATTATTTTCAATTGCTAAAAATAAAAATTATTATACGCCAGCTAAACCTGCGACTCCACAAGATATAGAGAGCGTAAAATCAAGCATATGTAAAACTCAAACACAATTTTAAATAGCGTTATTAGTATAAGGGGATGTTTTTTAACATCCCCTTATTAATAGTGTGCCCAGCATGGGCGCAATCTAATGGGTTAAAGTCCCTAACACAGCCTAGTAGTGGCAAGTGTATAGCCTAAGACAAGGGTGTCGTTCGCGAGGGCGAATCTGAAGGAAGTCCGTGGGCAAATCTCTGGTCTGACGAACAGAAATCACATACAAGGCATTAATTAAGGATAAGATTGCTATACAAATCGAAGTCCAATAACTACTCGAAATTAATTAATGTAAATGTGGCAGATAGATGGAGAGGAAGATTGCGTTCTTACCTGGGGAGGTCTTAGTGA
This sequence comes from Clostridium sp. Marseille-P299, assembly GCF_900078195.1. Classification (NCBI taxonomy): domain Bacteria; kingdom Bacillati; phylum Bacillota; class Clostridia; order Eubacteriales; family Clostridiaceae; genus Clostridium; species Clostridium sp. Marseille-P299. The sequence continues at coordinate 41,355 of NZ_FJVE01000006.1, read as the reverse complement.
TACGTCATGGAAGTGAACTCTGAAATGACAACCCATGCAGTGATGTATGGCTGAACACTAAGAAGTCAGCAGAGGTCATAGTACCGGAGGTAGTCGACGACCTTTGGGAAGGACTGAACAATAGGAGGTTTTGAAAGTTTGAAAGAAACAAAGAAATGTGATGACAGCAGACAACTGAATACAGAATCAGGTCATTTGCAAAAGGATAGAGTGGAACTCGAAAGCTATGCAAAGGCGCCGAGCATTTCTATGACGTCGGATAACAGACAGAACGCCCGAAGAGAATATCACTATGGATTGCTAGAGAAAATCATTAGTAATGAAAATCTAAATGAAGCCTTTAAACGTGTAAAGAAGAATAAAGGAAGTCATGGAATCGACAAGATGGGAGTAGATGAACTTCTACCATATCTAAGAAGTCATGGCGAAGAGCTTAAGCAATCCATAGCAGATGGAAGTTATAAACCGAATCCCGTAAGAAGGGTAGAGATACCAAAGGATAACGGGAAAACAAGACCATTAGGGATACCAACTGTAGTAGACCGAGTGATACAACAGGCAGTATCACAAGTACTAACGCCAATCTTTGAGAAGAAATTTTCAGAGAATAGTTATGGATTTAGACCAAATCGAAACGCGCATCAAGCAATTCTAAAATGTAAAGAATACATGGATGAAGGCTATAAATGGGCGGTAGATATAGATTTAGAAAAGTACTTTGATACTGTCAACCACGATAGGTTAATTGGGCTGATTTATAAAGAAGTCAAGGATATACGAGTAATCGGACTGATAAGGAAGTATCTAAATGCAGGAGTGATGGAAAAGGGATTAGTAAGTGCTACTGTAGAAGGAGTGCCTCAAGGTGGGAACTTATCTCCACTATTAAGTAATATCATGTTGCATGAACTAGATATGGAATTAGAACGAAGAGGACTTAAGTTCTGCCGTTATGCAGATGATTGCAATGTATACGTGAAATCAAAGAAATCAGCAGAGCGAGTTATGAAAAGTATCACGGAGTTTATAGAAAAGGACTTGAAGCTTAAAGTTAACAAAGAGAAAAGTAAGGTAGACCGACCATGGAAACTAAAATATTTAGGATATACCTTTTACAATAAGAAAGGTGAAATGGGAATAAGAGTACATCAAGTTTCTGTTAAGAAGTTAAAAGGAAAACTTAAGAGTATCACTGGAAGAAGTAATGCAATGAGTATGGAACTCAGAGCTATTAAACTAAAACAATTAATTGTTGGCTGGATAAGTTACTTCAAACTAGCAGATATGAAAGGTACTTTACGAGAACTTGATGAGTGGCTAAGAAGACGTTTACGTCTTTGTTACTGGAAACAGTGGAAAAAGATTAAAACGAAACATGATAACTTAGTTAAACTAGGGGTAGAGAATTGGAAAGCATGGGAACATGCGAATACAAGGAAAGGCTACTGGAGAATCTCCAATAGCCCAATCTTAAATTCAACTCTTACCAATAAATATCTTAGAGAACAAGGTTTTATAACACTTAGTGAAAGATATTCGCAAATAAGGTAATCTTATTGAACCGCCGTATACCGAACGGTACGTACGGTGGTGTGAGAGGACGGAAATTCAATTAATGAATTTCCTCCTACTCGATTTTGACAATTTCATAAATCCAAATAAAAATGCACAAAAATTTGTTTATTCATATAACAAATGTGCCTAAACTGTTAATCTTTATTTAATTGCTAAAATACTCTTGAAATTCTAGGCTAAATTGGTTAAAATAGAGAAGGATTTGAAGTCGACGTCAAGAAGTGGCTTGATAAAAACTTAACAATCCATAGAATAAATTAATATCTGTCACCGTACTGTTGAAATCCATAGTGATAGTATATTATAAAAATTCGTTTAGGAGGAATTTAATCATGGCAGTAAAAGTAGCAATTAATGGTTTTGGACGTATTGGACGTCTTGCATTCAGACAGATGTTTGGTGCTGAAGGATATGAAGTAGTAGCAATTAACGATTTAACTAACCCTGAAATGTTAGCTCATTTATTAAAGTATGACTCAGCTCAAGGTAGATACGATGGACATACTGTAGAAGCAAAAGAATCTTCTATCGTAGTTGATGGAAAAGAAATCAAAATTTATGCAGAAGCAGACGCTTCTAAACTTCCTTGGGGAGATCTTGGTGTAGATGTAGTACTTGAATGTACTGGTTTCTATGTATCCAAGGCTAAATCTCAGGCTCATATCGATGCTGGTGCAAAGAAAGTTGTTATCTCAGCTCCTGCTGGAAATGATCTTCCTACAATCGTATATAGCGTAAATGAAGGTACATTAACTAAAGATGATACAATCATCTCTGCAGCTTCCTGTACAACTAACTGTTTAGCACCTATGGCTGATACATTAAATAAATTAGCTCCAATTGAAAAAGGTTTCATGACTACTATCCACGCTTATACAGGTGATCAGATGGTACTTGATGGACCACATAGAAAAGGCGATTTAAGAAGAGCTCGTGCAGCAGCTGTTAATATCGTTCCTAACTCAACTGGTGCAGCAAAAGCTATCGGTTTAGTTATTCCAGAATTAGCTGGAAAATTAGATGGTTCCGCACAGAGAGTTCCAGTTCCAACAGGTTCTACAACTGAATTAGTTGCAGTTTGTAACAAAGTTGTAACTAAAGAAGAAGTTAATGCAGCTATGAAAGCAGCAGCTAATGAATCTTTCGGATACACAGAAGAAGAATTAGTATCTTCTGATATCATCGGTATTCGTTTTGGTTCTTTATTTGATGCAACTCAGACAAAAGTTACATCTTTACCAGATGGAAAAACTTTAGTTAAAGTTGTTTCTTGGTATGATAATGAAAATTCATACACAAGCCAGATGGTTAGAACAATTAAGTATTTCGCTGAATTAGCTTAATTTAGAAATAACTCTGGTAAGTTGATTTAGTATAATTCTTGATAGAATAATAGTAGATCCATCAATGGGTCCGGTCTTATGGGGCCGGGCCCGTTTTTTATTTTATAGGGTATAAAAGCATAGAATGCTTTGGCCTAAGAAATAAAACGCAATAATAAAAGTAAATAAAAATGACAAGGAGTTTTTATATGTTAAATAAGAAAACAGTTGATGATATAAATGTAAAAGGTAAAAGAGTTTTAGTACGTTGTGATTTCAATGTGCCATTACAAGATGGAAAAATTACAGATGATACACGTTTAGTAGCAGCAATTCCTACAATTAATAAATTAATCAGTGATGGTGGAAAAGTTATTCTTTGCTCTCACCTTGGTAAACCAAAGGGAGAACCAAAGCCAGAATTATCTTTAGCACCAGTTGCAGAAGCTTTATCTAAATTATTAGGACAGACAGTAAAATTTGCAGCAGATGCAACAGTTGTTGGCGAAAATGCAAAAGCAGCAGTAGCTGAAATGAAAGAAGGCGAAGTAGTTCTTTTAGAAAATACTCGTTATAGAGCAGAAGAAACTAAGAATGGTGAAGAATTCAGCAAAGAATTAGCATCTTTATGCGATGTATTTGTAAATGATGCATTCGGTACAGCTCACAGAGCTCACTGCTCCAATGTTGGTGTAACTAAATATGTTGATACAGCAGTTGTTGGTTATTTAATGCAAAAAGAAATTGATTTCTTGGGAAATGCAGTTAACAATCCAGTGAGACCATTCGTAGCAATTCTTGGTGGATCTAAAGTTTCTTCTAAGATTTCTGTTATTAACAACCTTCTTGATAAAGTAGATACACTTATCATTGGTGGTGGTATGGCATATACATTCATGAAAGCTATGGGTGAAGAAGTTGGTAATTCTTTATTAGAAGCTGATTACCTTGATTATGCAAAAGAAATGATGGAAAAAGCTGAAAAGAACGGAGTTAAATTATTAATTCCTGTTGATACAGTTGTAGCAAAAGAATTCTCTAACGATGTTCCATTTAGAACAGTAGGCCGTGGAGAAATCGCTGCAGATGAAGAAGGTCTTGATATCGGTGAAAAGACTAGAGAACTTTATGCAGATGCTATTAAGAGTGCTAAGACAGTAGTATGGAACGGACCAATGGGTGTATTCGAATTATCTAACTTTGCAAAAGGTACAATTGCTGTAGCAGAAGCATTAGCAAGCATTGATGCAACAACAATCATCGGTGGTGGTGATTCCGCAGCAGCTGTTAACCAATTAGGTTTCGGTGATAAGATGACTCACATTTCTACTGGTGGTGGAGCTTCCTTAGAATTCTTAGAAGGAAAAGAATTACCAGGCGTTGCAGCAGCTAACGATAAATAGGGAAAGTCTAACAGGCAACGCCTCGTTGCCGCAGCTAACGATAAGTAGGAAAAACCTAACAGGCAACGCCTCGTTGCCGCAGCCAACGATAAATAGGGAAAGTCTAACAGGCAACACCAGCGTTGGTACAACGCTTGTTGCCGCAGCCAACGACAAATAGGAAAAGCCTAGAGTGCAACCCAAGCGTTGTTAACAACGCTTGGTGCACATAGCAAATGATAAAAAGAAATTAGCAAGCAAGACCAAAATCATTCTAAAGCATTCATTTTTGCTTTCGTAACAACGTGAGGAGAATAAGTTATGCGTAAGAAAATAATTGCAGGAAACTGGAAGATGAATAAAACTCCTAGTGAAACTGTAAAATTAATTGAAGAATTGAAACCTCTTGTAAACAATGAAGAGGTAGATGTTGTTTTTTGTGTACCAGCTATTTCATTAACAACTGCGATAGAAGCGGCTAAGGGCAGTAATATTTCTATCGGAGCAGAAAATATGTATTATGAAGAAAGTGGAGCATATACGGGGGAAATTGCTCCAAACATGCTAACAGACATCGGTGTAAAATATGTAATTATCGGCCATTCAGAGAGACGTGAATATTTTGCTGAATCAGATGAAACTGTAAATAAGAAGGTGTTAAAAGCTTTTGAACATGGTATCACCCCTATAATTTGCTGTGGTGAAACTTTAACACAACGAGAGCAAGGAATCACAATCGATTTTATACGTACGCAAATTAAAATTGCGTTTGTTAATGTTACAGCTGAGCAGGCAAAAAGAGCTGTAATTGCGTATGAACCAATCTGGGCTATTGGTACAGGCAAAGTTGCAACCACAGAGCAAGCACAAGAAGTTTGTGCTGCTATTAGAGCTTGTATTGCTGAAATCTATGATGAGGCTACTGCTAATGAAATTCGCATTCAATATGGTGGAAGTGTATCCGCTGACAGTGCACCTGAGCTATTTACACAACCAGATATTGATGGTGGTTTAGTTGGTGGAGCAAGCTTAAAACTAGATTTTGGAAAGATTGTTAATTATAACAAATAAATAAAATAATTAATATAAATAGGTATTAGTTATTATCTTGGATGAGGTGAATAACTTCATCCAAGATTTTTGCGTGAGAAATAAAAATGGAAAAAACTCGTAGCATCTTGAAAAATAAAATTTCTTGACGAATAAATTTTTCACGTATATGATATTAACAGAAATGGATTTTAAATTTGAGATTTCCTTATAATTTAACAATTGTTATATAAATTATAAGTTTATAAATTAAAGCTGACATAAAGGAGAAAGATCATATGAGTAAAAAACCAACGGTATTAATGATTCTTGATGGATATGGATTAAATGATAAATCTGAAGGAAATGCAATATCACATGCAAAAACACCAGTGATTGATAAATTAATGAAGGACTATCCATTTGTGAAAGGTTATGCTTCAGGAATGGCAGTTGGTCTTCCAGAAGGACAGATGGGAAATTCAGAAGTTGGCCATTTAAACATGGGAGCTGGTAGAATTGTATATCAGGAATTAACAAGAATAACAAAAGAAATTCAGGATGGCGATTTCTTTGAGAATAAAGGATTGCTAGAAGCAGTAGAAAATTGCAAAAAGAATAATTCTGCACTTCACTTATTTGGTTTATTATCTGATGGTGGTGTACATAGCCATATCACACATCTTTACGGATTATTAGAACTTGCAAAAAGACATGACTTAAAGAACGTATTCGTTCATGCTTTCTTAGACGGAAGAGATACTTCACCAACTTCTGGTAAAGGATTCTTAGAAGCTTTAGAAGCTAAAATGAAGGAACTTGGAGTAGGTAAAATTGCATCTGTTGCAGGACGTTATTATGCAATGGACCGTGATAATCGTTGGGACCGTGTAGAAAAAGCCTACAATGCACTTACTTTAGGAGAAGGTGTGAAAGCGGAATCTGCAGTAGAAGCAGTGGCTAAGTCTTATGAAGAAAACGTAAATGATGAGTTTGTTCTTCCAACAGTAGTGGTAGAAAACGGAACAGCAATTGCACCGATTCGCGAAAATGATTCTGTTATTTTCTTTAACTTCCGTCCAGACCGTGCAAGAGAAATGACCAGAGCATTTTGTGCGGATGAGTTTGACGGATTTGAAAGAAAGAATGGCAGATTACCACTTAAATTTGTATGCTTCTCAGAATATGATGTTACAATTCCAAATAAAATAGTAGCATTTGAAAAAGTAGCTATAACAAATACATTTGGTGAATTCTTAGCAGCAAATGGAAAGACTCAAGCTAGAATTGCAGAGACTGAAAAATACGCACATGTTACATTTTTCTTTAATGGTGGTGTAGAAGAGCCAAATAAAGGAGAAGATCGTATTCTAGTAAATTCTCCAAAAGTTGCAACTTATGACTTACAACCAGAGATGAGCGCATTTAGCGTAGCGGATAAATTAGTTGAAGCAATAACTTCAGACAAATATGATGTTATTATTGTAAACTTTGCAAATCCAGATATGGTTGGTCATACTGGTATTGAAGATGCTGCTGTTAAAGCAATTGAAACAGTAGATGCTTGTGTAGGTAAAGCATATGAAGCATTATTAAAGGTTGACGGACAAATGTTTATTTGTGCTGACCATGGTAATGCAGAACAACTTGTAGATTATGAAAATGGTTCACCATTTACAGCTCATACAACAAATCCAGTTCCATTTATTTTAGTAAATTATGATGATTCTTATACCTTAAGAGAAGGTGGATGCTTAGCTGATATTATTCCAACCATGATTGAAATGATGGGAATGGAACAGCCAAAAGAAATGACAGGTAAGTCATTGTTAATAAAGAAGTAACTTTTATTTCACTTGTGTTTTAGGACATGATGTGGTAAAATATACAATGTGACTTTTAGGAGGTGTAAGTAATGGAAATATTAAGAGTTCTTGTAACAGTTGTTTACGTTCTTATTTGTATAGGATTAGTTGTTGTTGTATTAATGCAAGAAGGTAAATCTGCTGGACTATCTGGAGCGATCAACGGCGTTGCAGATACTTATTGGGGAAAAAATAAGGGACGTTCAATGGAAGGTGCATTGGTGAAGGTTACCAAAATTCTTGCTGCTTTATTTATCGTTCTTTCAGTAGTATTAAATTTACACTGGGGACTATAAAATTAAGCATTTTAATGCATTATAGCTTATGAATCTAAGACTGTCGCAGACTCGTTGCGACAGTCTTTTTAAATACCTAGGAAACAAAAGCAACAATATTTGTCCTAAAAAGTTAAAAATAAAAAGTCGGAATGCGACATTTACAAGAATTGTTATTACATAGAATAAGTATTTTAATTGAAGAATACAATCACATACTTGCACTTTTTTCGTGTAAATGTATAATAAAATGGAATACTACATATAAGTGTGTTTAAAATATAAATTACAATATATGAGTGCTGGAACGTAGAAAGATGGGGTAAAATGATGGATAAAGAATCATTGCAAAGTAAAAAAGAACTTCTTTATGAAGTGATTACGAATAAATCATACCATCCAATGAAATTTAAAGAATTAGCAGGATTGCTTCAAGTACCAAAAGAAGAAAGAAATGACTTAAAAATAGTACTAGATGCATTACTTGCTGATGGAAGAATTTCGATTGATGTAAATGGTAAATATAAAGAACAAAATTCAAATATTAAAACGGGTATCTTTTCTGGAACAAGTAGAGGATTTGGTTTTGTTACCTTAGATGGAGATGAAGGTGGAGAAGATATTTTCATTCCAGAAAGAGAGACAAAAGGAGCTTTAAATAAGGATCGTGTGCAGGTTTGTATTTCTGAAGATCAAACGGGGAAACGTAGAGAAGGTACTATTGTTGCAATTTTAGAACGGAACGTGAATGAATTAGTTGGTACTTTTCAAAAAGGTAAAAGTTTTGGATTTGTTGTGCCAGACAATCAGAAATTTGGAAGTGATATATTTATACCAAAGGAATATACTAAAGGTGCAGTAAATGGTCATAAAGTTTTAGTTAAAATTACAGACTATGGGAATGAATCTAAAAATCCAGAAGGAAGAGTTACTCAGATTCTAGGACATATCAATGACCCTGGGGTAGATGTGGCTTCTGTAATACTAGGAAATGGAATACCAACTGAATTTCCAGAAGAAGTGATGCATCAAGTTGAGAATATTAAGGATGAAGTTGATAGCATAGATATGGCTGGAAGACTTGATCTACGTGGTTTACAAACTGTGACCATTGATGGTGAGGATGCAAAAGATTTGGATGATGCAATTACACTTTCAAAGGAAGGAAACATTTATAAACTTGGTGTTCATATTGCTGATGTAAGTAATTACGTTACAGAAGGTTCACCCCTTGATAAAGAGGCAATTAAAAGAGGAACAAGTGTATACTTAGTGGATCGTGTAATACCGATGCTTCCACATAAATTAAGCAACGGAATTTGTTCCTTAAATCAAGGTTGCGATCGTTTAGCACTTAGTTGTATTATGGATATTGATGAAAAAGGAAATGTCATTGGCCATCGTATTGCAGAAACTGTAATTAACGTTGACCGTAGAATGACTTACACAAGCGTTAAGAAGATTGTTGAAGATCACGATGAAGCTGAAATGAAAGAGTATGAAGAGCTTGTACCTATGTTTGAAGAAATGTTGGTACTCGCAAATATTCTTCGTGAAAAAAGAAGAAAACGAGGCTCCATTGACTTTGATTTTCCAGAAAGTAAAATTATTATTGGAAAAGATGGTCGTCCTACTGATATTTTGCCATACGAGAGAAATAAGGCAACCAAAATTATTGAAGACTTTATGTTAATAGCGAATGAAACAGTTGCAGAAGACTTCTTCTGGCAAGAGCTTCCGTTTGTATATCGAACTCATGAAAATCCTGATTTGGAAAAAATAGAAAAATTAAGTATTTTCATTAATAATTTTGGTTACACAATGCGTGTTGGACAGGATGAAATCCATCCTAAAGAATTACAAAAGCTTTTAGTTCGTATTGATGGTACACCAGAGGAAGCCTTAATTAGTAGACTGACATTGCGCTCCATGAAACAGGCTAAATATACAACTTCATGTGATGGACACTTTGGATTAGCAACTAAATATTATTGTCATTTTACATCACCAATACGTAGATATCCTGATTTACAAATTCACCGAATTATTAAAGAAAATCTAAGAGGTGGGCTAAGAGAAAAGCGAATCGAGCATTATGATAGAATCTTGTCAGAGATAGCAAGACAATCTAGTCTTACAGAACGTCGTGCTGATGAAGCAGAACGTGAAGTTGAAAAACTTAAAAAGGTACAATATATGAGTAAATTCATAGGTGAAACCTTTGAAGGCGTTATTTCTGGTGTCACTTCTTGGGGAATGTACGTAGAATTACCTAATACAGTCGAGGGAATGGTGCGTATGTCAGATTTACAGGACGACTATTACATTTATGATGAAAGTCATTATATGTTAATCGGTGAACACACGAAACATACCTACAAACTTGGTCAGAAAATAAAAGTTCGAGTAGTGGATACAAGTAAGTTATTAAGAACGATTGATTTTGTACCTGTGATGGAAGATGAAGAAGAAGAGGATGGACTTAAAGTCTACCAAAGATAATGATTTATAAAATCATGTATTGTTAGATTATGAATTTATAAGTTCATGTAGTTATAAAATAAAGATGCTATAAAATAAATACGTTATAAAAGTAGTTATTAATAAAAAAGTATAGTATTTCTTTAAATAGTTTCATTTTAAGCAAGTGACAATTCTTGTTTGAAATAGCTATAAAAAATATAAGTGAGGGGGATAGGACAATGGCTGAAAATATTAAATTAATTGCGAATAATAAGAAAGCCAGATTCGACTATTTCATAGAAGATACGTATGAAGCAGGATTAGTGCTTCATGGTACAGAAGTAAAGTCTCTTCGTATGGGAAAATGTAGTGTAAAAGAAGCTTTTGTGCGTGTGGAAAATGGAGAGGTATATATTTATAACATGCATATTAGCCCATATGAAAAGGGAAATATATTTAATAAAGATCCTCTTAGAGTAAAAAAACTTTTACTTCATCGTTATCAGATTAATAAGATCGTAGGCCAATTACAACAAAAGGGCTATACGCTAGTTCCATTAACAGTTTACTTAAAAGGTAGTCTAGTTAAAATGGAAATTGGATTAGCTCGTGGTAAGAAACTATATGATAAACGCCAAGATATAGCAAAGAAAGATCAGAGGAGGGAAGCAGAAAAAGAGTTCAAAATCAAAAATCTATAGTTGTTTGACTTTTTCTGCCCGAAAAAGAATCCAAAATTATTATAGTTAGTTGACTTTTTCTGCTTTTTATAAAATTAATAATTTATAAGGTGATTTCATTGATGTTACTTATACTACTTTATTAAGTAATTAAGATAAAACCTGTTAAAAAATAAAACACATTATCCATGGTTCATATGAGAAAGGGGTAGGGATGACAAATCATTCTAAAAAAATCTATGTAATTGGACATAAAAATCCGGATACCGATTCCATATGCTCAGCAATAGCATACGCGAACCTTAAATCAAAAATTACAGGAAAAGAGTATGTTGCTAGAAGAGCAGGTCAAATTAATGCGGAGACTCAATTTGTACTCGGACGATTTAATGTTGCGATGCCAGAATATATTGCAGATGTTGGTACACAGGTAAAGGATATTGAAATCCGAGAAACTGCAGGTGTTAGCAGGCATATATCTTTGAAAAAAGCATGGACATTAATGCGTGAGCAAAAGGTTGTTACATTACCGATTACAGAAGACAACAAATTGGAAGGTATTATAACCATTGGTGATATAACAACTTCTTATATGGAAGTGTATGATAGTAAAATCTTATCTGAGGCTAAAACATCTTATGCTAATATTTTAGAGACCTTAGATGGTGAGATGCTAGTTGGAGATGAAAATTCTATTTTTGATAAAGGTAAAGTGTTAATTGCAGCAGCAAATCCTGATTTAATGGAAAACTATATTAATGAACATGACTTGGTTATTTTGGGAAATCGCTATGAATCACAGCTTTGCGCAATTGAAATGAAAGCGGGTTGCATCATCGTATGCGAAGGGGCAAAAGTTTCAATGACAATAAAAAAATTGGCAGAGGATAAAGGGTGTACAATCATTAGTACTCCGCATGATACGTATACCGTTGCAAGACTTATTAATCAAAGTATGCCAATTGAACATTTTATGATTCGTGATAATTTGCTTACTTTCCGTACGGATGCGTTTATAGACGAAATTAAAGTGGTAATGGCAAAACAAAGAAACCGTGACTTCCCAATCCTTGATAATAAAGGAAACTATCGAGGAATGATCTCTAGACGTAACTTACTTAATATGCAACGCAAGCAAGTAATCCTTGTAGATCACAACGAAAAAGCACAAGCAGTTGATGGAATTGATGACGCTGAAATATTAGAGATTATTGACCATCACCGTTTAGGAACAATAGAAACGATGAAACCAGTATTCTTTAGAAATATGCCACTAGGATGTACTTCTACAATTATTTATATGATGTACAAAGAAAATGGTGTTGAAATAGATAAGAAAATTGCTGGTTTACTATGTTCTGCAATATTATCAGATACCTTAATGTATCGTTCACCTACTTGTACTGAAATTGATAGAGCAGCAGCTGAAGAATTAGCTAAAATAGCTGGAATCGAAGTTGAAAAATATGCATCTGAGATGTTTGAAGCTGGTAGCAATTTAAAAACAATGACAGCTGAGGAAATCTTTTATCAAGACTTTAAACGTTTTTCAGTAGGAGATATTACCTTTGGTGTTGGTCAGATTAATTCCCTAAATGAAGTGGAATTACTTGATATTAAGACAAGGCTTATACCACACTTAGATAAAGCTTTGCATGAGCATGGCGTTGATATGATTTTCTTTATGTTGACCAATATAATTAATGAATCTACTGAGTTGATTTATATCGGTAATAATGCAAAAGAACTAATTGAAAATGCATTTCATGTAAAAGAAGTGGAGCATTCAATTTCATTGCAAGGCGTGGTTTCGAGAAAGAAACAATTAATACCTGCAATTGTGGCTTCAATTCAAGAATAATTTGATAACTAAAATATCGTAATAGTAATGAACAAAGAGTTAGACGGTTTTCATAGCCAGATAACTCTTTTTTTATGATTAAAATAACGACGATAAAATTACGACGATAAAATTACGACGATAAAATCAACTCGATAAAAATGACATCCAGTCATTTAAAAAATGTATTCCACATACCAAAAGTACGTAATTGATCATAAGAATTTGTGAGAATGTATGAACTAAAATTCATATTTTCATATGAAAAAATGTGTGCAAAAATAAGTGTTATAAAGTATAAAATCGCATTGACAAATAATGGAAAATGATATATAACATACTTAATGACAATTATATTTTGTTGATGACGTGGATTTCATCCCCCATTGAATAACTATAATAATAAGCATCTATTTTTAAATATTAGATGGATTAAGACTACAATGATTTAATATGTAGAGGAATTTTCTCTAATTTGACGAAAGAGAAAATATAGTACATATATTTATATAATGGTTTGGGGAGGTGAAAAATATGGCACAGAACAAGAAAGATAAGGTAAGTGCAGCTGGAAAATCAGGAGCTGGTAAAACAACTAGCAAAGCAGGTTCATCTGCAAGCAATAAATCAGGAAATTCAAAGAGCGGAAATAAATCAGGAAAACGCTAATTATTATCAATTGAAGTAACAGATGTCGAATTGTTACTTAAAACTATGAAAAAGGAATGGAGAATGAGTCGCAAAATAGTGTTCATGGACATTACATGAAACAAACTATTTTGCGACAATTCTTTGTTCCTTTTTTATTGAATTTTTAATATTGCTTCTTTTTAGCAAGTATTTAGTAGTTTTTAACTAATTTATATGTTAAATTTATGTATAATATAGTTTGTATATACAAAACAAACAAATTTAAAGTACATAGTTAGTGTTGTAAATATAGATGGAAGGAGTCTATTGTGGGGGTAGATATTAAAAGCTTTTTAAAAGAAATGTTAGGTCCTTTAAACGAGTATACGCCAATCCCATTTTGGTTTATTAATGATACACTATCGAAGGATAAGTTAAAAGAGCAACTAGTGGATTTTAAAGAAAAAGGGGTAGATGGTGTTGTAATACATCCTCGTATAGGAATTCCTAAAGATATGGTATATTTATCGGATGAATATTTTTCAATCATCAAATATATTGTTAAAACAGCAAGTGAACTAGATATGAAAATAGTTTTATATGATGAAGCAATGTATCCTTCAGGCTCAGCCCACGGAGAAGTGGTAAAAGCGAATAAAAATTATGCATCCATCGGAATTACTATTTCATCCGATAAAGAGAATGGTATAATTATTGATGGACCCAAAGATGGAAAGTATATCATTCAGAAACCATGCAATGGCACAATTCGTGGAATTCATTATGGGGAAGATGATGGAGAAGAGAGAGCACCTCTATCAGCGGATATCTTAAATCCTATGGCAGTAGAGAAGTTTATTGAATTAACACATGAGAAATACTATTTTCATCTGAAAGAGCATTTTGGTAATACAATTATTGGATTCTTCACTGATGAACCTTGTGTATTGGGGAGAAATGTAGAGAACTTTTTTGAATGGACAGAGGGTTTGTTAGAAGAGCTTGTGGACAAAGGTGGACAAGCACATGAGCTATGGGATCTATTTGAGGGGAAAGATAATCGGACTACGATTTTATATAAAGAATTACTCAAAAATCGTTTAAATGAAGTTTACTATAATAAACTTTCTAAGTGGTGTGAAATGCACGGCATAGCACTTATGGGTCATCCAGCGGGAAGCGCGGACATTGAAGAAGAAACTTATTTTCATATACCTGGTCAAGATTTAGTATTTCGTTGGGTATCACCAGAACTTGGTGGTACCAAAGGAGTACATAGTGTTATGGCAAAATGTTCTTCGGATGCAGCAAGACATTTAGGTAGAAGAAGAAATTCCAATGAATGTTTTGGGGTATGTGTAAAAGAACAAATTCCATGGTATTTTACAAGCGATGATATGAAATGGTTTATTGATTGGTTGGGTGTTCGTGGAGTTAATTTATTTATTCCACATGCATTTTATTATAGTTTAAGGGATCAAAGAAAAGAGGAAAGGCCACCAGATGTTGGACCGGGAAATATTTGGTGGAAACATTATAAGTATTTTTCTGATTATATGAAACGAGTGTCATTTCTTATGACGGATTCGACGAACAACGCTAAGGTCGCAGTGTTATGCAACAGTGGTCAAATGGCAGTAAACGAAGTGGAGGAATTATATCAAAATCAGATTGAATTTAATTATTTACCGATTTCTATGTTAGAACGATGCAAAGAGGTAGATGGTAAGCTATTAATTTCAGGCTATGAGTATGACTATGTCTATGGTACGAATGAGTTGCTACCAAATACAAAACATATAAATGGTATAAATGATGTGGTGCATAGAGATTTAATAACCAGATCATTTTGTAAAGATTTGCGTGTTACTCATTTAATCAAGCAAGGAATCGATATGTATTTTTTAGTAAATGAAGGAACAGATACGATTAAGGAGTACATGACAATACCAATGGAATGCAATCTGTTATCCATGGATTTATGGACCGGAGAATATTATCAAATACCTGTAAAAAGAAAGGGTGATAGAACAGAATTTCATTTAACATTAGCTAGAAGAGAAAGTATTCTGCTACTGTGCATGGAAGAATCATTGGAAGAATTTAAGACACTACCAAAGAGAAATCGAATTGATCTCACAAAAAATGCTAGATTGGTAAAGGTAGATGAAAATGAATATAAAAAGACCTATGTTGTTTCTTATATAGCTTCTAATTTAAGTGGAAATGAAGTTTTTGCAGTAAATGCAGAAGAAATGGTAGAATGTTATTGTAACGGAATTTACGCAGGTGTTAGCTTTTGGAATAAACATTATTTTGCATGTGGAGATTTACTATGTGAAGGGGAGAATGAAATTAAATTTATAGTAACAGGAAATATAGCAAATAAGTATACGAATGTTGAAATCCCGTATGGAATTTTTTTAGAGAATGAACCTAGGAATTTAATGAGTCCACCAGCTTCTCAAACCGATACCAGTATTGCGTTACTTTGGGATAAGCCGACGGAACATATTAATGTCGTAGAGTATCAAATTTACATAAATAATAAGTACCATGGAAGCTGTGAATGTACAGATTATACGCTTAGTGACTTAGCCCCAAGTAAGGAATATGAAATATATGTACAGTCAAAATTAAACGATGGAAGTTTTTCTTTAAAAAGTAATACAATAAAAGTTCGTACGAAACCTACACCAAAAGTTTATGATATTACTGAATTTGGAGCAATTGGAGATGGTAAGACTTTGAACACACAAGCGATTCAAAATGCAATTGACGCTTGTGAAGTGGATGGAGAAGTATTTGTACCCAAAGGGATATTTTTAACTGGTGCTATCTTTTTAAAGAGTAATATGACTCTTCATATTGATGAAGGAGGCGTTTTGCTTGGAAGCACAGATCCAAATGATTATAAAGTAATGCAGTATCGATTTGAAGGTAGGGAAATCCCTTGCTATGCCAGTTTGATTAATACTATTGGTTATGAAAATAAAAGATTCGAACATATCACAATCTGCGGACGAGGTAAAATTGATGCTTCTGGGGTGGAACTTAGAAAAAATGAAATGATTCATAAAGCTGGTGAACGAGGAAGAGCAATATGTTTACAGAATGTTGATTATGTTTATCTTAAAGATATTACTGTAAGACAATCTCCAGCTTGGTGTGTTCATATGATTTATTGCAATCATATTAGTTTAAATCAAGTAAAAATTTATACTAAATTTGATGAAATAGGAAATGCTTATGGCATTTGTAATGGTGATGGATTTGATCCAGATTCCTGTAGTGAGGTTTATGTATTTCATTCCTTTATTGAAAGCCAAGATGACTGTATTGCGATTAAATCTGGTAGAGATGAAGAGGGGAGAAAAGTAGGGATCCCCTCGGAGAATATTCGAATTACGAACTGCCGTTTTAATCATGGTTTTGGTGTTGCAATTGGTAGTGAAATGTCTGGTGGGGTTAGAAATGTATTTGTACAAGACTGTGTTTTTACAGATTCATTTAGTGTATCAAGTATAAAAGCGCCAAGAGGCAGAGGTAGTATTGTGGAAAATATTAGGTATGAGGATATTACTTTTGTAAACAATAGCCTTGAACATATCGATTGTAAGTGGTTCCGTGGTGCAATCTATATTGATCAATTTTATAGTCATGATATATTTGCGTTAAATGAAGAAAGAGAGAAAAATGAGGGAACTGCTATTATTCGAGATATCGTATTTAAAAATATTACGCTAAAAACCGTCGGCGGAAATGCCATATATCTCACTGGATTACCAGAAAGTCCACTTAAAAATATTTATTTAGAGAATATAAAAGCAGAAGGAAAATACGGATTAAAAGCAAATAATATTGAAGGTCTTATGTTGAAAAATGTTTCGGTAATTTCAAAAGAGGGTAATGAATATCAGTATACGAATGTTGGGTTTATAGTTGATGAAAGGTCAGTAAATACAAAAGAAGATACTGATAAAGTCATGAAATTATAAAGTTATGAAATAATAAAAGGAATAGTGATTAGTTATGAGAACAATGGAATTTAAAATGGAGAGACAAGGATTAATTGAAATTGGAGAAGAAGTAGATATTAGAGAGACTCAATTACAGACCTCAACATTCTATTATGTGATTGAGCCAGCAGTTGCTATGTCTGGAAATATTCCATTTCGAGAAAGGTTAAAACAATTAAAGGGTATTGTTCGCGATATAAAACAAACAGATCGGGGGTATTACGTTACGGTAGAATTTGATGAATAACGAGAGAAAAGCTAGTAGTTAAAAGATTATAAACTAAAAACTAAGAAACTAAATAACTAAATAACAAAAGAACTAAAAAATATAGACTAAAAAATATAGACTAAAACTGTCTTAAAGAGAAAGAATTGAAAACTATAGATATACTTTCGAAATTATAAAAAATAAAATTACATAAATTGCTACTTAGACGAGGCTTACATGAAAAAAGGATTGTTGTACATTTTTATGTTGCAACAATCCTTTTTTATACTATAGGAAATACCTTATTATACCCAACCACGAAACTCTAAGATGGATTGCTTACCAGCCTTTGCTTCTGAATGCAAACTCTGATTTCTCCATGCCCTAGGAGTAAGTTCCATTATTTTTAAAAAGCAGCGATTAAAACTGGAGATGGAATGAAAACCAACCTGCTCAGAAATTGACAATATGGAATCTTCGGTACTTCTTAATAAAACACATGCTCTTGAAATACGAGTATTCATGATGAATTCTAGTGGGCTAACACCCATAATAGAGTGAAAGACCCTGCGAAAGTGGGTTACGCTTAAATGGCATAAATCAGCTAAGTAATCTACAGTAAATTGTTGCATGTAGTTTGTATTAATAAAATCTAGTGCAGGTGAAATAACAAGAGCATTATCTGAGGAGGCATCAATATTGTAATCCTGTTCCTCTGAATTTTGAATGCGAATAAATTCAATATATAAAGATAACAAAAGTCCTTTGACACTTGTTTGATAATTTGGTTTTTGTTGTTCTAGTTCATCAATGATAGAAGTGACTAGATAATGTACCTTAGGGTAATCAGCCTTATTCATAAAATAAGGAAATGTACGATTTGGTTTTATTTCAATTTCTAAACCAAGCATGGAATTATGAAAAAAGTCACGAAATAATTCCACAGGATCCACAAAGATGTAAGACCATAAACTTTGCGAACCTTGGTGACTGTATGTAGTATGAGGTAAGTTTTTTGGAATACAAGAGATGTCGCCTGCTTTAAAGGTAACTGGTTCACCTTCGAATTCCATAATACCACTATCGGAATGACAAATTCCAATTTCAAGACAGTTATGAAAATGTAATCGTCCGCTTTTTATATCGGAAATTCTCCAACGATCTCCATGTAGAAGCAATACCGGGAAATGAATTGGAAGATGATATTGTCTATATTCAACTACGCTTTTTGTTGGTTTTGCCATATTATCCATCCTTTCGTTTCGTGTTTTATGCATGTTATACAATATCATTATAATGAATTTAAACACGAATTTCAACCATTGATATTTCATTATTCTTTTTATAACTTGTGAAAAATGTATTATAAATGGCTCTAATGCTATTAAAAACATACAATTCAGCTATTTTGATGATTGATTTTTAGGAGAATTTTGAAAATAAATGGTCGTTTTTAATTAGTTTATTTTACAATATCGTTAGAAATGAATGGAAAAATTTTGTATTATGATTGTAATAAATTTAAGAAAAAACAAATTTACAGGACAATTTGAACAAAAGAAATAGCAAAGCAAATAGAAAGGAAGAGTTGCATAATGAGAGAAGGAACGACGTTAACAAAAACGAAAAAAACTATGTTGCCAGCTAAGAAAGAGTCAAATTCTTCAAATCAAAAGCTACCAACAAGAAAAAAAGGGTTGTTGCACTATATAAAAAGAGATTGGCAACTGTACTTGTTGCTATTGATTCCAATAATATGTGTTATTGTTTTTAAATATGCAGCGTATCCAGGATTGCGAATGGCTTTCATGAATTACAAACCAGCCAAAGGGTATGATGGAAGTGAATGGGTAGGTTTCGAAACATTTAGGAAAGTTTTTGCTGATGCTGACTTTTTAAAAGCACTAAAAAATTCTTTGATATTTAACTTTTTAGATTTATTAATAGGATTTCCAATGCCGATTATATTGGCATTATTATTAAATGAATTACGTTACCCACGATTTAAAAAGGTAAGTCAGACAATTTTATATTTACCACATTTCTTATCTTGGGTAATCGTTGCGAGTGTTGCATTCACATTATTTAAACCTGAAACTGGTCTTGTAAATATTTTATTACAAAAAGCAGGACTCATTGAACAGGGAATTCCATTCCTTACAGAAAAATGGCATTGGGCAGTAAGTTATTTGTTAATTGGTGTTTGGCAAGGTATGGGATGGGGAACAATTATTTACCTAGCAGCAATTACTAGTATTAGTAGTGAATTATATGAAGCTGCCACAGTTGATGGTGCAAATCGCTGGCAAAAGATGAAGAGTATAACCCTTCCTGGTATCAAAGGTACTACAATCACCTTACTGATTATGAATTTGGGAAGAATTATGGGAAGTAACTTTGAACGTCTAAATGCTTTTGACAATGTAGGCGTTAAAGATTTTCAATATCAGTTAGCGGTTTATGTATATGAAAAGGGTCTTAGTGGTGGTAACTTTAGTCGTGCAACAGCAGTAGGTCTTTTTCAGTCGCTAGTTGGGTTAGCATTGGTTCTATTTGCAGATAAAATTGCAAAAACCCTTGGCGAAGATGGATTAATTTAAAGGAGGGGTTTTATGAGTTTAGCAAAAAGTGCAGTACATAATGAAGAAATTAATCGTGGGCCTTCCTCTGGGGTTGGCAAGATAAAGATTGGCGATATTATTATCATGTTAATTTTAGTTATTCTTTGTTCAACTTGTATTATTCCATTTATACATATTGGAGCAAAGTCAGTAAGTAGTAATACAGAAGTTTTATCAAAAAGTGTTTATTTATTTCCAAAAGGATTTACCTTAGAAGCTTATAAAGCAATTTTTAGAGATGGTCAATTAACCCATGCCATGTTATATACGATTTTTGTAACTGCTATTTTCACTGTACTTGGTATGGTAGTTACCATATTCGCGGCATATCCACTTACCAAAAAGAGATTAAAGGGCCGTAACTTTTTCTCCTTTATCTTACTCTTTACGATGTATTTTAGTGCAGGATTAATTCCAGAATACTTACTTATGAAGGATTTAAAATTGCTAGATACAATGTGGGTGTTGATTTTTCCATTGATATTTTCGCCATATAATATGTTGATTATGAAGAGCTTTTTACAAGCAAATATTCCAGATAGTTTGGAGGAATCAGCATTTATTGATGGGGCATCAAATTTCCAAATTTTAATTAAAATAGTTCTTCCACTTTCAAAAGCTATTATTGCAACCTTGTCTTTATTCTATGCAGTAGGAAGATGGAATGCATATGCCGATTCAAAATATTACATAACTACAAAAAAACTACAGCACATTCAATATTTGTTAAGTAATATGATTTTATCTTCTTCAGAACCTGTTAGTATTGCGGAAGGTGCACAGGTAGTAAGTACACCAGAAGTTTTACAAGCAGCAGCAATTATGTTTGTTACTTTACCGATTATCTGTCTTTATCCTTTTGCTCAAAAGTACTTTGTAAAAGGAACTATGATTGGAGCAGTGAAAGGTTGATTTAGGTAGTTATTTCTTGTTAAACAAGAGTCACTATAAAGCAATTTATAAAAGGAGGATGTATTATGAGGAAAATGAAGAAACTTTTTTCACTAGTTATGATTAGTGCAATGGTAGTTGGATCACTTGCTGCGTGTGGTAAAAAAGATGAGCAAACTGGCAGTGGTGATGTTACAAAAGAGCCTACTGCAGGTGTAACTGCTGGGGCGAACGAAGATACAGGAAAAGAACCTGAAACTGCAGTTGCGGGTATCGAAGGATGGACACCATTTGAAAGTAAAGTACACATAACTGTTCCTGTTTATGACAGATCCAAAGAAGGGTATCCTGCAGTAGATGATAACTACTGGACAAAATGGGTACAAAAAGAATTTGGCGATAAATATAATATTGAAGTTGAATATGTTGCAATTCCAAGAACAGATGTAATGACAAAATATCAGATGTTAATTGCAGCGGATCAAACACCAACAATTTTAATGGAATATGATTATCCTAAAGTTGCACAATGGGCAAATGACGGTGCAATGCAAGAAATTAATTTAGATGAATTTGCACAGGTTGCACCAACTTATTATCAAAAGATGGTTGATAATAATCAATTGGGATATACAGATATTAATGGCAAAACATACTTTGCTTTATCTGAAAGACCTTACTATAACACTACATATACATTTGCAACATTTGTTCGTAAAGATTGGTTAGATGCGGTAGGAATGGAAGTTCCTACAAGCTATGCAGAATATACAAAAGCTATTGATGCAATTGTTGCAGCTGGATTAACAGATCAAGCACCAACTGGACTTTCTCTTCCAACATCAGCTTATGTGGCAAATTTCGGATTTAGAGATTTCCCAGTAAATGAAGAAGAATGGGCAATGCATTCAAGTCTTGGAACCGCTTCTTTATCATGGGAGCCAACATATCAGTTATTAAAGAGACAGAATTCAGAATATAACAAAGGATATTTTTCCACAGAATATGATCTAGATGCAGATGCACTTCAGATGAAATCAGATTTTATTAATGGAAAGATCTTTAGTTACGGTGGATATATGTCAGCAAATGTTGACTGGTTAACTGCATTCTATGAGAAGAATCCAGATGCTGAACTTGCTCTTGCTAGTAACTATGGGGGAGTTGAAGAAGGCGTAATGGATCATCCTCAGATTCGTGCAGATAACCCATTTGGTATGATCGTTGGATTTAGTTCTTTAGCTGATGAAGATCAATTAAAAGCAGCTTGGATGTACATGGAATGGATGTCTCAAGAAGATGTTTTATTTACATTAGAAAATGGTATTGAAGGCGTTACTTATACATTAGATGAAAATGGTCTTCCAGTTGTTAATGGTGATTATAGAGGAGATGAAATGCTTAATCACAATATGAACATCGATATGACTTGTATCGTTCATGCATCTAAGACAATTGGAACAATTGAGGATAGTATTGCAGCAATTTCTCCAAAGGGATTGCCACAAGACTTTACACAAGCTTTAATTGATAACTACTATGAGTTAAAAGAAATTGCAGATAATGGTTGGGCTTATTCTGATCCAGTATTTGCAGTGGCACTTGAAAGTGAAAGTGAATACACAGCAACATTATTAAGTTTATACAAAGAATATAGTGTTCGTTTAACTAAGTGTAAACCAGAAGAGTTTGATGCATTATACAAAGAACTTAGTGATGCATACTTAAAAGCTGGATATCAAGAAATTATTGATGAAAGATTACAAGCTTATAAAGACGGTAATACTACAACACTTGTAAAATAATAAAATTTATTAATTAGGGGGGCTGTAGTATCCCCCCTTTTTAAAAGCCGTGTTCGCACGCAGATAGGAGAGGCTATGTTAAAATTGACATTTGATAAAAAAGAGCTGGAAGACGTTGTTGACAAAATAGTAAGAAGAACAATGAAAATGGACATGGTTTGGGACTGGCCGTGCGGAGTAGCTTATTATGGTATATGCGAAGCGTATGAAGTAACCAAAAACGAAGAATATTTAACTTTATTAAAAGATAGAGTTGATGAACTTATAGAATTAGGCTTACCAAAATGGACGGTAAATACATGTGCTATGGGGCATAGCCTTATCACTTTATATGAAGCTACGAATGATGAAAAGTACTGGGATATCGTAATGAGTAAGGTAGATTATTTAAGAAATAAAGCGTTGCGTTTTGGGGATAATGTGTTGCAACATACAGTTTCTGCAAAGAATGATTTTCCAGAACAAGCATGGGCGGATACCTTATTTATGGCGGCGTTTTTCCTACTTAGAGTTGGTATTAAACTTAATGATAAAGAAATCATTGATGATGCACTGAATCAATATTATTGGCATATCAAATACTTACAAGATAAAGCAACTGGTTTTTGGTATCATGGATACAATAATATAAACAAAGATCATATGTCAGGATTCTATTGGGGAAGAGCCAATGCTTGGGCAACTTATACAATGTCACAAGTAGGTAAAAGATTACCAGAATGCTATCTTTACCCAAAATATATGGATATTGCAGGTTCTTTAAGTGAACAATTAGCTGCATTAAAATTAGTTCAAACGGAAGATGGACTATGGAGAACTTTACTAGATGATGAAGAATCCTATGAAGAAATTTCTGCATCTGCTGGAATTGCTGCAGGAATGCTTACCTGTGGAAACCCATTACATAGTAAGTACATCAATAAAGCTATTTCAGGTGTCTTAAAAAATATTAGCGAAGATGGAAGAGTCTTAAATGTATCAGGTGGAACAGCAGTAATGAAAGATAGAGATGGTTATAGAAATATTTCAAGAGATTGGATTCAAGGTTGGGGACAGGGTCTTGCTTTAGCATTTTTTGCGGCTGCACTTAATTACGAGAGTTTTGTTCGTGATGGAGCCCTATAACTAGCTTATATATAAAATGCAAGGTATCGCCTTATTATAGGGTATTAGGAGGACAAAAATCATGACTAAAAACGTGACAAAAGGGAGCTTTACCTTACCTGGTGAATCTGGGTATGAAGAACTGACCCTCAAATTGGCAGAAAAATGGGGAGCAGACGTGATTCGTGATAGCGATGGAACAGTTTTATCAGACGAGATTTTAAATGCTGGTTATGGTATCTACTCTACTATTTGTATTATACGTGATCATAATACCTGGGCAAAAGATAATATGGATAAGCTTCAGCAGACCTTTCTTATGACTTCACCTAAAATTGCTTCAGAGACGACTTTAACAATCTCTTTAATGGATGATTTTTTTAAAGAACAATTTAAGATAAATGATTCTGTAGATTCTTTAAAATACTGGCAGGTATATGATCGTACAACTGGTATGGAAGTAGCTAGAGAACAGTGGAATTATCAAAAAGAGTCAGAAAGTGTTGTTATAGAAAATATTTGTTTATGGCATAAGTATACTGTAAGTTTTATGGCTTATCGTATTTGGGAAGAAATTTCGATGTACAATCATACGACGAATCATTGGGACAAAGAACATCTTATGCAAATTGACCCAATGCATGTAAAAACGCAGGAATATATGCTAGATTGGATGGAGAATTGGTGTAAGGCTCATCCAGATACAACAGTAGTTCGTTTTACATCAATGTTTTATAATTTTGTTTGGATATGGGGTAGCAGTGAGAGAAATAGACATCTCTTTTCAGATTGGGGGTCTTACGATTTTACAGTAAGCCCATTAGCACTTGATAAGTTTAAAGAAAAGTATGGGTACCAAATGACAGCAGAGGATTTTATCAATCAAGGTAAGTTAAATGTTACTCACATGGTAGCGAATAAGAAAAAGCTTGATTGGATGGAATTCATTAATGATTTTGTCATTACATTTGGTAAAAAGTTAATTGATATAACGCATAAGTACAATAAATTGGCTTATGTATTTTATGATGACAGTTGGGTTGGTATTGAACCATATAATGATAGATTTAAAGAATTTGGATTTGATGGCTTAATTAAATGTGTTTTTTCAGGATATGAGGCTAGGTTATGTGCGGGGGTTGACGTAGCTACACATGAATTAAGATTACATCCATATTTATTCCCGGTTGGGCTTGGTGGGCTTCCTACATTTATGGAAGGCGGAGACCCAACACTAGAAGCGAAAAAGTTTTGGAATAGCATACGCAGAGCATTGCTTCGAGTACCGATTGATCGAATTGGTCTAGGTGGTTATTTACATTTGGTAGAGCCATATCCAGACTTTTGCGATTATATTGAAAAGGTAGCAGATGAATTTCGTTTGATTAAGGAATTTCATAAAGCGGGTCATCCTCTTACAGTCAAATCTAAGGTAGCAGTTTTACATAGTTGGGGTAAATTAAGATCGTGGACCTTGTCCGGGCATTTTCATGAAACCTATATGCATGATTTAATTCATATCAATGAAGCTTTATCTGGCCTTCCGGTAGATGTATCTTTCATTAGTTTTGAAGATTTAAAACAGGGAGCACTTAATGACATTGATATTGTAATTAATGCAGGATATGCGGGCTCTGCATGGAGTGGCGGAGATTATTGGAAAGATGATGAGGTTGTTGAAATCCTTACAAAATGGGTTTACGAAGGTGGAACTTTCCTTGGTGTAAATGAACCATCTGCTGTGGAAGGATATGATACTTATTTTAGAATGGCTCATATTCTTGGAATTGATAAAGATACTGGGGCAAGGGTTTGCCATGGAAAATGGAAGTATGATACCACGAAGATAGAAGGACTTATTCCAAATAATTCATTTGTTAAGGGAAAAGAAAATTTATATTTAACGGATGGTCTAGCAGCAGTACTTGCGGATGAAAATGGAATTCCAACCATGACAATAAATTCCTATGGAAGTGGTAAAGGTATTTATTTATCTTCTTATGAATTGAGTTTGGAGAATACTAGATTGTTATTTAATTTAATCTTATACGTAGGAGGTACTCTCCTATCCAGTAAGTATGTTACAAGTAATCCATATACAGAATGTGCTTATTATCCGAACAGTCAGACATTGGTTGTTATTAATAACAGTGATGAAAAACAAGTAACAGAGATTGAGACAGACTTTGGAAGAAAATCAATTGTTTTGGAGGCATATGATACAAGTATTGTTGAATTGGAATAATTAATTATGTAGAAATGTATGGGGTGAAGTGGAACGGCTAGATTTTTAATTATTTTCAAATTAAAACTTAAGAATCTAAAATAATGTTGTATTTGAAATACCATAAAGGTTACTTTTACCCTTAAGTGTTAGATGTTTTATCTAATGATTTAAGTAAAATAATTTTTATGGTATTTTTTATTTTTTAAATCAAAGTGTAAGTTTTAAATACATTCTTTAAGAGAATGGAAAGGTGTGGTTGCAATATGTTTTATAGAGAATATGTATTTGGTGAATTATATAAAACGGATTCCAATATAGCTATTTCATCGGATTGTTTATATAGTTTAGAGAATGGATTTGGATTTGTCACAGAACAAAATAGGAATGAAATAGAAGAATTAAAAATAGCGGAATTGAATTCTGCATTTGAACCATGGTACTGGTTAGTAGGTGAAAAACTAACGAGCATAGAGCAGAGAACAAATGGCTGTATGATAGTTATGAACGAATCCCTTCCATTAATTTTTAAAAGCAATGTTCCACAGGCAGGTAATTATGAAGTTACGGTAACGATTGATACAGCGGATAAGGAGCTTTACGATGTCATGATTTTTAGTCAAAGAAGACGATTGATGGTACGTATTCCTTATCTTAGTGCTAATACTGTATTTGAACAAACATTTACTGTGAATGTTTGTGACATCATTCCACGTGGCAAAGAAATAGTGTTTAAAGATTCGTCCATTGATATTGCAATTTTAGCATCTACACCTATTGTATCTAAGATTTCAATTCGTGAATTAAAATGTAAAACAATCTATATTGCAGGGGATTCCACCGTAACTGATCAAGGTGCAGCGTATCCATATGATCCTGGTTGCTGTTACTCAGGATGGGCTCAAATGTTCCCAGCCTTTCTTATGAATGGAATAGCAGTATCGAACCATGCACATTCTGGACTTACTACTGAGTCATTTGTAAAAGAGGGGCATTACGATATCGTTAAAAAGTACATACAGCCAGGAGATTATTTTATCATGCAATTTGGGCATAACGATCAAAAGCTTACACATTTAGATGCATTTGGTGGCTATAAAGAACGTTTATGCAATTACGTGATTGAAATGAGAGGATTTGGCGCTATTCCAATAATAGTGACACCACTAGCAAGAAATACATGGAAATCAGATGGAAGTTACAATGATTTATTAAAGGATTTTGCAGAAGTGTGCATAGAAATTGGGAAAGAGATGAATGTAGCGGTTATAGACTTGCATCAAATGAGTATGGATTTTGTTTTAAAAGAAGGTTTGGAAAGAGCAAAACGATATTATTTTCCAAAAGATTATACCCATAGTAATGATTATGGTGCATACCAAATGGCTAGATATGTAGCAAGAGCATGCAAACAGGAAAATATCCCAGATTTGTCTTATTATATAAATGAATTAGAAGATGAATTCTTACCTCCAGATTCCATTACCTTGCCTATTCCACCAAAAGATTTTAAAGGTGAGTTATCAGAGAGTGTATTTACAAGTGAAGTTGAGCGGGCGGATGAATATATAACCAGAGCCGAGGCATTGGATTTTATTATCAAAGTAGTTCGTTTTGTACCAACAAATGTTTATAATGATCATTATCCTGATGTCTTAGGGCATGAATGGTATGCTGGGGTGGTAGAAGTATCGATACAAAATAATCTTTTAGATGATTATTTGGTGAAAGATAATTTGTTTCATCCAAATAACTTTGTAACGTGGGAAGAGCTAATATCCTATTGTATCAAAGGCTACTGCTGTAGAAAAGTTCTTACCAATGTGCCTGACTATGAGATTCCATCCGATGTAAGCCCTTATGCTATACCTTATGTGAAGAAAGCGATACATCTTTCAATCATTCCACATGAGTTCCAAGCTAAAAAATATATAACAAGGGGAGAGGCTGTTACTGTGTTAAAGCAGCTAGAATTAGTTTTATAAAAACAACGTGGGATGACATTAATGATAGTATCATAAATAGCAACAGGAAATGACATTAGAGATAGTCATAAATAGAACAGGGAATGCCATGAAAGAAATTATCATAAATAGCAACAGAGAATGCCATGGAAGATAGTATCATAAATAACAGCAGGGGATGCATTAGAAAAGGTATCTAAAAAGGAACCTGAGAAAGGGTTTTATAAATGAGGGAAGTTATCTTTGAGGAATTTCTGGATAGTTTAAAAATAGAGCGAGTGATTCTTAATAATGAGCAATCTATGCCAAGCAATTATTTTCCCGATGAGTATGAAATTTATTATTTGTTGAATGGAGAAGGCAATTTATTTATTGAGAAAGAAACATATAATATTAAAAAAGGAAGTTTAGTACTAATAAATAAAGGGCAAGTACATAAAATAAGTTTTTCTAAGGGCACTTTGTATGAACGCATATGGATACAATCAAAAGAGCAGGAATTTCAACTACTTTTTGCGATTGGTGAAAAAGAATCTCAAAACTTAGATCATTATTTTACTAAATTTCATGGAGTATTTGAGTTAAATGAAAAAGAGCAAAAGCATGTGGAATCTATTTTGTATGAAATTGCGGAGGAGATTAGAAAAAAGGATAGTGGATATCAATGGATGGCATATGTTAAACTCATCGAGTTCTTTATTTTTATTATACGAAGAAAGAGTAGTATCGACCTGAAAAATGATAAGACCTTATCTCCAAGACATGAAAAAGTAGAAGAAATAGCAGAATTCATAACTCGTAATTTTAACACAGAACAATCCTTAGAACAATTATCAGAGCAATTTGGTGTAAATAAAAATTATTTAAGCAGAGTATTTAAAGAAACCACAGGATTTACTGTGGCAGAATATGTGAATTTACAAAGGATGAAAAAATCACGAGAACTTTTATTAGACAAGTCGATTTCAATCAAGGAAGTTTCCGCATTGCTTGGTTATGAAAGTATTACTTATTTTGGGCGCATTTTTAAACGCTACATGGGAATCACTCCTTTAAAATACCGTAATAAAATGCTATTACAAAAGCAGTAAAAGAAGATTCCATATAAGTTAAGATTTTGGTATTAACTAGGAAAAGACTGTGTTATAATGTAGATACATGGTGCTCTTTTTGCACCATGTATCTAATGATGAAAAGTTCGAAGAACTTTTTAGAATCTAGTACTAAAAGTTAGAAGCTTTACAGTTTTTTCGTTTATGTTAAGGGAGATTAAGACTATGGATGATAAATTAAATCATAAAATATTACAATTAAGAGAAGTAATGAAAGCATATACTTCTTTAGATGAGGATTATATCAGCGATCAAAATGCTGGAATAATGCAACCTCCATTAGAGAAACCTGCATATGGGATAGAAACAATCGATTTAACGACAGAATTTGAACATGTTATAAAAAATAATGATTTTTTAAAGATTCTTACTACAAGAAAAAGTAGAAGAAAGTATGAAGATACAAAATTAACATTAGATGAATTATCTTTTTTATTATGGTCAACACAAGGCGTTAAAAAAGTAATTGGTAGAGAAAGAAAAGCAACCATACGTACAGTACCATCCGCTGGCGCAAGACATCCATTTGAGACATATCTTTTTATAAAAAATGTAGAAGGGCTTAAGCCAGGTTTATATCATTATTTAGCGATTGAACATAAATTAGAATTTTTAAAAGCATTTGAAAATATGGAAGAAAAACTTTCAAAAGCTTTTCTAGGTCAAGACTTTTTTGGAAATGCACCAATTTCTATTCTTTGGACGGTAACGCCGTATCGTTCCGAATGGCGTTATACTACAAAAGCACAAAAGTATTCATTGATCGATGTTGGACATGTTTGCCAGAATTTATATTTAGCTTGCGAAGCAATTGGTTGTGGAACATGTGCAATTGGTGCTTATGAGCAAGAACTTGCAGATGAATTATTAGAGCTTGATACAACTCCATCATTCTCAAAAGAAAATGAATTTGTTGTTTATGCAGCATCCGTAGGAAAGGTGGCACAAGATGATTAATATAGCAATATTAGGCGCAGGTAGAATTGCAAAATCAATGGCAAAAACTGTGAATGGGATGAAGGAAGCAAACCTTTATGGAATCGCTTCTAGAACCATTGAAAAAGCATTAGAATTTGCAGAAGAATTTCATATTGAGCATGCTTACGGTTCATATGAAGAAATGGTTAAGGACCCGAATATTGATTTGGTTTATATTGCAACTCCACATTCTCATCATTACGAATATTCGATGCTTTGCCTAGAGCATGGTAAACATGTTTTATGTGAAAAAGCGTTTACGGCAAATGCAAAGCAGGCAAAAGAAGTACTTTCATTTGCAAAAGAGAAAGGTCTTCTAATCACAGAAGCTATTTGGTCTCGTTATATGCCAATGGCTAAAACAATTAAAGATCTAATCGTAGATGGTGTAATTGGAGAGGTACACACCTTGCACTCTGATTTTGGCGCTAGGAATTTCAATGTACCAAGAATGAGTAAACCAGAGCTTGCAGGAGGGGCACTTCTTGACTTGGGAATATATCCTCTTACCTTTGCAGCGATAACTTTTGGGCTTGATATAGAGGATATTAAAACTACAGCAATTCTAAATGAGTATGGGGTTGATGCACAGCATAGTATTATTTTAAAATATAAGGATAATAAGTTAGCAACTCTAAATAGTTCGATGTTAAGTAAAATGGAATCAAGAGCCGTAGTATATGGTTCGGAAGGATATTTCGTAGTTAAGGGCATGACAAATTACGAAAGCATTGAAATTTATAATAACGCAAATGAACTTATTAAGACAATACATCGTCCAGAGCAAATCACAGGCTATGAATACGAGGTGTTAGCTGCTATTAAAGCAATCAAAGATGGAGAACTAGAGTGTCCTCAGATGCCACATGACGAAACAATTCGTATGATGGAGTTTATGGATCAATTACGAAAAATGTGGGGAGTTCATTACCCATTTGACTAAATTTATGGAGGTAGTATATGAGATTAGTATTAAATGCATAGCATAGGCTATTGCATACTGTAAATTAGATGAATAGCCTTTGCTTTTAACTAACAAAAAAATTGTAA
Source organism: Clostridium sp. Marseille-P299 (assembly GCF_900078195.1). Classification (NCBI taxonomy): domain Bacteria; kingdom Bacillati; phylum Bacillota; class Clostridia; order Eubacteriales; family Clostridiaceae; genus Clostridium; species Clostridium sp. Marseille-P299. Next base: position 10,318 of record NZ_FJVE01000006.1, on the reverse strand, counting down.
GGGAGAAGCAAAATGAGCTATGTAAAAGCAGCAGATATATTGCCAGATGAGATTATAGAATTAATTCAATCCTACGTGGATGGAGAATGTATATATATTCCAAGAAAAGCAGAACGAAAAAAAGCATGGGGTGAAAATACCAAAAGCAAGGAAATGATTATAATAAGAAATACCGAGATATTTCAAGCCTATATGGAAGGGGTTTCGGTGCAAGAGCTTTCAGAGAAATATTACTTATCTATAAAAAGCATCAAAGGAATAATATCTAGAATTAAAAAAGAAAATAGTTAACAGAATGCGCGATATCGTAGGAAACGGTATGGCGCATTTTTTACGTGTATCTACTATGTTTAATAGTGTTTTCTTGTAATGTTTTATAGCATATCTCCGTACATTTCAACTATAAATGTAAAATAATTACAAATATATATTTACATTATAGGGAAAGAAGGTAGAATATAAATATAAAATGTAAAAAAATTACTTATTTGTCAAAGATAATCATATGGGAGGTGAAGATAGCAATTTAATAAGCTCTTTAAGATAAAGTTTAAAATCAATATACTTAAGAATTTACTATTTGTTGGATTATATTCTATGAACTACTTAACTATCAAAAGATGAACAAGTTGATGATAAGTTACGAATGAGAATTTAAGACACAATTATTAAATAGGAGGTTGATGTTTTTGAAAACATTGTGTAAGTATATTGTTCTTTATCTAATTGGTGGTTTGATTTACATAACACTTGAAATCTTATATAAAGGTGATAGTCATTGGAGTATGGTAGTTGTTGGTGGATTGGCCTTTCTTCTATGTGGCCTTATAAACAAAGGACTTGATTGTACCTTACCGCTTTGGCAACAAGGAATCATCGGCGGAGCACTTATTACGTTATTAGAATTAATAGCTGGGATTATTATAAATATTATCTTAAAATTAGATGTTTGGGATTATACGAATTATAAATTAAATTTTCTTGGCCAAATATGTGTACCATTTTCTATACTTTGGTGTCTATTAGCTATTGTTGCAATTGTAGTAAATAATTATATCAGATATTTTCTTTTTGGGGAGAGTAAACCTCATTATAGATTGGGGGGATTAAATTAAGTAATGCTGTAATAAACCAGTGATAGATACCATTGTCATATTTAAATGAAAATTATAATATAATACCTGGTATCAAGAAAATGGACAGTTAGAACATCAAAAGTACTTTTGTTTAAAAACTCGAGTTGTATTTCGTGTTGTATAATAACGAAATTGTTGTATAATTCGAGGAAAATATTAATACAAGAAAAATAAAAACACGTATAATACCAGTAAATATCAGTACTATACGTGTTTTTGCTACTTCTTAAAGATGGAGCTGAGGGGAATCGAACCCCTGTCCGAAAGCCCATCCATTACAGCATCTCCCATTACAGTCTATCTTTTAACATTCCCTCCATCTATCGCCAACAGACAGGCTATAGACTTTAGTAGCTTCATAAGTTCTTTTATCTCCTCAAAGCTTTGGAAATAAAGTGCCCTGCAAATTTGATGCCGAGGTCTTAAGCCGCAGGAAGCTTAAGTTCGACAGCTGCCACTAGGCAGCGTACGCTAAATTTTCGTCTGCGTTTATATTTAATTCTAAGTTTTTACGTGGTCCTAGTCCACGAATGGCTTCCGTAATTTCAAAACCCCCGTCGAAACCAGTACAACCCCTGGTTTTAACTTAATTGTAACTATTGACAAGTTTTATGAAAAAAATTACAATTAAGATGATTTCATCAGACGTAAACTAAGTATAATATAGAGAAATTGAAATGTCAATAGAACAGTGATAGATTCGAATAGTAGAAAATTGGAAATAAATATTGAAGAATTATATTAAAACTTGAATTTAATTACTATTTTTATATCTCACTATAATAACGAAATTAATGTCTTGATATCTTATAGCTATAAGTAAGAAATTTTGAGAGCACTTTTAGCAATAATTTATTTTCTGTGCATATAATATAATTTTTTTAGTATGTGTATTCTAATAATAAGAAGGATAAAGATAAGAGTATACAATGTTATGTATGTACATAATAAGAAACAATAAGAAAGAGATGTAATATAATAATGTTTATTAATTTAAATAGAGATAACTAAAAACTATAATCTGTTAATTAAAACTAAAAGTTACCATATATCATTTTTCAATTAAAACTTAAAAGTTATCATCTATCAAGTATTAATTAAAAAACCAAGGTTATTTACTAGAGACTATTAGCCATAAACTATTAACTATTAACTATAAACTATAGACTATAAACTATAAACGATTTACTAGATATAAAGTTTGGAACTAGTAGGAAAGCCAATTGATAAAATAAGTTTACAGAAAGGGTGATTTATTATGGAGAAGATTAGCTTCTTTGATACGAAATCTTATGATCGTACGTATTTTGATAAACTAAAAGATAAATATGGATTCGAAATCGAGTATTTCGAAGAAAAATTAAATAGTAAAACAGCGATTATGGCCAATGGTAGTGATGCTGTTGTAGCTTTCGTAAATGATACAATCGATAAAGATACAATTGAAGTACTTGATTCCTTGGGTATAAAAATTATTGGCATGCGATGTGCAGGATATAACAATGTGGATTTTGAAGCTGCTTATAATAAAATACATGTAGTAAGTGTACCGGCATACTCCCCCTATGCAGTAGCAGAATTTGCAATGGGAATGTTACTTACTTTAAATCGAAAATATCATCGTGCATTTAACCGTACAAGAGAATTTAATTTTAATCTTGAAGGATTAGCAGGTTTCGATATTCATGGTAAAACCATTGGTGTCGTAGGTACTGGGCGTATTGGTCAGGCTTTTATAAGTTTGTGTTCAGGTTTTGGAGCGAATATCATAGCGTATGACCCTTACCCAAATAAAAATCTAGATGTGCATTATGTGACCTTTGAAGAATTGTGTAAACAATCGGATATCATTTCACTACATTGCCCATTAACAAAAGATACCTACCATCTAATCAATAAAGAAAGTATTGCGAATATGAAAGATGGCGTATATATAATTAATACATCAAGAGGTGCATTGATTGAGAGTGAAAGTCTATTAGAAGCTGTGAAACAATTAAAAGTAGGTGCAGCAGGTCTTGATGTATATGAGGAAGAAGCCGATTTATTTTTTGAGGATTTTTCAAGTAGTATCATACAAGATGATACGTTAGCAAGATTAATCTCAATGCCTAATATTTTAGTAACATCACATCAAGCATTTTTAACTGCAGAAGCACTAAGTAATATTGCAGAAACGACTCTTCATAACTTAAGAGATTATTTTGATAACAAGCCACTGCCGAATGAAATATGTTATAATTGCATTAAGGCTACAACCTGTAAGAAAGATCATAAAGAACGTTGCTTTTAATCTTACAATATACTTTCATTGCAAACATATGAAGAATGTGATAGGATGTTTATAATTTTAATGGGGGTGTCTTAAAACTAACGTTATTATATATAGTTTAAGGCATCCTCTTTTTTCTACGAATTAGAAAGATTTTACTAAAAAGACTAGAATTTATATACGAAAGGAAATAAAAAATGAGAAAAACGGTTAAATTGGGAATTACATTAGCTATGGTTGCTTTATTATCCATTGGTTGCAAGGGGACTGATAATAAGGATGTAAATCCAAATCCTACCACAACAGTTACTGATGAAACGAATACTGATAATAATGGAGGAGAAACATTAAAAGAAGAACCAACATTATCAGAGGAAGCAAAGAAATTAACTCAATTTGCTGATTTGAAAAAGGGTGATACAGTCGCTGAAATCGTAATTAAAGACTATGGAACTATTACAATAAAATTATTTCCTAAATATGCTCCTAAGGCAGTTGAAAACTTTACGACTTTAGCAAAAGAAGGAAAATATGATGGCGTAAGCTTTCATCGAATTATAGATAACTTCATGATTCAAGGTGGTGACCCAACTGGAACTGGACGAGGCGGCAGCAGTATCTGGGATGAGCCGTTTGAAGATGAATTTACGGATAAATTACAACCTTTCCGTGGAGCTTTGTGTATGGCTAATTCAGGTGCAGACACAAACGGAAGTCAGTTTTTTATAGTAGATGCCGACGCAGCATCCGTGCAAGAGATGAAGACATTAATTGATGAGCGTTATAAGGATGAACTTAGTTTCAAGGATTATTTTAAAGAAGCATATGGTGTTTCTTTAAGTGAAGAGCAAATAAACAATTATTTAACATATGGTGGAACTCCATGGTTATATGAAAAACATACTGTATTTGGACAAGTTATGGATGGCTTTTCAGTGTTAGATAAGGTGGCAAGTATCCCGGTGGATAGTGAAACGAAAGCCCCTTTGACTCAAGTTATTATGGAAACAGTAAAAATATATGAATATACAGGAAAGTAGAAAATATAGATTAATAAATTTTTATTATATAAAGAAATTTGTTGATTCACAAATAGTTCATAATTATCTATGGAAAGAAATCAATTATTTCACAGTTTTTTCATAACTGTTTATTATACTTCTTTTAGATTAAACACTTACGGAGGTGCGGGATGGAATCATTAAAAATATTAGTTGTTGACGATGAAAGTAGAATGCGAAAATTAGTTAAAGACTTCTTATCACGCAATAATTACGATGTGATTGAAGCTGAAAATGGTGAGGCTGCAGTTGATATTTTCTTTGAACAAAAGGATATTGCATTAATTATATTAGATGTTATGATGCCTAAAATGGATGGATGGCAGGTTTGCAGAGAAATTCGCCAGTATTCTAAGGTACCGATTATTATGTTAACTGCAAAAAGCGATGAAAAAGATGAGTTGTTAGGGTTTGAACTTGGCGTTGATGAATACATTTCTAAACCATTTAGTCCGAAAATCTTAGTTGCTAGAGTAGAAGCAATTCTTCGAAGAACCAACCAACAAGAAGAGGGAGTAATAGAAGTCGGAGGAATACTCATTGATAAAGCAGCACATCAAGTAAAAATTGATAATAATAACGTAGATCTAAGCGTTAAGGAATTTGAATTACTTTATTATTTTGTTATGAATAAAGGGGTTGCATTATCTAGAGAAAAGATTTTGAATAATGTTTGGAATTATGACTACTTTGGAGATGCTAGAACAATAGATACGCATGTAAAGAAACTACGTAGCAAAATGGGCGACAAAGGGGATTATATCAAGACGATTTGGGGTATGGGATATAAGTTTGAGGTAGAATAATGAAGCATTCCATACGATTAAAAATTACACTGTTATTAACTGCGTCTATTGTTTTAACGATATTTGCAAGTTGGATGATTAATAAGTCATTTTTAACCCTTTATTATCAATATAGTAAAGTTAAGGCGCTTGATGAGACATATACTGAATTAAATAACATTTTTAATAATATAGATGAAAATGGTTCATTGTCAGAATCAGATGCTATCCGAATAGGGCAATTAGGTTTTAAAAACAATCTAATTATGTGGATTTATACTGGAAGTCCAGATCCAATTACCAATGGCTCTAAAACTGATGTGAAGCGGATAGAAAAGTCAATGTTAGCTTATTTTGGTGGCTTTTCGAATTACGAAGGAATCAATGTTTTAGATCATATTAAGGTTAAAGAAGGAGCATATGATATATATAAACAGTATGATATGCTTATGGATTCCAATTCGATAGATCTCTTAGGCAAATTAGATAGTGGCTACATTGTATTCTTCCGTACTAACTTTCAAAATTTACAAGATAACGTTGCTATTTCAAATAAATTCTTATCATATGTCGGTATTTTTGTAACAATACTGGGAACAGCTGCAATGTTTATTATTAGCCGTAGATTTACAAGGCCTATTCTTGAGTTGTCTGAGATTGCTAAGAAAATGTCAGATTTAGATTTTGATGTAAAATACGAAGTTAAAACACAAGATGAGATAGGGTTACTTGGAACAAGCATTAATACACTATCTGAACGTTTAGAACAGACAATTTCGGAGCTAAAGAGTGCAAATAATGAACTGCAATCTGATATTGATAACAAAATACAAATTGATGAGATGCGAAAAGATTTTCTATCCAATGTTACTCATGAATTAAAAACTCCAATTGCGTTGATTCAAGGATATGCAGAAGGTTTAAAAGAAAATATTTCAGATGATCAAGAGAGTAGAGATTTTTACTGTGAAGTCATTATTGATGAAGCAATGAAAATGAACAACATGGTGAAAAAGTTATTATCACTTAATCAAATTGAGTTTGGTAATAATCAGGTGGAATTTGAGCGATTTGATATTGTGGCGTTAATACAATCTGTCTTAAACTCAACTGATATTTTAATAAAACAAAAGAATATTACAGTCATCTTTGATGAGAAAGAACCAGTTTATGTTTGGGCAGATGAGTACATGATTGAGGAAGTTGTTACTAACTATATAAGCAATGCAATACATCATGTTAGTGGAGCGAACATAATTGAAGTAAAATTAATTCGTATCAATGATTTGGTTCGTATCGCAGTTTATAACACGGGAGCTAATATTCCAGAAGAAGATCTTGATAAAATTTGGATTAAGTTCTATAAAGTTGATAAAGCGAGAACAAGAGAATATGGTGGAAGTGGTATTGGACTTTCTATAGTTAAGGCAATTATGACTTCTCATAATCGTGAGTGTGGTGTAGTCAACCATCAATCAGGCGTAGAGTTCTGGTTTGAATTAGATGCTAAAAGTTAATTAAATGGAATGTAATTATGCTAGTTTTTAAGTTTAATCAACTTAAAACTTGTGTAATTGCATTCTTTTTTTTCATTATAGGAATTAATCTTATTAATAATACTTCGTTTAATTTACTTTTTCTACTCTTATATAGTACGTATCTACTATAAGTGATATTTATTTTACTATTGATATTAATTAAAATAATTAGATTGCCGATAAGTAAAATAAGTGTTATTATTATAAAAGGATAAAAATACTAAATTTGTATATAGTATGGGAGGAAATCCATTGAAATTTAAAATGTTTCTTGCAATTTCGGGGCTTAGTATGTTACTTTTAACTGGGTGTGCCAGTTCTATTTCGCTAACTGACAATGAATCAGATATAGTTGCCGAATACATTGCTGGTTTGATATTTAAGTATGATAAAAATTATGAGGAAGTTCTAATTAATCCTGAAGAGGATGAGGAAAGTAATGTAGACACAGTTACTACCACACCAACGCCATCTCCTACTTTAGCAATTGCTGATGAAAATAAAGATGTTACAAATAAGGATGAAGCAAGCTTCATTAATGATAGTAATTTACAAGCAAATGCTGATTTTACAGAAGTTATTGGTGTAAAAAACTTAACAATAGAATATAGTGGATATGAGATAAAAGACAGTCTATCAGATACTTACTTTAATATTGAAGCAGGAGACGGTAAACAATTATTAATTGTGAAATTTAAGGTGAAAAATAATTCAAAAAAAGACATCGCTTTAAATCTAGCTAAATCAGACATTTTATATCAACTAGATATTAATACAGGAAATTTTCAAAAACCATTATTAACATTTCTAGATAACGATTTGAGATTAATCGATACTACTGTAAAGGGAAATTCTACCTTAGATACTGTATTGGTATTTAGTGTTTATGATAAGGTTAATCTAGATGTTGTTAATGTTATTATTTCACATGCACACAAGACAGCAATTGTTAAATTGAAATAATACAATGCAGGGAGGAACCAATTTGGAACCGATATTTATTGAGAAGAAAAGAACGAAATTTTT